>CAJJPG010000045.1 GCA_905193585.1 uncultured Oscillospiraceae bacterium
CATCGGCGTAATCGTTTATGAAAAAACGGTCGGTAGGCTCGGGGTATTTCTTTGCCGCCGCTGCGCCGACGCTTGCAAGTAACAGCAAAACGGCGGCGACGGCAATACTTAAAATTCTTTTCATAAGCTTAATCAAAGCTTACCTGCGGAACGCTTTCGCTGCCTGCCTGCGCTTCAAAATATTCCACCTTTTCAAAGCCGAACATACCCGCGATAATGTTTTTTGGGAAGCGCCTTACGCTTGAATTATAGGACTTTGCAGCGTCGTTGTAATCCTTGCGGGCAACGGCAATACGGTTTTCGGAGCCTGCAAGCTCATCCTGCAGCGCCTTATAATTCTCGTTTGCTTTAAGCTCGGGGTAAGCCTCGGTTACGGCGTTTACCCAAACCGAAATTGCGCTGTCAAGCTGCTCGGATGCTTTTGTCTGCTCGCCTGCGGTTTTAGCGCCCGCAACGGCGTTTCTCGCCTCGGTTACGGCGGTGTAGGTCTTCTGCTCGTAATCTGAGTAGCCCTTTACGGTATTTACAAAGTTCGGAATAAGGTCGGCTCTGCGCTGGAGCTGAACGGAAATTACGGAATGTTTGTTTTCAACCTCTTCCTGCTGGCTTACAAGCCCATTGTAGCTGCCCGCAATCGTACCGATTATAATACCGATAACCGCAAAAACAGCTATAAGAATTGCTATACCCTTTTTCATAAAAATCTCTCCCATTAAATTATTTATCCCAGTTTGAAACTGCGTTTGCGCGGTTTCTGACCTCGTTTTTCATTTAGATAGCATTATTTTGAATATTCAACCTCTATTTTAATATCGGGTGCGGCGGTGCAGTTAAGCGCTTTTATGCTGCCCTCGCCGTTATCGACGATAATATCTACAAGCTTATTCTCAATTTCGCGGCGAATGGTATTTCTGAGTTCCCTTGCCCCGCGCTTGCCGTTGCCGCATTTCTCGGCAAGATAGGTGCAAACGCTGTTATCAAATTTAAAATCAATAAGCCGCTCTGAAAGCGAGTCTTTAAGCTCTGTAAGCATAAGCTCTGCGATTTTAGCAAGCGATTCGGGCGTTAAGGGTGAAAATACCACTATTTCATCCACGCGCGCTATAAACTCAGGGCGTAAAAAGCTTTCAAGCGCTTTAAGCGCCTTTTCTTTTGACGCGTCCGCCTGCGTTTTGCCGAAGCCGAGCAGATTTTCGCTGCGGTCGCTGCCCGCGTTTGAGGTCATAACGATTATGGTGTTTTCAAAGTTCACTGTTCTGCCCTGCGCGTCGGTAATTCTGCCGTCGTCAAGAATTTGCAACAACACGTTCAGTACATCGGGGTGGGCTTTTTCGATTTCGTCAAACAGCACCACTGAATACGGCTTTCTGCGCACCTTTTCGGTGAGCTGACCTGCCTCGTCATACCCGACGTATCCGGGCGGCGCGCCTATTATGCGGGATACCGAGTGCTTCTCCATAAATTCCGACATATCAAGGCGGATAAGGGTTTCGGGTGTGTCAAAAAGCTGCTCTGACAGCACCTTTACAAGCTCTGTTTTACCCACGCCCGTAGGTCCTACAAAAATAAATGAGGCGGGGCGGTGCAGATTGTTTGTGTGAATACGCGAGCGCTTAACGGCGGCGGCGACAAGGTGCGTAGCCTCCTCCTGCCCTATTATGCGCTTATTAAGCGCACTTTCAAGCCCAGCCAGCTTTTTAAGGTCGCTTTCCTGAACCTTTGAGGCAGGAATACCCGTCCATAGCTCAATAACCTTTGCAATATCGGCGTCGGTTACGGTGCAATCGGACGCGGGCTCATAAAGTCCTGCCGCGATATTTTTGTATTTTTCTATTTCCACCCTTACCATTGCCTGTTTTTCGTAGTCGGGGTGTTCAACGTCGCTTTCAAGCTCTTCGAGTTGGTCGTTATATTCGGCAAGCTTTTTGTTAGCGTTGTAAAGCTCGTCTACCGCCTTGTTTGCAAGGCTGGCGCAGGCGCACGCCTCATCCAAAAGGTCTATTGCCTTATCGGGCAGATACCTGTCGGTAACGTAGCGCTCGGATAAAAGCACGGCTTTTTTTATAATTTCATCGGGTATTTTAACTCCGTGAAAGCCCTCGTAATAACCTTTAACGCCCATAAGCACCTTTTCGGTTTCGGCAACCGACGGTTCTTCGACCGTAACGGGCTGAAAGCGGCGCTCAAGCGCGGCATCCTTTTCAATATACTTGCGGTACTCTTTAAATGTGGTGGCGCCTATAACCTGAATTTCGCCGCGGGATAGCGCAGGCTTTAAGATATTTGCGGCGTTCATCGAGCCTTCGGCTGAGTCACCCGCGCCCACTAAATTATGAATTTCATCAATAAACAGGATGATATTTCCCGCTTCTTTAATTTCATCCACCAAGCCCTTTACGCGGCTTTCAAACTGACCCCTGAACTGCGTGCCGGCTACCAGCCCCGTTAAATCGAGCAGATAAATTTCCTTATCCAAAAGCCTTGCGGGGGCGCTGCCCTCGGCAATTTTAATTGCAAGCCCCTCGGCAATGGCGGTTTTGCCCACGCCCGGCTCGCCTATTAAGCATGGGTTATTTTTGGTGCGGCGGGATAAAATCTGTATTGTGCGGTAAAGCTCTTTATCCCTGCCGATAATTCTGTCAAGCTTGCCCTCGCGCGCGCGTTCGGTAAGGTTGGTGCAGTATTGCTCGGTAAAGCGGCGGCGCTTTTTCTTAGGCTTTTTATCGGTTCCGTCCTTAACGTCGGACTTTTTATCCTCCGCCTTTTTATCGTCTCCGCCCGAAAAGCCGAAAATCTTATTTAAAAACGGTATGGCGGGGGCGGTGCCCAAATCAAACGTTTCATCGTTAAGGGCTTCATCGTCGATACCGTCGCCGTCGGGCGACATTATATCCATAAACTGCTCGCTCATGGCGGCAATGTCATCATCTGTTATATCCATTTTTTTCAGCATATCGTCAATAGGCTTTATGCCCAGCTCCTTTGCGCAAACAAGGCAAAGTCCGTCCGGTTCGGAATTGGTATCCGCCGCGTTGGCGACAAATACAACCGCCGGGCGTTTTTTACATCTTGAACAAAGCTTCATTTTAGGTCTCCGTTTCGTTATTTTGGCGTAATATGGCTTACGACAACAAATTTAAGGAAAAATGCGTGAAAAACCACGATTTTTCCATTGCCTCGGTTTTAAAAATCAAAAATCCTCCGTTTGTCAGCGGAACAATAAGCGAGATTACCAGGCAGAAAAGCATTGCAATTATTATTCCCTGTGGAATACCTACAATACCGCCGAGTATTCGGTTTAGCTTTCCCACAATGCTGAAAGAGAACACGCCGTTTAAGAATTTTGCAAGGATTTTTACAAGGAAAATAAGTATTACCATTATAATTATGCCGTACAAAACCGCAAGCAGCTTTGCGACAATCGGCTTTACAACGCCCTGCGAGGCGGCTTTTGCCGCGCTTACGGCGCCGCTGCCAATATTATCGTTAATGCTCTTGTTTATGCTTTCCTTTGAAAAGCCCGCGCTTTCGGAATGCTTTCTGATAAATTCGGGCAGAGCGTTCCAAGTCTCATCGGTGATTTGGGTAACGCTGTCGCCGGTCGCCTTGCCTACCGAGGAAACAATAGGCGGCTCTATTATTTTATCATATGTAAGGCTTGCCAATGGTGTACTTATTGTAAACGTTATGAAAATTGCGGCTATAAAGCCCACCAATTCAATAGCCACGCGCACAAAACCGCGCCTTGCCGAAATTAAAGCCACTGCCGCTATAATTGCCAAAACAATAAGGTCAAGTAAAAAGTTCATACTGTTCTCTCCTTTTTATTTTTGTTCAAGCTGAATTTTATCAATGCGGTTATCGGTAATCACCGCCGCTAAAGTTCTGCCGAGCGGCGCTATATTTACGCCGCCGAATCCGCACTCGGCTTTGCGCAAGAGCTTACCGTCGCTGCCGTAAAGAAATACCTCGGTATCGCTAATACAATAAATATGCCCGCCTGATACCGCAATATCACTTACCGTCCCTTTAAATTCAAATTCCTTTTTCTGCTGACCCTTTGTGCCGAAAAGCACTATCCGGTTATCGGCGCGGTCGCTTTCGCGGTTGAAAACGGCAACCGTGCCGCCCGCACCCGGGCGCAGACAGGATAACGTGTAGTCATTTTTATATTCACTGCTGCCCTTGCCCGACCAATCGGTAAAAAACAGCTTGTTTTCGGTTGCGGCAATAAAGCCCGCGCGGTGAAAACTTTCAAGGGTCATTACGGGTCCGCCCTCAATATTCACGGTGTTTATTGGGTTTGCCGAATTGAAATTAAGAATACAAATTTTTGAATTAAACTTACCGTTTGCCGCATTAAACGCCGTTATTGCAATTTTTTTGCCGTTCGGCGCTATTGCTACGTTGTTCACCGTATCGGATGAAGAATACCATGTGTATATCTTTTTGCCGCCCCTTGAGTAAACGGTTACTACCGAGGCATAGGATTCCGAGCGGGTTATTACGGCGTATACGCCCGAATCGGATATTGCGGCGTTGATAATTTCCGTATCCGTTTTAAGGCTTTGTTTTTGCTCCTTTAAATTGTAAATATACGCTTCGTTTCCCCCTTGGTCGAATACCATGGCTCTGGTAGCCGAGGTTTTTAATACGGGGCTTTCAAAGCCGTGGGAGTTCGAATATATCTCCTTGCCGCCGTTTGTAAAGGCGTTAAGGCGGGTATCGGTTAAAACATAGTAGTACATCCCGCGGGACACAGTGTTCAGCGTATCGCTGCTTTCAAGGTTTATGGGGTATGAGCCGTTGCCTATGAGTGAAACAAGATTTTCAAGGTTTTCCGTAATTCCTACGGGCAAAATAATGTGTATAACCGTTAAAATAAGGGATATAATTGCCGCCGCGGAAACAAAAATTTTGGTTTTGCGCCGTCTTTCCAGCTTTTTGCCGTTTACAACGCGCAGCGGCAGTTCGTTATTTTCTTCTTTTGCCGCTTTTTCGGTTTTTTTGCCGCGCTTTTCGGTCGGGGACATTTTAATGTCTTCCGCCGCTTCTATCGGCTTTTTTTTGCGGCGCGGCGCCGGCTTAAAGCGGTTCACCCGCTTTTTTCTGTATTCAGGCATTTTCATCCCCCGGATATATAATTTTTTCAAGAAACAAGCCCTGCGGCGGCGCGGTATCTCCCGCAAGCTCGCGCTTTTTTTCTTCAAAAATGCGGCTGTCTTGCGGTAATAAACACCGCCCGTCTGATATTGCTACGGCTGTTCCGACGATTATCCGCACCATATTGTAAAGAAAGCCGTTCGCGGTGATTTTAAGTATTACCATATCGCCCTGCCGCTCCGCTTTGCAAAAGCTTACGCACCTCACGGTATCCTCTACCGACCTGCCCGATGAAGAAAAGGCATAAAAATCATGCTCGCCTGTAATCTGCCCGCAAAAGCGGTTTATCTTCTCTAAATCAAGCGGCCTTTCAATCTGCCACGAGTAGCGCGATAAAAACGGGTCTCTTTTTTGGCTGTTTAAAATGTAATAAGCGTAGGTCTTGCCACAGGCATTATACCGCGCGTGAAAGTCATTTGCAACTTTTTTTACATTTTTCACCGCAATGTCGGGTGGCAAAAGGGAATCAAGTCCCCGCAAAAAGGCGTTTTCGGGAAATTTTTCTTCGCAGTCAAAGTGGCAGCAAAACTCCCGCGCGTGAACGCCCGCGTCGGTACGGCTGCACCCCGTGACCGCAGGGCGTGTGCCGAGCAGCTTTTCAAGCGCGTTTTGCAGCGTTTCCTGCACGGTTATGCCGTTAGGCTGCACCTGCCAGCCGTGAAACGCCGTGCCGTCATATGCGATTGTAAGCAACATTCGTTTCACAGCCGTCTTACCTTTCTATAAAAGTATATTAAGGGCTATTACCCCGCCGCACATTGCGGCAGACGCAAGCGATACCCAAAGGTCGCAGGATTTAAGGTGCATTTGCTTCATGCGGGTTCTGCCCTCGCCGCCGTTGTAGCAGCGGCACTCCATAGCCTCGGCAAGCTCGTAAGCCCTGCGCACCGCCGATATTAAAAGCGGTATTAAAATAGGTATTAGGGCTTTTACTCTGTCTTTCAGCTTTCCGTTTTCAAGGTCGGCACCGCGCGCCTTTTGGGCGTTCATTATCTTTTCCGCCTCTTCAATAAGCGTGGGTATAAACCTTAAAGCAATGGTCATCATCATGGCAAGGGTGTGCACCGCGTTTTTAAGCCCTATAAATTTAAGGGGGGAAAGCAGGCTTTCTATAGCGTCGGTCAAATCGTTCGGCGTTGTGGTGTAAGTCAGCGCCCCGCTTATGAATATAAGCATTACAATTCGCGCCGCCATAAAGAGCGCGCGGTAAACGCCGCCCGTGGTAATCGTCAGTTTCCAAAGGCGCACAAGCGTTTCGCCCTCGCCGTAGAAAACGTTTATTAATGCCGTGAAAATAAGCACGGGCAAAATAGCCTTTATGTTTTTAAGGTAAAGCCGCAGCGGCACGCGGGAAATAAGCATAACGGCAAGTACAGATACCCCCGCAAAGGTAAGGGCAAAAGCGTTTTTTGCCAGAAAAACAAATACTATAAACAGTATCATAAGCAAAATTTTAACGCGCGGGTCGGTTTTGTGAATTACCGAGCGCCCCTCATAATACTGACCGAAAGTAATATCCTTAAGCATTGCGCGCCCTCGCTTTCATATCAGCTAACACCTTTACGGCGCGTTCCACCGTGAAAACATCGTTCGGCACGCAGAGCCCCGCGGCTTTAAGCTCATAAAAAACGCGGGTTACAATAGGAACGTTTAAGCCTATTTCGCGCAGTTTATCGCCGTTTTTAAAGACGTTTTCCGTAGTATCAAACATAAACAGGCTGCCCTTGTTCATAACCAGCAGCTTATCCGCCAGTACCGCCATATCCTCCATGCTGTGGGATATTACAATAACGGTGGCAGGGGCAGCGGCACGGTAATCGAATATTATTTTCATAACGTCCTCGCGGCCTTTGGGGTCAAGCCCCGCAGTAGGCTCGTCGAACACGATTATTTCGGGGCGCATTGCCATAACGCCCGCAATAGCCACGCGCCGTTTTTCCCCGCCCGATAAATCAAAGGGGGATTTTTGAAGATACTCATCGCGAATACCCACAAGGCGGCAGGTATCAAGCACCCTTTTTTCAAGCTCCTCGCCCGAAAGCCCCATATTTGCGGGACCGAAAGAAACGTCTTTAAACACGGTTTCTTCAAAAAGCTGATATTCGGGGTATTGAAAAACAAGCCCCACCTTAGAGCGTATTTTGCGTATTTCTTTCGGGTTTTCCCATATGTTTTTATCATCAACCAGTATCTCGCCCGAAGTGGGTTTAAGCAGCCCGTTAAGGTGCTGCACAAGGGTTGATTTGCCCGACCCCGTATGACCGATAATACCTATTATTTTGCCCTTTTCGGCGGTAAACGAAACGTTTTTAACCGCGTCGTTTACAAACGGTGTATTTCCGTCATAGGTGTGGGTAAGATTTTTCACCTCTAAAACTGACAAACTACTTTTCCTCCGAATGAAGCGCCGATATTATCTGCTCGGCTGCTTCTTTTATAGAAAGCGCGTGGGTATCAACCGCAAAGCCGTTTTTCTTTAAATTATACAAAAGCTCGGCGGTCTGCGGTACGTCAAGCCCCACTTTTTTCAATCTTTCAACGTCCGAAAAAATAACCTTTGGTTTATCGTCGGCTATAATTTCGCCGTCGTTCATCACTATTACTCGGTCGGCGTTTTCCGCCTCCTCCATATAGTGGGTTATAAGCACTACGGTTATCCCCTTATCTTGGTTCAAACGGTGGAGAGTTGATATTATCTCTGCCCTGCCCTTGGGGTCCAGCATTGCGGTAGGCTCGTCCAGCACCAGGCACTCGGGCTGCATTGCTATTATTCCCGCTATGGCTATGCGCTGCTTTTGCCCGCCCGATAAATGGTGCGGGGTGGATTTTCTGAACTCCCACATATCAACGGCTTTAAGCGCGTCCTCTACCCTTTTCTCAATTTCCTTTGGCGGTATGCCGAGGTTTTCGGGGCCGAAAGCCACGTCTTCTTCCACAATTGAGGCGATTATCTGATTATCGGGGTTTTGAAAAACCATACCCACCTTGCGTTTTACCTCAATTTCGGTTTCCTCATCCTTTGTGTTAATGCCGTCGGCAAGCACGTCGCCCGAGGTGGGCTTATTTAAGCCGTTGAGCATTTTCGCAAGTGTGGATTTTCCCGAGCCGTTGTGACCCAAAATTACCGTAAAGCTGCCGCGCTCTATATTAAGCGATAAATTTTTAACAGCGGCAAAGGTCTTTTCCTCGTCGGTATATTCATAGGTCACGTTTTTAACTTCAATTATATTATCCATTTTCTCTTATCCAAACAGTAGTATTGCCCGCGGGCAGGCTGATTTTTTTATCGGTTACGTAAAGCCCTATTTCATCGGTTGCAACCGCGCCCGGGCGGTTTTTTATTACATAGCGGCTTACCATGTAATTGAGTATTGAGGGCGAAAGCCCGCCCGTGTAGGAATTAAGGAAGAAGAACTCCGCGTTATCTGAGAGCAACTTGCCCGTTTCGGTTAAAAGCTCGGTTAATTGCTGTTCCAACTTCCAAACCTCGCCGTCGGGTCCTCTGCCGTAAGAGGGCGGGTCCATTATTAACGCATCGTACTTATTGCCGCGGCGCACCTCTCGCTTTACAAATTTAAGGCAATCGTCCACAAGCCAGCGAACTGGCTTATCGCTAAGCCCGCTTGCCGCCGCGTTTTCCTTTGCCCACTGCACCATACCCTTAGAAGCGTCCACGTGGGTCACTTTCGCCCCCGCTTTAAGGCAGGCGACTGTAGCGCCCCCCGTATATGCGAAAAGGTTTAATACGGATAACGGGCGGTCGGCTTTTTTAATGATTTCAGCCGCCAAATCCCAGTTTACCGCCTGCTCGGGGAAAAGCCCCGTGTGCTTAAAGCCCATAGGCTTCAGGCGGAATGTAAGCCCCTTATATTCAATACTCCAAACGTCGGGTACTTTTTTAAGCGTTTCCCAATATCCGCCGCCGCTTTTAGAGCGGTGATATACGGCGTTTGCTCCGTTCCAGCGCTTATCGGTGCGCTTGCCTGACCATATTATCTGCGGGTCGGGGCGGATAAGAATAATATCGCCCCAGCGTTCAAGCCGCTCGCCCGCATCTGCGTCTATAAGCTCGTAATCGTCAAATCCCGTGACGGTTCTCATTTTATGCTTTTCCCTCAATTACTTTCGCAACCTGCTTTGCAAGTCGCTTAATTTCAACAATGTCGTCGCCCTCAAGCATTACGCGTATGAGCGGCTCGGTGCCCGAGGCGCGCACAAGTATTCTGCCGCGCTTGCCGAGGGTCTTTTTAACCTCGTCAATAGCGCCGATAATTTCTTTATCCGTTGTAAGTTTAGCTTTAAGCTCGGGTGACGCGGTAATGTTTACAAGGGTCTGCGGCAGTACCGTCATAACCGATGCAATTTCGGAAGCCGCCTTGCCGGAAGACGAAATGATTGACGCGAGCATTGCGCCCGATAACTGACCGTCGCCCGTGGTTGCAAAGTTTTTGAATATAATATGCCCCGATTGCTCGCCGCCTATCTTGTAGTCGTGTTTCAGCATTTCTTCAAGCACATAGCGGTCGCCCACCTTGGTTTCAAGAACGGTAATATCGTTTTCCTCGGCAAAGCGCTTAAAGCCCATATTGGTCATAACCGTTACCACGGCGGTATCGTCCTTTAAAATGCCCTTGTTTTTCATATCCAGCGCAAAAACGGCTATCATTCGGTCGCCGTCTATCAGCTTGCCGTTTTCGTCCACTGCCAAGCAGCGGTCAGAGTCGCCGTCAAAAGCCAACCCTAAATCAACGCTGTGACCGTTTACATAGTCAATAAGGTCTTCCATATGGGTTGAGCCGCAGCGCGCGTTTATATTAACGCCGTTGGGGTTATCGTGCATCATATGCACGTCGGCGCCCAGCTTTTTAAAGAATTTTTCGGCGGTGTAGGAGGCGCAGCCGTTAGCGCAGTCAATGGCTATTTTCATTCCCGTAAGGTCGGCTCTTACAGACCGCACAAGGTGGTCGATATATAAATCAACATAATCGTAGCGCGCGAAAACACTGCCCACGTCGCCGCCCACGGGGAACTCAATGGGGCTCATATCGTCAAGCACAAGCGCCTCGATTTCTTCCTCTAGCGCGTCGGGCAGCTTAAAGCCGTTGCCATCAAATATCTTTATTCCGTTATATTCGCAGGGATTGTGCGAGGCGGAAATCATAATTCCCGCGTCCGCCTCCCTATCCTTTACAAGATATGCGATTGCGGGGGTAGGCACAAAGCCCACAAGCACAACGTCCGCCCCGACAGAGCAAAGCCCCGCCGCCAGCGCCATTTCAAGCATATTTGAAGAAACGCGGGTATCCTTACCGATTAACACCTTTGGTTTTTCGGTGGTTTTCTCGGTAAGCACATAAGCCGCCGCTCTGCCTATATTCATGGCAAGCTCGCAGTTAAGCTCCTTGTTTGCAATACCTCTTGCGCCGTCTGTTCCGAATAATCTGCCCATTGTAAACACTCCTTAAAAAATTAAAAAATTGATTGCTGCGCGGCGTTTTCGCTCCGCCGTATTCCTAAATGGTCATATGCTAAGGCGGTAACGCACCTGCCGCGCGCCGTGCGCGTTAAAAAGCCTATCTGCATTAAATAGGGCTCGTACACATCTTCAATCGTCACGGCTTCCTCACCTACCGCGGCGGCAAGGGTATCAAGCCCCACAGGTCCGCCCGAGTAGTTGGTTATTATGGTTGTTAGCATTTTGCGGTCGAAATCGTCAAGACCCAGTTCGTCAATTTCAAACCTTGCAAGGGCGGCGCGCGCTACTTCTTCGGTAATGTCGCCGCGGAATTCAACCTGCGCAATATCCCGCACGCGTTTAAGCAGGCGGTTTGCAATACGCGGCGTTCCGCGCGAGCGCGAGGCTATTTCGAGCGCGCCGTCTTTTTCTATTTCAATGCCCAAAATTCCCGCCGAGCGGGTTATTATCTGCGCAAGTTCCTCTGGGGTGTAAAGCTCCAAGCGCAGCAGCACCCCGAAACGGTCGCGCAAGGGGGCGGTAAGCTGCCCCGAGCGCGTAGTAGCGCCCACAAGGGTGAAGTGCGGCACGTCAAGCCTTATAGACCGCGCCGAGGGGCCTTTACCGAGTATAATATCAAGCGAGAAATCTTCCATCGCAGGGTAAAGTATTTCCTCAACATTTCGCGGCAGGCGGTGAATTTCGTCAATAAAAAGCACGTCGCCCTCGTTAAGAGATGTCAGTATAGCTACCAAGTCGCCCTGCTTTTCAATTGCGGGGCCCGATGTTACGCGCAAATTAACCCCCATTTCTTTTGCAATAATGCCCGAGAGGGTGGTTTTACCGAGTCCCGGCGGGCCGTAAAGCAGCACATGGTCGAGCGATTCGTGCCTGCCGAGCGCCGCTTTAATGTATATGCTCAAATTTTCCTTAGCCTTTTTCTGCCCTATATATTCGTTAAGGGTTTTAGGGCGCAGGGATAGCTCCGCCTCGTCCTCTTTATAATCGTACTCGGGGGCTACAATGCGGTTTTCAAAATCCATTTCCTGTTCTATCAAGGGTTATATCCTCCTTGCAAGGGATTTAAGCGCCTGCTTAATAAGCTCTTCGGCAGTAAGTGTCTGGTCGAGCCTGCCCACGGCGAGAGACGCTTCGCCCTGCGAATACCCGAGCGACACAAGCGCCGCCACCGCCTCTGATGAGTTTGTGTGCGCCGTGGCGTTGCCTATCGCCTTTATATCCTCGCCGTCCTCTGCAATGGCGCCCACCTTATCCTTTAATTCAAGCACTATTCTCTGCGCTAATTTTATCCCGACCCCCGCAGCTGCGGTAAGCGCCTTTGCGTCGCCGCTTGCAATGTAAACGGTGAGCCTATCCGCCTCAAATTCCGAAAGAATGGCAATGCCCAGCTTTGCGCCTACCCCGTTTACCGAGGTTATCAGCTTAAAGGCGTTAAGCTCCGCCTCGCTCTCAAAGCCGTAAAGGTCGAGCGAATCCTCGCGCACCGCCAAGTGCGTGTATAAAAATACCTCGCTGCCCTTTGGCGGCAGGCGGTAAAGCGTGTTTTTCGTA
Source organism: uncultured Oscillospiraceae bacterium (assembly GCA_905193585.1). Lineage (GTDB taxonomy): Bacteria > Bacillota > Clostridia > Oscillospirales > Acutalibacteraceae > UBA737. The sequence continues at coordinate 12,191 of CAJJPG010000045.1, forward strand.
ACGGTGCAGCGAAGACCCACGCCGCCGCACTCTACCACCGCCGAGGTATTGTCGGTATATATCAGTTTTCCTCTTAAAGACGCAATCATCTGCCCGCCTCCTTATATAATCGTGAATAATCGGTACCCGAATAATTTGCGTGGCAAACCGCGAGTGCCAGCGCATCGGCGGTGTCGTCGGGCTTCGGCACCTTTTCAAGGTTTAAAAAGCTCTTTATCATTTCCATTACCTGCCGTTTTTCCGCCCTGCCGTAGCCGGTTATAGCCTGCTTTACCTGCAAGGGGGTGTACTCCGATATATTTAGCCCGTTTTGCGCGGCAGAAAGCACTATTACTCCCCTTGCCTGCGCTACATCTATTGCCGTGGTGGTGTTTGTGTTGAAATAAAGCTTTTCTACCGACATATCGTCGGGCTTATATTTTTCTATTACCGTATTCATATCGTCGTATATATCGCGAAGCCTGATTTCAAAAGGCAGACCCGCCTTTGTGATTATCGCTCCGAAGCCTACAACCGAAAACTTGCC
>CAJJPG010000046.1 GCA_905193585.1 uncultured Oscillospiraceae bacterium
GCTTCTATTATACCATATGTACGTAAAAAAGCCCAGCTTTTGCTGGACTTTTTCGACAGGCTGAAGCGCCAACCGAGAAATCGGTTGGCGCTTTTTTTATGTCTTTTTTTTCGCAGAGTTCGGCACTAAATCAAAAGCCTGTCTTCTGCCTATTACGGGTAAATTATAGCATAAGCCTTACAAAAATGCAAGAGGGAAAACAAAAAACGGTAAATTTTTTTTGAAATTTATAATTCGCGATTGCGGAGAATGGCATTTTTTTGCAATTTGCCGATATTTAAAGCCTTTGGGCAGTCAAATGAGCAGTCAAATAGGCTAAAATATAATTCTGTTTAAAAAGAAAGGAAGATTTTGGAAATGTCAAAAGGGGAAAACATATTTAAGCGTAAGGACGGACGTTGGGAAGCAAGGTATATAAAGGCACGGGATATATCGGGCAAAATTATATACGGCTTTTGCTACGGCAAAACCTACCGCGAGGCAAAGGAAAAGGTAATTAAATGCAAAACAGAGGTATACGGCGGTGAAGTACCGCAGAAAGTACATGAGAAGCCGTCGTTTTCATTTTACTGCGGCGAATGGCTGCGGCTGAGAGCTCTGAAAATCCGTGAGTCTACCTATATTAAGTACGAATCGGTGATTAAAAAGCATATAGAGCCGCATTTGGGCAAATTTAAGCCTTGCGAAATAACAACAGAAATTATAACCGAATTTACCGATACATTAAGTTTTGCAGAGGAACTTTCGCCGAAATCGGTGCATGATATTCTCGTTATACTGCATGGGATAATCAAATATGTTTCGGCGGAATTTCACGATATTTTTAATAAACCCGAAATTAACTACCCGAAAAAAGAAAGGAAAGAAATGCGTGTTTTGTCTCCAACGGAGCAAAAGCTGTTTGTGGATTATCTGCTTACAAACACAGACCCATGCAAATTCGGGCTGCTTTTGGCTTTGTTTACGGGAATACGCATAGGCGAGCTGTGCGCGCTGAAATGGGATAACATTTCGCTGAACGATAAAACCGTGCGTATTGACAGCACAATGCAGAGGCTGCGCGACATGGATTGCCGAAACGAAAATAAAACAAAGGTGATAATAGGCAGACCCAAAAGCGATACGTCTGCCAGAACTATTCCTATGACCGAAAACCTGACAAATCTGTGCCGACAAATGCTGCCTGACAGCGGCTCGGCGTATGTACTGACCGGAACCGCGGATTACATGGAGCCGCGCGCATTGCAGTACAGAGTTGGGAAATACACGCGGGATTGTGGGCTTTCGGGGGTGCATTGCCATACCCTGCGCCATACATTCGCAACAAGAGCGGTTGAAGTGGGGTTTGAAATAAAATCGCTTTCCGAAATTTTAGGGCATGCCAATACCTCCATTACGCTTGAACGCTATGTTCATTCTTCAATGGAGCTTAAACGCGCAAATATGAATAAGCTGGCGGCAGCAGGATTTTAAAATGCGCAGTCAAAGCGGCTGATTTTAAATATATGATTATTCTAAAAACGCCCTTTTATCCGCTTTTGCGCGAGGTTGTTTCGCAGAGTGCCGAACTCTGCGAAACCTTTAATTATACTAGGGCGGACCGCCGCCGCTAAAGCCTGCGGTTTGCCTTTTTAAAGTCGATTTTTGTAGCAAGCGCTTAGGAAGGAGGGCAAAAAATGCATTACAAAAAAGATTTGAACGAGGAACGGAAACAGGAGCTTATGGACGCAACGGTAAGAATAATTGCCGAAAAGGGCCTTGAAAACACGGCTACAAACATGATTTGCTCTCTCAGCGGAATTAACGTAGCCTACATATACCGCCTTTTTGAGAGTAAGGAAGATTTGATTGCCAAAACATTCGATAAAGCCGATACGGAATTTTTAAACACAATAATTGAAAATTTTCCTGTGCTTAAATACGACAGTATAGATTACGAAATGCGCTGTCGGGTTCTTTTTATGAAGTGCTGGAATTTTGTTATGGAGCGCCCGCAGGAGCTGACGTTTTACGTTCGGTATTATTATTCCTCGTCGTTTCAGAAGTATTCATATGCCGCGCATATGCAGCGGTATACGGCTCTTATTGAAAAAATGAAAACCGCTTTTCCCGAAACGGTTGATGTGCGCGCGGTTCTGCACCATATTCTGGATACGCTTTTGGGCGAGGCAATGAAACAGATAAGCGATCCGCAGGAGAGCAATGAAAAGGCTGCCGAAAAAAGTTTTCAGCTGATTTTCAGCGTTGTTAAGGCCTATATTAAAAGCGAAAAAATAAAAGCGTGTTAAGCTACGGGCAAGGAGGCTGCGGCTATGGAAAAACAAACAAAAAACAAAAAAATTAAAGTAATAATAATTTTGCTGTCGGTGCTGCTGGTATTAAGCCTTGTTGCCCTTGCGGCTGTGCTTGTGCGCAACAACCGTTCGCGCAGCGCGCCCGCCGCGGTTTCGGTGCCGGATAATCTTATAACCTCCGAAACAGATACCGTATCGGACATAGCTTCTTCCTCAGAAAGCGGCGCGTCGGAGAGTACACCTGAGAGCAGCAAAGCCCAAAATACAGCCGGGAGCGAAAAAGAAGAGAAAAAAGCCGCCGCTCTCAGCCTTTATAAGGGCAATTCGGAGGAAAACGAGCCGTTTAACGCAGGCAATATGTTCCCGGGAGACAGCGAGACAAAATATTTCCGTGTAAAAGTATCATATAACGGCACGGTTACGGTACATTACCGGGCGGACGTGCGCCCCGGGTATGAAAAATTAGCCGAAGTGCTTAAGGTGAAAATAACGCTGCTCACTACCGGCGAGGAAATGTATGACGGACTTATGAGGGATATGCCGCAGAGTGTGACTTATACCCTTAAATCGGAAAAGGATACGGAAGACGAGCTTTACTATGAAATAACGGCGTATATTGATACGTCGGTCGGCAACGATTACCAGTATAAGGATTTAATTGCCGATTTCCGCTGGTGGGTGGAAGAAACCGGCAGCCTTATCCCGCCGAAAACCGGAGATACCTCTTCGGTTATTCCGTGGATCGCCGTCGCCGCGGTTTCGGGCTTGTTTACGGTAATTTTGATTTTCCGTCGGCGCAGGGAGGAAGAAGAAAATGCATAATTCCAAAACCGCTAAAAAACTTACCGGCGGCATAGCGGCAATCGTAATACTTGCAATTTGCCTTTGCTTTACCACATTCGCTTTGGTTTACGAAAGCGTGGCGGTAGAAAATAATCTTTTCAGAACCGGCGGTGTAAAAATCAACCTTAACGGCGGCGAGCCGGTAATACGCGAGCACGAATTCTTATTTGAGCCGGGAATGACGGTGAAAAAGAACTTCTTCATTGAAAACGAAAGTACATACGACGCATACTATAAAATTTATTTTTCCGATGTTTCGGGCGGGCTTGAAAACGTACTTGAAATAACCGTTTCCGACGGCGATAAGGTGCTTTATTCGGGCACGGCGAAAAGCCTGTCCGCCGAAAATGTAACGGCGGCGGACGATTATCTGAAGCTGAAAGAGCGCAAGGACCTTACGGTTACTTTTCATTTTCCCGAGGAAAAGGGCAGCGAAACGCAAAACCTCGATTTAACATTTACTATGTGCGCCGAGGCAACACAGACCAAAAACAACCCGAACAGGCTGTTTGATTAGGAGTGCATAAGTTATGAAAATTGCCGAGAACGATAAATGCGTGCTTTGCGGAAGGGACGCCGGCGTGCCGGCGGATATGCCGGTAAGCGAGCGTAAAAATTATGTTAAAGGCTGCGGTCAGCTTTGCGAGGATTGCTTTTACAGGTTATACCGTCGCCCTGATACTGATAGCACCGTATCAGACGAGGAAATGAAAACACTTTTAGAGCTTTGCACCGAGGAGATGCTGCAATGAAAATTTTAAAAATACTGCGCGCCGCTGCGGTGTGGCTTATAGTGGCGCTTGCCGCCTGTATGATGGTTTTCACGGTCGTATCGGTAGCTACTTTCGACCGTGCCGATCGCAACCTTTTCGGCTATAAGGCGTTTATAGTTCTTTCCGACTCAATGAGCAAGACCGATTTTGGCGCCGGCGATCTTGTGCTTGTAAAGGCTGTTGACCCCGCAACCCTCAGGGAGGGCGACATTATCGCTTATACCTCCCAAAATTCAGCGAACTACGGCGAGACAGTAACGCATAAAATCCGTAAAATTACAACCGACGCAAACGGCGACCCCGGCTTTGTTACCTACGGTACCACCACCGATACCGATGATGAAACCATTGTAACATACCCCTATGTTTTGGGAAAGTATGAAAAGCATATTCCGAAAGTCGGAACGTTTTTTCAGTTTTTGAAAACCACGCCCGGCTACATAGTTTGTATTCTTATTCCGTTTCTGCTCCTGATATTAAGCGAGGGCATACGCTGCATTCGCCTTTTCCGCAAATACAAAGCCGAGCAGCAGGCGGAGCTGCAAGCCGAAAGGGATAAAATCGAAGAAGAACGCGCCGAAACACAGCGCATGATGCAGGAGCTTTTGCAAATGAAAGCGCAAATGGCGCAAAGCAACGGCGGCGAAACGCCGAAAACGGACGAAACACCGTCCGACACCACTACGGTGTAATCACGGAAAATCCGTGCTTTACATATTGTCATTGAAAATATTAAATAAGGAGGTAAAACAACAATGACAAGCAGTAAATCTACCAAGCGGGCATTGATTTCCAGCACACTGGCTATCCTTATGTGTGTGGCAATGCTCATCGGCACCACCTTTGCGTGGTTCACCGACACCGCATCCACCGGGGTCAATAAGATCCAGGCGGGTAATCTGAACATCGAATTGCAAATGAAGGACAACGACGGTAATTGGGTCAACGCCGAAGGCAAGACCCTACCGTTCCTCGTAGAGGGCAAAATTCCTGACGAAGGCACTCAGATTCTTTGGGAGCCGGGCTGCACATACTATGTACCTGAAGTCCGTGTGCTTAATAAGGGTAAGCTTGCAGTTAAGTTTGAGTATATCCCCGAAGCACTTGGTGTGACAGGAAAACTTGCCGAGGTTCTTGAGCTTGTGTTACCCGAGAATGATATGAATCCCGAGCCTGAAATTCTCAAGCCCGGTGATTATTCTCCGGCGTGGTCTTTTGGCTATCATATGTTAGAATCCGCCGGCAATGAATATCAGAACGCAACCGCGACCGGAATATGCGTGACCGTTGTAGCTACACAGGCTACATATGAGAAAGACAGCATTGACGATCAGTACGATAAAGATGCTGAATATCCTATTTTAGTTACAACGGGAGACGAACTGCAGGCCATTGTGAGCAATGCAACAGCTCCTGTCAATATCGTGCTGACGAACAGCATTACGACCAACAACTTCGTCATCCCTGCGGATAAGGATGTAACCCTGGATTTGAATGGTCGCACTGTAACGAATGCTGGATCGCACACCATTCTGAATAAAGGCCATCTTACTCTGACAGATTCAAGCGCAGATAAAAGCGGTCAAATCATCTCCCTCAAGGGCAACACTGCAGCACTTCGCAACGGAGATAATGCAGTCTGTGTAGTCGAGGGCGGAACAATTTCTCGTGACGGGGCCAATGGAAATACATGGCATGTAGTTGAAAACTTTGGCAAGATGACCTTCAATGGTGGTAAGGTCGTCCTAAAGAACGGAAATGGCTTTGCTATCACCAATGGCTGGAATTATTTTGATCCTGGTGTTTCCACTACGCATGCAGTGATGGAAATCAACTCTTTGGAACTTGATACCGATTCCAGTGGAATTAAGAATTGCAGATATGGCGATTTAACCGTAAATGATGTGACCGTGACCTCCACCGGATATTGGGCCCTTTCCAACGACTATCTTGGAACAGCCGTAATCAACGGTGGAACCTTAACTTCAAATTCTTTCAAAGCAGTTTCCAACGGTGCTGCAATGACGGTGAATGGCGGAACCTTTGACGGAACAGAAGGGTTTTTCGTTCAGAGCTATGCCACATTCACAGTTCTCAACGGCGGAACCTTTGCAAACATGAACATTGACGCACTCTCTAGCTATGTCGGTACGGGACACACCGCACAGCAAAGCGGCACATCCGTGATTATTAAGTAAAACCCTATTTCCACCCCCTCCACCCTCGGGCGGAGGGGCGTTCAAAGGGCATAAACAAAGGGCTTGTGCCTTTTGAACGCCGGGATAATTAAGAATAAAGAAAGGAGACCTGAATATAATGGAAAACGAAAGCGGTGCAATAATTTTGGCAGTTGTGCTGGCTGCCGGTTTCTTTTTTCTTCTTTGTGTAAAAGCAGCGATTTTTTTCAGGCAATTTAATGATGATACAAGGTACTTGAAATCGGAGATACGCCGCGCACAGGACAGAGCCGAATATCTATACTGGCTAAAGGAATTGCGCTGTCATTATTTATGTCTTATTCCGTTTGTAAACGGAAAAAATGTTTCCGGAGTATACGGGACCTTTTTTCACAAGCCCCGCCATGCAAAGGAAGAGGGCGGCAAGGGAATATACAGAATGTTAGCGCCGTCTCTTGTGGGAATGGGAATTTGCGCCATATGCCTTTGCGGTGCCAGCTGGGCGTGGTTCAGCGCGTCGGTCGGCAGCGGAGTACAGACAATTAAATCGGCTAACTATCAGCTTGAAACGGTTGTAGAAACCAAAGGAAAAGACGGCGAAACAACCGTTGAAAAAAAAGAAAACGGCGTATATAAAATTTTGAAAAATACCGAATATACCGTTACTTTAAAAGCAGCGGGTACTGAAAACGCAAGCGGATACTGCAAGGTGAAAATAGGTGATAAAGAACAGCTTACCGAGCAAATAGCGGCGGGCGGCACTTTTACCTTTAAAGTAAAGCTGCCAACAGATGAGGATATGCTGCTTGAAACCTGCTGGGGAACAAGCGCGGCAGATACGGCAAGAATAAAAGATTCAGAGGAAATCAACTGATACTCCGTTACGGTTAATAATTGACTTTTTTCCTGAAATAATGTAAAATAAGTGCGGTGTTTAAAGCGCCGCAAAGAAACCCGAAACAGTAAAGCCCGCAAAAAATTTGTAATTTTAAAGCGCGGAGCGGGGAAATATAATAGGGAATAACACAGGAAAGGAACATATGTATGTCAGTTATAAATTTAACCTCGGAAAATTTTGAAAACGAAGTAATACAAAGCGATAAAACCGTGCTTGTCGATTTTTTCGCAAACTGGTGCGCGCCGTGCCGCGTTATGTCCTCGGTGGTGGACGAAATAGCCGAGGAACACCCGGAAATTAAGGTCTGCAAGATAAATGTCGACGAGCAGCCGCAGCTGGCTGCAAGATTTTCGGTTGAGTCGATTCCCACTTTGATAGTTTTTAAAAACGGAAGCGCGGTAAAATCCGCGGTGGGGTCAATGCCGAAACGCGCGGTTTTGGAAATGACTTTATAACATTAGATGTTAGATGTTAGACGATAGATTTTAGAGAATACCCCTCAGTCTCGCTTCACTCGACAGCTTTTTCTCCGAAAACGGGAACCCTTTTGTCTGCTGTGCAGACATTTCCCCTAACAGGGGAATAACCTCTGTTTTGACTTGCGTCAAAAAGAAGGGAGCCAAAAGGCGGCAAAGCCGCCATCTAATATCTAACATCTAAAGTCCAATATCTAATACGGCAACTCCCCTCTGTTCCGGCAAAGCCGGAACAGGGGGGAGCTTTTGATTTTTAAACTTTCATATTAATTACATAAGGCTTTTGTAAAGCTCTGCAATTTCTTCAACGCTTGTGTCTCTCGGGTTGCCGGGGCGGCAAGCGTCGGCATAGGCTGATTCGGCAAGCGCCGGAATATCCTCTTCCTTAACAATGCCTTTAAGCGTGGTGGGAATGCCTACATCCTCAGCAAGCTGACGAACCGCGTCAACCGCTGCCTTGCGGTATTCTTCAACCGACATATCGTCAACGCCCTTAACGCCCATTGCCTTTGCAATGTCCTTATATTTCTCGCCCGTATACTCAGCGTTATAAGCCATTACGGTAGGCAGAAGAATTGCACAGGCTTTGCCGTGCGGCGTGTCATAATAAGCCGAAAGCGTATGCGCCATTGAGTGGTCAACGCCGAGGCCTACGTTAGAGAAGCCCATACCGGCAACATACTGACCGAGCGCCATGCCCTCTCTGCCTTCCTTGCCGTTCTTAACGGCATCGCGCAGCGAGCGTGCAATAATTTCGATAGCCTTAATGTGGAACATATCCGAAAGCTCCCAGGCGCCCTTGGTTATGTAGCCCTCAATTGCGTGGGTAAGCGCGTCCATGCCCGTTGCGGCGGTGAGCGACGCCGGCATAGTTGACATCATATCAGGGTCAACAACCGCTACTACCGGAATATCGTGCGCGTCAACGCAAACGAACTTACGCTTTTTCTCAACATCGGTTACAACATAGTTTATGGTAACCTCTGCGGCAGTGCCAGCCGTAGTGGGAACTGCGATTATCGGCACGCACTTATTCTTTGTGGGGGCAACGCCCTCTAATGAGCGAACGTCCGCAAATTCGGGATTGTTTATAATAATGCCGATTGCCTTAGATGTATCCATAGAGGAGCCGCCGCCTATTGCTACTATGCAGTCGGCGCCGTATGCCTTGAACTCGGCAACGCCGTGCTGTACGTTTTCAATTGTGGGGTTGGGCTTTATATCAGAATAGAGCTTGTACTCTATGCCCGCTTTTTCAAGAATATCGGTAACCTTTTTTGAAACGCCGAATTTAACAAGATCCGGGTCGGAAGCAACAAAGACCTTTTTAAAGCCCCTGCTCTTAATTTCTTCCGGTATAGCGGCAATGGCGCCCGCGCCATGGTATGAGGTTTCATTCAACATAAATTTGTTCATAAAAATTCACCTTTCTCGTAAATTTAATAAATCAGAGTAGTTTTTCAACCCTCTGATTTATATTATACATAAAGATTTAGATTTTTCAATGACAAAATAGTGAATTTTTTTTTAAACCGTTAAATCGGCAAAATCCGCACCGATAAAATCGGCTAACTTTTCGGGTGAGACCTTTACCTGAAAGCCGACCTTGCCTGCGCTTACATAGAATAATTCAAGACCTTTAGCACTTTTATCAATAACGGTTTTGAATTTTTTCTTCATACCCACAGGGGAGCAGCCGCCGTGAATATAGCCCGTAAGCGGCAAAAGCTCCTTTTGCTTTAACATTGAAACGGATTTTGCCCCCACAGCGCGCGCCGCCGCTTTTAAATCAAGTGTTTCGGCAACGGGTATTACAAACACAAAGTGTTCCTTATCGCCCGATTCGGTAACAAGTGTTTTAAAAACACAAGCGGGGTCTTCGCCCAAAACCTCGGCTATTTTTACCCCCTCGGTAAGCTCGGGCGAGTAGGATAACGGCTCATATGCTATCTTTTCCTTATCAAGCACCCGCATTACGTTTGTTTTTACCATTACTTAAACACTTCTCCGTTAATAATAACCGTTTTAAGGTTAATATCCTTATCCACTATAAGCATATCCGCGTCAAAGCCCGCCTTTATCTGTCCCTTGCTTACGCCGAGCATTTCGGCAGGCGTGCGGGAAGCCATTCTTACCGCGTCATCAAATGGTATTCCGAATTTCACCGCGGTTTTAACGCAGTCAAGCAGCGTTGCGCTGCTGCCCGCTATAGTGCCGTCGGCAAGGCGCGCCGCGCCGTCCTTTAAAAATACTTTCAGCCCGCCCGATTCATATTCGCCGTCAGGAAGCCCCGCGCTCCTTATACTGTCGCTTATAAGGGTCATGCGGTCGGCGCCGAACATTTTATAGGTGGCAAGCACCACGGGTTTTGAAATGTGAAAACCGTCGCATATTATCTGCGCGTAAATATGATTTACAAATCCCGCGCCGATAGGTCCCGGGTTGCGGTGGTGAAACGGCGGCATTGCGTTATAAATATGGGTAAGGCAGTCAGCCCCGTTTTTAATCGCCTCGTTTGCGGTATCAAAATCACAGTCGGTATGACCTATAGATACAATGCAATCGGGCGTTACGGATTTTATAAATTCCATACTGCCGGGCCTTTCGGGGGCTAACGTTATCATTTTAACGTTTTTAAACTGCGCAAATTCATCTACAGAGGGGTTCTTTATATATTTCTCATTCTGCGCGCCCTTGTGCTTTTCGGAAATATACGGTCCTTCAAAATGAAAGCCCAAAATATTCGCTCCCGCAAAATCAGTCTTTGCGTTTACCACCTTTAAAAGGCTGCCATACCCCATTGTCATTGTGGTGGGCAGAAAGGAGGTTGTGCCGTGCTCTGCGTAAAAGCGGCACATAGGCTCAAAATCCGCGTCCATAGTGTCCATACCTATGCAGCCGTGGGTGTGTACGTCAATAAGCCCCGGTATAAGGCGGCAGCCCTCGGCGTTAATATCGCCGTCTTTTCGGTTTTCTTCAACCGATATAATTTTGCCGCCCTCGGTCACAACGGTTTTTAATTTGCCGTTTATTTCGGCATTATAAATAATCATACTGCCGCCCGCCTTAATTCTCGCTGTAAATTACCGTAATATCGGGGTGCAGCTGCAAGATAGAGGCAGGAATTTCGGGGGTAATAGGCCCGTAAAACGCCTTTTCAAGTATATCTCGCTTTGCCTTGCCGTTGGCTATAAGCAGAATTTTCTTTGCCTGCATAATGGAAACCATACCCATTGTTATGGCCTTTTTCGGCACCTCGTCCTCATTCGCAAAAAAGCGGGAGTTTGCCTTTATGGTGCTTTCGTGCAGGTCTACAACGTGGGTGCTTTTAACGAAGTATTTATCGGGCTCGTTAAAGCCTATGTGACCGTCAAGCCCTATGCCTAAAAGCTGCAAATCAATGCCGCCCAGCTCTGCAATATGCTCGTCATAGCGCTGACCCTCGCCTGCTAAATCAACCGCGCAGCCGTTGGGAACAAAGGTATTGTTAATGCTTATATTTATGTGGTCAAAGAAATTGTGATTCATAAAATAGCGGTAGCTCTGATCGTTTTTACCGTCAAGCCCAACATATTCGTCAAGGTTTACGGAGGTTACGCCGCTGAAATCAATATCGCCCTTGTTGTACCAGTCAATAAGCTGCTTATAGGTGCCGAGCGGCGAAGAACCAGTGGCAAGCCCCAAAACGCAGTCGGGCTTTATAATTACCTGCGCCGAAATAATATTTGCGGCGTGGCGGCTCATTTTTTCGTATGTATCAACGGTTATAAATTTCATTATTTCCCCTCTCCTTTAAATTCAAAAACCTGCGTGAGCAACGGCTGCGCGCCGGTTATGGGATCCTTTTCCATAATAAGTATATCCTTCATATACTCATCCCATTTTTTAACCACGGGACTTTCATTCTGAACCCTTGCGGCGAAATCAAGCCCCTTTGCGCACTCATAATACCCGAAAAGCTCATTGCCGACATTCCAAATAGAATAATTAACTATTCCCGCATCGGATAAAACCTTTTTCATTTCATCCCATATATTATCGTGACGTTTTTTGTATTCCTCAATGCAGCCGTCTTTAACCATGGCTTTCCAAGCGTATTTTTCCATAGCTTAAATACCCTCGTAAAGTCCGGCGTCTGCCATTTTGTTAAGTGCGGCGGAGACCATATCCTTATCCTCTTTATATGTAACGCCGTACCATTTATCCTCGGCAACCATAACCTTAACGCGCTTTTCGCCGCTTTCTATAAGTTTTGAAACCACGCTCGGCAGGAAATACTCGGATTTCGGAACACCTATTTTTTCCTTAAGAAAATCCACAAACCCATCGGCAGCGTATTTGAATAAATCGGGCATAAAGCCCCAAAGATTCATTGAAACTACCGTATCGGGCGACATTGCGGTCCATGTCTTGCCGTCGTCCTCTGTATATTTGCAGTCAACTATTTTAGTGCGCTCGGTAACCGATTTCAACTCGCCGTTTTCAATTTCGCACACACCGCGCGAAACAGAGCCGTTTTCGGTCAGCGTATTGGCAAGGCGGAAGCCTACCATGCAGTAGTCCTTATCGTTATTGCGGAGAAAATCAGCCATATGCGTAAAGGCGGTTTTGCCGTAATAATCATCGGCGTTTATAACCGCAAACGGCTCGTGAACCACATCCTTGCAGCAAAGCACCGCGTGCGCCGTGCCCCACGGCTTTGTGCGGTCGGCAGGGCAGGTAAAGCCCTCGGGTAGCTCGTCAATTTCCTGGAAAACATATTCGGTTTTAACCATTTTTTCAATATGCTTTGCGGTAACTGCCTTGAAATCCTGCTCAATAGCGTGCTTAATAACAAAAACCACCTTGTTAAAGCCCGCCTTTACCGCGTCATAAACCGAGTAATCAAGCAGTATTTCGCCGTTTTTGCCTATCGGCGCTATCTGCTTTAAGCCACCGAAACGGCTGCCCATTCCGGCTGCCATAACTATAAGTGTAATATCCTTATTCATAAACAACACTCCTTTTAAGCCTATAATAACATATTTTTCCGTAAAATACAATTACCAATCAGTTTGCAATCGGCTTTTTTTACTTAAAAATCGGCTATGTATTGAAAAAAAGTCTGATTTAGTATATAATTGATTTATAAATTTTACGGAGATAAAAAATGAAGGTTACTTTTTATACACTCGGCTGCAAGGTCAATCAATACGAAACTGAG
>CAJJPG010000047.1 GCA_905193585.1 uncultured Oscillospiraceae bacterium
GGCGGAGCTAAAACATGCTTGCCGTTCAGAACGGCTGTAACCTGTTCAAGGCTTAGGGTGTTTTGCTCAATAGCAAGTGAGCCGTAAATAGTACGAATGCGGTTGGTGCGACGGAGATTCGGATTGGCGGAAAGATGATCACGAGCAGAAAGCCTGCCTATCAGTTCGGAAATCTTCGCGACATCATCAATGATTTTATTCGTAATTTGAAAAGGAGGCTGTTTATTTTTCATGTTTACCTCACAGTATTGTTTTATTATCTGCATTATACCATATTTTCAAAAGAATTTCCACCTCATACTAAAATTATTTTGATACTCACACATCTTCCTCAAACTTAAAAGATGAATACAAATAGGTCATCGGGTTCGAAAAGGTTTGTTTTAAGTAATTCAACTTATGAATTTCGTGCTTTTTCTGTTTTGAGTTCAAACGTCAAAAAGAAAATGCGACCTCGAAAATCCGCATAAACACTGGATCTTATAATAAAAAACACCATTGAACTTGAACTTAAGGGTTCAGATCTCAATGGTGTTTTCATATGGCTGGGGAATAGGGATTCGAACCCCAACAAACAGAGTCAGAGTCTGTCGTGCTACCGTTACACAATTCCCCAAAATCGGCAACATGATTATTATATCAGATTTTTTTGAAAAGTCAAGTACTTTTTTGCAATCAAATAAATTATATGGCAAAAAGTTTACTATTGACGAAATAATCGGAAAAACGGTTATAATACATGCGAAACCCGACGATTTTATAACTCAACCGTCGGGCAATGCGGGCGAAAAAATAGCCTGCGGGGTAATTTCAGGAGAGTAGTGATTAAATTTTAATAATATTAATAATTACCTCGGTCATTTTTTCAAGACCCCTTATCGGTATAGTCTCGTAAATACTGTGCAAATTCATGCCGCCTGTTGACAGATTGGGACAGGGCAATCCCTCAAATGAAAGCCGTGCGCCGTCCGTTCCGCCGCGTATAGGCTCAATTACCGGTTCAACGCCCGCCGCGCGCATGGCTTTTTCGGCGCGCTCCACAATTTCGGGGTATTTTGCAATAACCTCCGCCATGTTGAAATAACTGTCGGTTACGGTTGTTTCAAAGGTGCCCTCGCCGTATTTTTTATTAAGATACTCTGCCGCGTTCACAACAAACTGCTTGCGTCTTTCAAAACTTTGCCTGTCAAAGTCTCTTATAATCATTGAAAGGTGTGCCTCGGTTTCCGAACCCGAAATATCATTCACATGATAAAATCCCTCATACCCCTCGGTATGCGACGGAGTTTCAGCCGGCGGCAGCAGATTGATAAATTCGTTAAGATACAGTATGGCGCTGCGCATTTTGTTTTTAGCCGAGCCGGGGTGGGTATTTACGCCGTGCACCGTAAGCTCCGCCGCGGCGGCATTAAAGTTTTCGGCCTGAATACCGCCCAGCTCTTCCCCGTCCACCGTGTAGGCGAAATCCGCGCCGAATCGCTCAAAATCAAATTTGTCGGCGCCCCTGCCGATTTCCTCATCGGGCGTAAAGCCGACGCTTATTTTCCCGTGCTTTAGGGTGTTATCAGAAATTATTTTTTCACACGCGGCAATAATTTCGGCAATTCCCGCCTTATCATCGGAGCCTAAAAGCGTTGTTCCGTCGGTAACAATAAGCTCTTCCCCTATGTACTTTTTATCAACCATGGGCGCGTTCGTGCCGTCAAACCTTATAATTTGCGGCTTTACGTTTCTGGCGCTGACGTCGGGCGATGTATCCATATGTGCAATAAGCCCTATTTTCGGTAAATTTTCACACCCCGCCGTTGCCGGAACATGACCGTAAACATAGCCGTTTTCATCTCTTGCGGCGTCTGTTATTCCGATACCTTTAAGCTCGTTCACAAGATAATCGGCAAATAAAAGCTGGCAGTCGGTTGACGGACATGCCTTGCTCTTTTCATCGGATGTGGTTTCAAATTTAACGTAATTTATAAATCTTTCCGTAGCATTCATTTTAATTCCCCTTTTCAATAATTTGATTATATCACCCAAAAAGAATTATTTCAATATAAAACATTTGCGGTTTAAGAGTCATTATCCTGCTTAAAAGTAATTTCGGATATGCTGTCAAGCAAAACCGAGGCGCCGTTTGTCAAAACGATTTCACGGTTATAGTCGTCGATTTTCTTTACCCTGCCGCAGATATTTACATACTCCCCGCCCGATTTTTTAATATCGGGCTTAAAATAGGTAATAATCACCTCGGGATTTTCGCGGATATTTTCGCGTATTTCGTTTATACGGCGGTTGAGCTGTTCCGTTTCGTACTCGCCCGGCTCCTGTTTTTCGTGTGTATACCGTGCCGCCTCGTTAACGTCACTTTCATATCCCGTAAGCGCCGCAAACGGGGCAAACTGCGCCGCCCTTGTTTCCCGCGGCATAGGTCGGCGTTTTTTTGATATATGGTGCGGCAGATTTATTATATCATCGTAATTCCCCGTCATAGCTATGCCTTGTGCCCTCCTATCTGACCGTTTCTTTCAAGCGTTGTAGCGCCGTCCTGCAAATCAAGGCCCTTTATAACAGCGTTTTTGCCGTACTTCCCCTTTATTTTCAGCATTGCCCTTTGCATTTTCTTTTCTTTTTCAAGCTCGGATAACTGCCTTGCGCGTTCTTTCTCCAGTTCTTCGAAATCGTCAAAAAGGCTCATCTGCTCGTCTGTCTCGCGCACCTCGCTTTCACTTATTAAGTGATTGCAGGTAAGGCTCAGCTTTCGCACCGAAAGATTTTTATTGACTATTCTTTCAAAAAGCTCTACGGTTTTCGCGGTTATCTCCCTTGTGGAAGAGGAATATTTTCCTATATTCACCGTTCCGTGGGCAGGCTTCGGCGCGCGTCTGCCGTATCTGTCCGATACAATTTCGCCCGCGTATTTTTCCCCGTTTTTCAGGTTCTCAACATCATAAACAATATCAAGCACAATCTGGTCGGTAACAAGCCCTTTTTCAACCAAATCGAGTGTTGATAATTCCGCCATTTCCTTTATGACAATAAGCGCTTTATCATACGGGTAGGGCGACTGCAGAACCTGACCCGAGCTTGTGCTGTTATTTTCGGGCTTATACGCCTTAACCTCCGCTATTGTGCAGGGCTCACAGCCCCATGCGTGGTCTATAAGCAGTTCGGCGTTTACCCCGAAAAGCCTATACAGCATATCCTCATTCTCAATCGAGCAACGCGCAATATCCCCCATTGTATAAACGGCGTTTGCCTCTAATTTTTTGGCATAGCCGGGTCCCACCCGCCAAAAATCGGTTAACGGACGGTGCGACCAAAGCAAACGCCTGTAACTCATCTCGTCAAGCTCCGCTATGCGAACGCCGTTTTTATCGGGTTCTATATGCTTTGCCATAATATCCATTGCAACCTTGCAAAGATACATATTTGTGCCTATTCCCGCGGTTGCGGTTATGCCCGTTTCCCTCAGCACGTCCGAAATCATGGTTTTGGCAAGCTCGCGCACCGACATTTTGTAGGTGTCAAGGTAATGGGTTGCGTCAATAAACACTTCGTCCACGCTGTAAGGATATATGTCCTCGGGGGCGATATATTTAAGGTAAATACCGTAAATTTCAACGCTTATTTTCTTATAAAGCGCCATTCTCGGCTTTGCCGTTATAAAC
The DNA here is from genome assembly GCA_905193585.1 of uncultured Oscillospiraceae bacterium. Taxonomy (GTDB): domain Bacteria; phylum Bacillota; class Clostridia; order Oscillospirales; family Acutalibacteraceae; genus UBA737. Next base: position 3,666 of record CAJJPG010000047.1, read on the forward strand.
TCCAGTTCAAGCTCCGGGTGCAAATCCAGCTCGTTCTTATCGCTTGAAGAGCCTGTGAACTTTCTGCAGGGCGCTTTAAAACGTCTCGCGGCGTTTATTTCGTTTACCTTTTGCACAACCTCAAAAAGCCTTGCTCTTCCGCCTATGCCGTATGCTTTAAGCGCGGGCGTTACCGCAAGGCATATTGTTTTTTCCGTCCGTTCCGAATCCGCAACGACAAGGTTTGTTGTCAGCGGGTCAAGCCCGAGCGCGGCGCATTCAACGGACGCATAATAGCTTTTTAAATCTATGGCAATATATTTATGTTCCAAAAACGCGCCCTCTTTCATAATGTACGGAAACTTTAAAAAACGGACAAAACAACCCGAGCGCAAAAGCGCCCTTATTGTTTTGCCCGATACTGCCTTAAAGATACCTGCGCTTTGCGTTGCAAACCTCGGTTATAAAAGTGCTGTCAAGGTCGGACAGCCTGTAACCGTTGCGGTAAATCAAAACATCCATGTAAATTTTATCGTTATCCTTGCAGTCCCGCTGAATTAAATCGTACTTTTCATAAAGACTTTCGGGCACCGGCGATACCCACATAAACGAGTCGGTTACCGATTGCAGAATTCTGAACTGACTGCCCCGCTCGAAAATATAAATGTGCTTGTCCGCCCCGCCCGAAAGCTCCTCTTTTTTAATATCGATAAGCGGCAGCGAGGGAACATACGGGTCGGCATGGCTTATTTCGGTAAACGGCTTTAAATCCTTGCAGAATATTTCTTTTTTATTTGCAAGCGGGTGCTCCTTTGACATAAGCAGACGGTATTTAAAATCGGTTATAATTTCGGCGTTCAGGTGCTTTTCCTCAAACATAGACTTGAAATATTTTTCAAAAGCCAACTGAAAGCGCACTATTCCGAGGTTATAATCGCCCTTTACCACATTATTTACGGTGCGCCACGAATTTGTTTCCTTATAGAATATTTCCGCGGGTATATCCCTGTTTATGCTTTTGGCAAATTCAGCGAACGCGTATGAAATATAGCTTGCTCTCGGCACGCAGACCGAAAAGCGCTGCTTAGGCTTGCGCCCGTTTTTGTAAATATCCTCTACCTCTTCAACCTGACTGATAATTCTGCGGGCATACTGCAAAAATTCCTCGCCCTCGGGAGTAATTGTTATTCCCTTTGAATTACGGTTGAAAATGGTAATGCCGAGACTCTCTTCAAGCTCCTTTACGGCGCGTGATAAATTCGGCTGACCCATATAAAGATTTTCCGCCGCGCGGCTTATAGATTTTGTATTGGCTATCTCCACCGCATATTTCAGATGTAAAATGTTCACACTGACACCCCTTTTTATAATTCCAATCTCATATAAATAAGCTCCTGAAAGCCTGTTATGCGCGAGCGAAAGCCCTGCGGGTTTCTGCCGTATTCCTTAAAGCCAAGTTTTTCATAAAGCGCCGCGGCGGCTTTGTTTTCGGCAACCACATTAAGCTCTAGCTGCGAGTATCCCGCCGCCCTTGCGCACTCAATGCAGGCGCGGGTCAGCGCCGAGCCTATGCCCGGTCCGCGGTATTCCCTCAATATTCCTATACCGAAGTCTGCGCGGTGGCGAACCTTGAAATTCCGACCCACAGCCTCAATCCCCGCCGTTCCGACTATTTTACCGTTTATTTCAGCCACAATTTCAATTTCGTTTTTACTTTCGGTTTTTTCCTTTAAAAAATCCGATTCCTGCGAAACGGTAAAGCTGTTTTCATCGGGATAAGTAAGCATAAAGTCGGTTTCGGCGTGCGTTTTATTGAAAACCTCAAGCACCTGTTCCCCGTCATGCTCAGTGCCGTTTCTTAAAGTGCATATATCGCCGTTTTTGATGGTGATTTTTTATTGTATATCATAATTTATCACCGTTTTCGGGCTTTCTTTTAAAAACCCCGTTTTTTTCTATTACTAAATAAAAGGGTATTCCCAGCCCTACGCAAACAACAAGTTCGCCGAGGCCTACCTGCAAAGCGGAAATTACAAAGCCCCACAGCAGGTTGCCCTCGGGCAGGAAGAATATTGCAATTTCAAGACCGATAACAAGCGCGTTTATTATTACGGGCGGAAACATTGAAAGCAGGGGTATACCCCTGAATTTAATATTTCTGAAAAAATAGGTAAGCAGCGCGGCGATAACCGTAGCCGAAGTGCCGAAAATCATATCAAGCGGATTGAATGACGCAATATTCGCAATAAAGCAACCGACCGCAACGCCGGGAATTGCCGCGGATGTGAATACCGGCAAAATAGTAAGCACCTCTGAAACGCGGAACTGCACGGGACCGAAAGCGAGATTGAAAATATTGCTTAAAAATGTAAGGTCCACATACAAGGCGGCTATAATCGCGCCCGTTATTATATAATTTATTCTTTCACGTGATTTAGACATTTCTCTACATCTCTTTCATATTTTTATAATATTCCACCGCAAGGCGGTCGCACCGCTCGTTTTCGGCATGCCCCGCATGACCCTTTACCCACTCGATTTTAACCTCGTGTTTTTCTAAAAGCTCAAGCAGGCGTTCCCATAAATCGGAATTAAGCGCCGGCTTTTTATCGGACTTTATCCAGTTATTTTTCTGCCAGCTTTCCGCCCAGCCCTTAATAATCCCGTCGGCTACATATTTTGAATCGGTAACCAGTTTTACCACGCAGGGTTCTTTCAGCGCTTCAAGCCCTTTTATGGCGGCGGTAAGCTCCATGCGGTTATTTGTGGTTTCCCTTTCCCCGCCCGAAAGCTCCTTTTCGTGCCGGCCGTAGCGCAGAACTACGCCCCACCCGCCGGGACCCGGATTGCCCGAGCACGCACCGTCGGTAAAAAGCTCAATATATTTTTTCATAAAATATCCTCAATACTTCCTGAAACAGCCTATCACCTTGCCGATGACGTGCGGGTCTTCGGGGTATATAGGCGAATAATCGGGATTTTCGGGCATGAAAATTATCCGTCCGTCCTTAATAAGCAGGCGTTTTACGGTGGCCTCGTCCCCGTCCATTCCTATTACAATATCCCCGTTTCGGCAGGTGCGGTTTTTATCGGCTATTATAATATCGCCGTCAAGTATTCCCGCGTCGCGCATGGAAAGCCCCGAAACGCGCAGGGCGAAAAGCCCCTCGGAATTTTTTGAGGGGTACGGTATATAGTCCTCAATTTCCTCAACCGCCAATATAGGCTGACCCGCGGTAATTCTGCCGACTACCGGCACAAACGAAGAATCATACTCCATATCAAGCCTTATGGCGCGGGAAGACTTCGCGTCTCTTACTATATACCCCTCGTCTTCCAATATACTTAAAATAGAATGAACTGTAGAGGTGGACTTTATTCCCGTGGCGGCGCATATTTCCCTGACTGTGGGCGGAATGCCGCCGTTCATTTCTCTTATAAGATAATTATATACTGCAAGCTGTTTTTCGGTAAGCTGTGATTTAGCCATATTAGAACCTCCGAACTTTTGTTCTTTTATTATACCATTTTTTCCCGCTGTCTGCAACTGTTTTTTAAGCGCAGTGAAAAATTCCGGTATTCGGACGGATTTATGAAAATACGGTTTAAGGGAATACTTGACAATATGCCGTTTATATGATAAAATTATTGAGGTTCAGCGGGTTATATCAAACGCCCGAAACCGATACTTTTTTTGACCGACAGTTCCGGCACATTTATCCCATAGATAAGTGTGTCTTTACTTTTGCGGCAAAATGATAATGTAAAAAGAGAGGAATTTTATTTATGAAAAGCAGCGAAGCAGCTAAAAAGTCCTCGTTTTGGGACGAAAGATTCGGCTACACCAAAATGGGGTCGTCGCTCAAAACGGAGGTAATCGCCGGTTTAACGACGTTTCTCGCCATGGCGTATATTCTTGTAGTCAATTCGGGAATGTTCGCAAACCTCGGCACGGTATCGTTCGACGCAATGTATGTCACAACGGCGCTTTCCGCCATTATAGGAACGGTGCTTATAGGTCTTTTATCAAATCTTCCGCTTGCGCAGGCACCGGGAATGGGTCTTAACGCGTTCTTTGTATACACGGTTTGCATGACGCTCGGTTTTTCCTATGCAAACGCGCTTGTGTTTGTGCTTTTGGACGGAATTATTTTCGTACTGCTGACCGCCACGGGTCTGAGAAAAATTGTTTTTGACGCCATACCGCCGGTTGTAAAGGCGGCTATACCTGCGGGTATAGGTCTGTTTATTGCCTTTTTGGGATTGCAGGACGCAAAACTTGTAATTCCAAGCGAGTCTACGGGTGTAACGCTGGCTTCCTTCAATCTTCTCGGCAATGCAAGCTGGGGCGCTGTAATGCCGCTTATAGTTGCCGTTTTTTCGCTTTTGCTTATAGCGGTTTTATCCTACAAAAAGGTTAAGGGCTCCATTCTTTGGGGAATACTCGGCGGAACGGGACTTTATTATCTTCTCGGTTTAACGGTAAAGGATTTTTATAAAGGCTTTGGCGAAACACTTTCATTCAATCCCTTTAAGCCCTTCGCAGCCTTTGCGACGGAGTCGTTCGGCAAGGTATTTACCGAGGGGTTCGATTTCTCGGCGTACTTAAATGCCAAAGGTCACTCGGTGGGCGGTCTTGTTATACTGTTTATAACAACGGCACTGGCATTTTGCATGGTTGATATGTTTGATACCTTAGGAACACTGTACGGCGCTTGCCGAAGCGGCGATCTGCTTGTAAAGAACAGCGACGGCGAACTTGAAGTTCCGAATATGAACAAAGCTATGATGGCGGACGCGGTTGCAACCTGCACGGGTTCAGTGCTCGGCACTTCCACCGTGACAACCTTTGTTGAGTCCTCTGCCGGCGTTGCTGCGGGCGGAAAAACGGGTGTCACCTCGCTTGTTACCTCGGCAGCATTCGCCTTAGCCCTCTTCTTTGCGCCGCTTGCAAAGCTCATACCTGCATACGCTTACGGTGCCGCGCTTATTTATGTAGGCGTTCTTATGATAGGCAGTGTAAAAGATATTGACTGGAAAGACGTTTCGGTTTCCGTTCCCGCTTTCCTTACAATCGCAATGATGCCCTTTACATATAATATTTCCTACGGAATAGCTTTCGGCTTGCTCTCGTATGTTGTTATTAAGGCGTTCTGCGGCGAAATAAAGCAAATTAAGGTAGGCACATGGGTTATAACAGCGCTGTTTATAGCAATGTTCTTCCTCACGCACTGATACCTTTATTAATAAACTTGATTAATAAATATCCATTAAAAACATGCCCCTTAACCGCTATCGGCGGTTAAGGGGCATGTTTGTTATTGCCTGTTGCTTTTAATTGCCGTTAAAAGATAGATCTTAAATATTTAATGCTGGTTTCAGCACATTCAAGCGGGGTTTTGCCCATACTGGGCTGATCCTGCTCAACTACTACCCACTTAGCGTTAACATCCTTGCATGCCTCAAGTATTGACGGGAAGTTCTGAAGACCCGAACCTACCGGACGGAACTCAAAGGTGCCCGAGGCTTCCTTTTTGCTGCTTTCGTCATTGCCGATAAGCGCGTACATATTGCCGCCCTTAGTACCTGCAAAGTCCTTTAAGTGAACAATTTCAATTCTGCCGTTGTACTTGCGTACAAAGTCAGCCGGATTTTCGCCGCCCACATTTACCCAGCAGGTATCAAGCTGAGTTGATAAAAGCTCGGGTGAAATCGCCTTATAGAGCAGGTCAAGCTTATACTCGCCGTCAACCTTTTCAAATTCAAAATCGTGGTTGTGGTAGCAAAGCTTCATACCGTGCTTATTTGCAAGCTCGCCGAACTTTTTAACATTCTCATAAAACTCGGCGTTCTTCTCTCCGCCCGCAAGATATTCCGCATTTATCCACGGAATAACGATATACTTGCAGCCTATTTCGGCGTAGGTCTTAAAGGTTTCGTCGCCCTTTTTAAGCTCATCATAGGGAACGTGTGCGGAAATGGGGGTGAGACCTGCGTCCTCGCACATTTTCTTAACTTCTTCGGCAGTGTGACCGAAAAGGCCTGCAAACTCAACGCCGTCATACCCGAAGGACTTAACCTTTTTAAGAGTGCCGGCAAAATCTGCCTCCATGTCGTCTCTTACAGAATAAAGCTGTAAAGCAATAGGAAAATTATACATAACAATTACTCCTTAACAAATTGAAAGTTAATCCGGTTTATTTTAATTAAACTTCCGGAATTTCAATTTCTACTTCGTGGCCGCAATCGCTTGAACGCTGAATACCGTCAAGTATAGCCTGATTGTAGATAATCTGGCTGGTCGGAACGGGAGCCTCGCTGCCGGTGATAACCGCATTGAGGAAAGAGCGGATCTTGCGATCAAACAGATCAGGTGTAGCGGGCAAAAGCGGGATAACGGTTTCAACGGGCTCGCCTGCAACGTCATGATAAATAGTCATAGGCTTATTGAAAGAGCCATTCCAGCAATCGGTTGACGGAATACGGAGAGAGCCCTTTGTACCCATAATGATGGTGTCTCCGGGAGTGTCAAGGTGCATATACCACGCAATACGGAAGTCAAGGATTATGCCACCCTCAAGACGGATATAAGCGGAAGCGAAATCGTCAACGCTGAACTTCTTAGCGCACTCGGGCTTGCCTACCTGAGAATAAGCCTCGGGTGTGGTGCCGAAATAATCGGTAGCGGTACCGGTAACGGTTAAGGGCTTCGGGTTGCCGAGAGCGTTCATAACAAGGTCGATAGAGTAGCAGCCGATATCGCCGAGAGCGCCGAGACCTGCCTTATCGTTCTCAATAAATGTTTCAGACCAGCTTACCGGAATACCGTGTCTGCGGCCGCCGCCTGTCTGAACATAGTAAATTCTGCCAAGCTCGCCCGACTGAACTATTTTCTTTATCATCTGCATATTAGCGTCAAAACGGGGCTGGAAGCCTACGGAAACTATCTTGCCGCTCTTCTTTTCAGCCTCACGGATAGCGATAGCCTCTTCAAGAGTAACAGTCATCGGTTTTTCAAGAAGAACCGGAAGACCGTGCTCAAGCGCGTAAATTGTGCATTCCGCATGGGTGCGGTTGTAGGTGCAAACGCTTACCGCGTCAAGGTTCATGGTGTCAATCATTTCCTTGTAATCGGTGAACGCCTTAGCCTCTACCTCGTTATCCTTGAAAAACTTTTCGGCCTTTCCGGGTATTAAGTCGGCGCCGGCTACTACCTCAACATCGGGCTGCTTTTTGTAGCTTGCAATGTGTGAGCCTGCAATTCCGCCCGTACCGATTATACCGATACGCAGCTTGCGGTCGCTTTTAACCTCGCCCTGCTCGTTTTGGTTGCTTGTGAAATTGTTCATGTCAAGTGCCATTTTTTATTCCTCCAAAAAATGTTATATTCAGGCTTGTGCCGAATTTATATTACAAACTGGCGCATATAGCGGCAGCTTAACGCAACGGAATCCATAACGCGCTGCTTTGAGCCTTCAAAGGCTTTATCCTCAACCTCAATGCAGGCGTAGCCGTCGTAGCCTATATCGGTAAGGGCTGAAACATATTTGCCCCAGTCAACATCGCCGAGTCCCGGCAACTTCGGGCTCATAAAATCAAGCGGATACCCCATTATGCCCACGTCGTCAAGCTTATCCTTAAACAGCTTGATATCCTTAAAGTGAACGTGGAATATTTTATCCTTGAATTCATAAAGCGGCTTTATGTAGTCGATCTGCTGCCAGATAAAGTGGCTCGGGTCATAGTTTATGCCGAAATTATCGCTGGGCAAAAGCTCAAACATCTTGCGCCAAAGTCTCGGGGTGGTAAACAGGTTCTGTCCGCCCGGCCATTGGTCTGCGCCGAAAAGCATGGGGCAGTTTTCAATTGCAACCTTAACGCCCTTTTCCTCGGCAAGCTTTATAATCGGCGGCCATATTTCCTTAAATAATTCAAGGTTTTCCTCCACCATTTTAGTCTGATCCCTGCCTATAAAGGTAGTAACCATATTAACGCCCAAAAGCGCGCTCATATTTATTACCTTTTTAAGGTGAGCAATGTTTGCCTCTCGTTTTTGCAGGTCGCCGTCCATAGTGTTGGGATAAAACGCAAGCGAGGAAATTTCAATACCCTTTTTCGCGCAGAAATCCTTTATATAAGCGATATACTCGGGGGACAAATTATCCACGTCAATGTGACTTACACCCGCATATCTTCTTTCTGCCTTGCCCTGCGGCCAGCAGGCAACCTCCATACATTCGCAGCCGTTCTGAACGGCGTTTTCAACGGCTTCTTCAAAGGTAAAGCCGTCGTAAATTGCGCTTACAATGCCTAATTTCATAAAATGCACTCCTTTACCGTATATTTAATGTTTGCGCTTTGTTTTATTAAGTCCATACAGATATGAACATTGTGCGTAAGAGCTGATACCGTGCGGTAATCGCCGTAAAATTCTTCTCTGCTTTCAATGTAATCGGCAAATTTAATTGCCTCGTCGCCCATTATCTCATCGCGGCTAGGCATTTCCGAAAGAATTGTTTCGGTGCCGCCCTTTACAAGTGAAATATCACCGTATTGCGAAACAGAGCCGATTTTTAAAACGCCGCTGTCCCCCACTATTTCGGATTTTACGGCGGATTGCCCCGCCTTGCTGTAAGTCAGCACTGCGGTAAACCCGTCATATTCAAAAATTGCGGAGCCCGATTTATCCGCACCGTTTTCAAAAAACGAGGCGCAGGCTTTAATGTTTTTCGGCATACCGAACATATCAACCGCCGCATACACGCAGTAAACGCCTAAATCCATAAGTGTTCCCGCGCAGAGCGACATATCGAAAATATTCATATGTTCGCCCGCCATAAAAGCGTCATATCTGCTTGAGCGCTGGCAAAAATTTATTCTTGCAAC
>CAJJPG010000048.1 GCA_905193585.1 uncultured Oscillospiraceae bacterium
GGATCTTCCGAATAAAGCTTTGCCAATGCCGTGAAAGAAGTCTGGCCGCTGGTGCCGAGGGATGAGCCTATTGCCGGAAAAATAATCGCAAACTGCGTATCTATAAGGCCCAGCCGCGATAAAACAATATAAAGCGGCAGTGCGGTTACCTGTGTGGTGAACAAAAGCGAAACCACAATAAAATCAAAATAACCCTTCGAACCGGGAAATTTGAATTTAGCCAGCGGGAATGCCGCCATTGAGGCGAAAATCACATGTAGCCCTGTCGCAATAAGAGTAACAAAGGCGCTGTTAAACAAATATCTTGTAAACGGCACGCGTGACTCCTCAATCAAATCGAAAAGAGAAAGGTAGTTATCTCCTGTGGGGCTTGTAACAAAAAAGCGCGGCGGGTATATGAATATTTCGTCTACCGGCTTGACAGACTGGATTATCGCATACAAAAACGGCAAAAACATCAGACTGCCGGTTATAATTAAAAATATAAGCAGCGCCGCGCTTCCCGCACGGGAACGCGAAATTTTTCGACTGCCCGTTTCGCGTATTTTAACCTTTTTTTCGGTATTTTTCACATTCAGCATAAGCCCTTCCCCCTTTCGTATATTTAAGCATCGTTAAATCTCCGTAAAACTGCTTTTACTATTTGGTTCATTAAAAACATCATTAAAAACAAAACCGTCGCTATCGCGCAGGCATATCCCATTTCATAGCGGTTATTGCCGTAGTCCATAATGTGAGTTACAATCGTTGAAGCGCAGTAATCGGTTGACGGAAAGCCTGCCAGGGCGTTGCAAATAGCGCCGACCGAAAAAGAGCTTGAAATCTGCATTACGGCGGCAAACATCATTGAAGGTCCCATTGACGGAAGCGTGATTTTTATAAGCTCCTGGAAACGGTTGCGTATTCCGTCTATTGCGCCTGCCTCATAAAGGCTGCGGTCTACGCCTTGCAGTCCCGCAATAAGGGCTAAAAACGATGTTCCGAGAGACAACCATATCTGCACGACTATAATTATTCCCAGCGCGTATTTCGGATTTGTGAACCACAGCACCGGCTCTTCAATCAATCCGAGCCGCAAAAGCGTGCTGTTTACAAGCCCGTAGCTGTCGCCGCTGAAAATATAGCTCCAAATTACATATAATGAACCCGATATTGACGGCGCATAGAAAATAAGCGTCATAACATTCCGCATTATAGGTCCGAATTCGTTTATCATCCATGCAAAAAGTATACAGAGAAAGTAGCTTATCGGTCCTGTAATAACAGCAAACACAAGCGTATTTTTTAAGGATTTCAAAAAGATCTCATCCTCTAAAAACAAACGGGTGTAATTAAAAAATCCGCGGAACTGCGCCGGCTGCAATAAATTAAAGTATGTAAAGCTCAAATAAATTGCAACGCATATGGGGATAACGGTAAAGGTGAGAAAAAAAACCGAATAAGGAGCGAGCATTAAATAGTTTTCGGAATTTTTACGGATTTCCCTGCCGAGATAACGGATATTCGATTCTTTTTTCATTTTCCGTTTTCTCCCTTCAATCCGAACTCCTCGCGCTTTCGCTCAAGTTCATTATTAATTTCGATATTGTATTTATAAAGCACCTCGCGCGGGTTTGAGTTATTGACCGTAACCTTTCTGTAAGCGTTATAAATATTTCGCGTTACATAATAGCTTGCAATGCTTTGCGGAATACCCTTTGCGGCATTCAGCTGCTTTAAAATCACCGAGCTTTCACGCACAGTCCACGGGAGTCCCGGCACGGCAGCCAAATTTGCGCTGTTATACCGCGCCGATTCGCCTATAAGCGCCTCCATATTCCGCCCGTACTCCGCCTGCGCCTTTGCGCTTGCAAACCACTTAACAAATTTCCATGCCGACTGCTTGCTTTTGCAGTTGTTCATAATAACCGCAGCAGTGCAGGAAACCGCCGTGGAGCGATCTACTGAGCCGTCATCCCTTACCGTTCCCGGAACGGGAACCATAGTCCACATTCCCGATATTTCGGGTGCCGCAACCGCCAGCTTGTTATACATTGTGTAAGCCTCGATGCCTATGGGAATTTCCCCCGAGCGGAAACGGTTATAAAAATCGTAATCTATCGGCACATCGTATTTTGTGTAATAGCCCGTCCATTCCCTAAAGGCGTCAAGCGCCGTTTCACTGTCGAATACGGCAGCCGAAACATCGTCATTGTAATAATTCTGCCCGTTTTGCAAAAGCAGGCTGTTAAATACGCAAAAGCCACCGCCGTCAATAGTAACCTTTGGCAAACCTAAATTCATATTGCTGCGCTGCAGGGTAGGAATGAGCTTATAAAGCTCCCCCCAGGTTTCGGGTATTGAAAGACCCAATTCCTCAAAAATATCAGTTCTTACAAACATCATATTCATATCGGCGGTCATAGGTATTCCGTATAGGCCGCCGTTATAACGAAGGCCTACGGTTTCTTCATATGAAAACTCTTTGAGCAGCTCATCGCAGCCATCAAGCGAGGATAACTCCGCCAATGCGCCGCGCACCGCAAGGTTAACAGGCTGGTCGGCGGCAATATATAAAGCAACATCAGGTCCTGTTCCGGCATAGGTTGCCTGTATTAAAGAGCCTTTTGAAAGCTTTATCTGCACGGCAATATTATTGTTCTTTGAAAAATCGTTATCAACCAGTTCCCTAACCACCTGTGCCTGATCTCGGCTTATTGAAACCCAAACGTCAATTTTTTCGGCGTCGGCGGCTGCGTCGCCCACAGAATTATAATCGGTTGTAAACGAGCCTATAAACTGCCTGAAACCGAAGGCTATATTTTTAAAGAACCCGACAGAGGTATCGGTATATTCGCCGTGCGCGGGCTTTACTTCAATATAATCAAGCTCTAGAGGCTGCTCCTTTAATCTTACAACAAGGGATGAAAGACTGCTTATATTATCCGAAAAGCCGGAAATGGATTCGGTAATTTTATCGGCGTCCTCTATGTAACCGCCAAGCTGCGCTGTCAAGCGCTGCAGGGTTGCGGTGTCGCTGTCTCTGCCGCCGTATTTTTTTTGCAGGGCGTCATACTGCTCTTTAAGTATATCCCGTTGCTTTGTCATATCCTCAATTAAATTGGGAATTTCCTTATCAAGGTTGTAGTCTCTGTAAGCGTCGGGCGAAGTGCCGGTAATCATAATTACGCTGCGGTAAATTCGGTTTAATTGCAGCACGCTTTCCTGCAGCGCCTCGGTAAGCTCGGCGGTATCGCCCGGTATTACCTGCATTGCAACAGAATGGACACCTTTTGTGAAATAAATGTCGTAATCCTTTACTCCGTTTCCGAGTGTTTTAAAATACCAGCTGCGCGCGTAGTTAAAATCAATTTGTGAAAGCTCTTTAAAAGGAACGGCGCCGTCGATATATACTTTTCGCGATGAAGCATACCCGCGGTGGTAATTCTGGCGCACGCGCATACCTATATTGTAGTAACCCTCGGTTTTAATTTCAAATTCCCAATATATCCACTGTCCCTCGTTCTGCCAGTTATAATCACCTACGGTGTTGTACCTTGTAAGCACCGGGTCGGACGGTACGGTTTCTGCGTGGCTTCTGTCCTCCATAGGAACTATCGATGAATCGGAACGGTACTTCATTTTCTCGCCCTGAATAATCACCGAGTCCGCTTTATCGGCGCTCTCGCCCCCCGAAACCGCAGCCGAATAGCTCTCATAGCTTTCGGGCTCCTCCTCACCCTCAAGCGTTATTGAGGAAATAAGCAGATCGGTGCTTATGCCTATAAGCTCAACTGTGTTTTCACCCTCAAAAAAGGCAAATTCATACGGTTCGTTGCTTACTCCCTCGCTGTCGGAGAGAAAAACCTCCTGCCAGTTTACCACCTGAACCGCCGCGGGACGTTTTTCGTTCCCTGCGCTGTCAACGGCAAAGTCGTCGGTCTCGTTTTTCCATATTTTAAAAAGCCCTACATCCCGGCAGGCAGTAAACGGGTATTCGCCGTTGATTTTAAGCCCCAGACTTATGCTGCTGTTGCTTTCAAGGGCGCAGTAACGTATTTTGAGGCGATAACGCGCCCCTTTAGATACATTAAACCGCCAAAGCACGGAAGAATCCTTTTCAGACGATACCCACCGAATAATCTTTCCGCTTTCTTGCTCGGCGGAATTTTCCAAAGAAATATTATCGCCAGCAATTTCTGCGCAGTCGGCCGCGTAAAGCGAAAGCTTTTCTCCGGGGCTTGACGGAACGGAGCCTGTATTGCGGCAATATTCGGGATATGTCACCTGACCGGAGACCGGCGTGCCGCCGTTTTGTGCCGTCTGAGCTTTTTCGGCTGCAGCCGGGCTTAACGGCAAACCTGCCGTTAAGCCTATTAAACCGCAAAGGCACAATACCGCGATTACCTTTTTCATTGCTTCCATTCCTTTCAGTTACGAGGTCTATTTCGGAAGAGCCGCGGTATAAGCGTCAAGCTCTCCCTGCCATTTTGTTTTATAGGACTCAAGAGTTGCGGTTATATCCGCGCCGCTCAATACATCCCATATAAGCGCGTCGGTATTTTCAATACCTATAGTGTCATAATCCTTTGAAATTTTTCCGTAAAGCGATTCAAAGCGCTCAACCTGTTCGTCGGTCAAATAGCCTTTGAGATACTGTTTTCTGCGCTCGTAATCCTGCTTACAGAAAAGGTATGCGTATGCGGCACCGCCCGAAGGATTGGAGGAGCCCTTCGGTACGCCGTAGGTAGCAATTGTACCCGGCGCTACATTTTCATCGCCCGAATAGCCCGTCGGGAACGGAACAAAATCCCAGTCAAAGGTTAAATCGGATACAAAGTGGGTCTTATTGCCGAACCGGTCAACACACATCGCCATTGTACCGAGCTGAAAATCCGCCTGACTCCAGCCCTGCCAGCCGGTAAATGCCCCCACGGTGGATAAGCTTTGAAAATAGTTTAACGCCTCACGCAGCTTGTTATCATCAAGGTTGAGTGCGTATTTATGATCCGTCCACTTAACAAAACCGCTGTTATTAGCCTTTAAAAATATATTTGTATCCCAAGAGGAAAAGGCACTTATTGCGTCGCCGTCGGCTGTTTTTTCACGGCAAAGGCTTGTGGTAAGCCTTTTAAAGGTGTCCCAGTTCCATTTTCCCTGCTTGTAAAGATCAAGCGGCAGATCATAGCCGAGGTTTTCAATCAGGGTTTTATTGTAGATTATAACTTCCATATTCGGTACGCTCGGCATACCGTAAACCTCGCCGTTGAAGGTTACAAAATCGCCGATCTTTTTATAATCCTTGAAAATGTCCTCATTAAGATCCACATATTTTGTTATAGGCGTTGCAAGGTTATTCAAAATCAGGTCGGCGCTCATCGGCATCATATCGTAGGTGATATTTGCCGCAAGGTCAACCGCCAGTTTGTTTTTCATATCCTTATTGTCAACCACGGTGTACTCGACCGAAGCTCCGTACCAATCCTTTAATTGCTTGCGTATGTCGGCATGCTCCTGTTCCCAGCCGTCGTAAGCGAGAATTTTAATCACGCTGCCGTCAAGCTTTTCGGGCAGGCTGACAGATTTGATTTCCGCTTTTCCGCTGCCGCCGTTTCCGCTGCCGCCGCAGCCGGCAAGACTTGAAAATACAATGCATACCGCAGAAAGCATTGCCGCCGTTTTTTTGAAATTCATAAAAATCTTCCTTTCTTAATATTCAATTGCGCCGAGATCCGGTAAGCCTTCCTTTGTTACCGCTTTTCCGTAGAAATCTCTGCCGCCGCACTGAGATATCCATTTGCCCGAATTGATTGCCGGTGAAGAAGACTTTAAACGGTAACCGCCGAGTGTATCAAGACCGATACCGCCGGCTCCGGGATTTACAAACATTGGGTCTTCGGTCAGCGAACCGCTGATTTTTACTCCCGACTGAAACAGCTGTGCAAACCCGTATGTACCGTAGAACAGGTTTGTATCGAATGTGATTCGGCTCGGAATAATAAGTGAGCACCAGCCTGTTGAGTTCATATTGAAAATGTTGTTTGTAAACCGTACATTTTTCGGGCTGGCAGCCGTTCCCCAATCATAGGAGCCTACAAGATTGGTTTTAAGCCCTGACTTGGTATAAACCGTGTTGTTATAAATTTTCACATCGGAAATAGGTCCCGAAAGCGTGAAAATCTGACTTTTATCATTTTGACTTATGTTGTAACGAACCGAAATATCCTTGTTGTAGCCTCCGTTAGTGCCGTCGGTACACAGAAGAATAAATCCGCCCTCGTTATCGTGACTGTAATTGTACTGTACCTTGGTGTTCACACAGTCTATATCAACATCGTAGCCCTGACCGTCGCCGCCTACCAGCTTTACGTCATACGCCTCGTTATACTGCATTACAACATTTGAGCTGTAATGCGGCCATATACCCGCATACGCGCCCTCTGCATAAGATGTATCGGTTACGGTATTGGACTCTATAAGTAAGCCCTTGACCGCCGATATGAAAATACCGTCCGACGCGCAGTGAGAAACAAAATTATTCCGGAAGGTCGCATTGGTTGAGGGGGTATATTCAAATGCCGACCACTCAACGCCCGGCCCGTGCTCATAATCCGATGCCATTGCGATTCCCGAACCGCCCGTGTTTTTTATAGTGCAGCCCTGAACCAGAATTTCGTTAAATGAAGTCGGACTTTTGGATTGGCGGGAATAAAATACTATTCCGCCGTAAAAGCGCTGACCGTCGGTACAGGAAACATCAATAACATCAAGATTTATAAGGTAAATGTGATTAAATACGCCGCCATTATGGAAAACTCCGCTGCTCACCTGTCCTCCGGCATATACCGCAACGCCCTTGCGCGAAGCGGAATATTCCGAGGGATTGCGGATTTCGAGATTTCTGATTTCGATATACTGCAGGGAGGAAATAAGCACCGCCTGCGCCTCGCCGTCGCCGTTTATAATCGGTTTTGCTCCCTTACCGTAGCTGTCGATAATAAAATACTTACCTGCCGTTCCCGAAGAACGCGGAACGAGCATTTGGTCAAAGACGCTGCCGCATTTAAGCATTATTTTCGTTCCCGGCTCAAAGGTGCGGTTATTAACATTGTCAAGCGTCTTCCAGGCAGAGCGCTCGGTCCTGCCGTCATTTTCGTCATCGCCGTTCTCGCTGTCCACATAATAAAGAGCGTATCCGCTTTCTTCCCTACGTGCACCGTTGAATACAGCTGCCTGTTTTACAGTTAAATCTACGTCGGCATTGTCGGTACGTATTACCGCTTCAGAGGAAGTGTCCGACTCTGATGATTTTGAGGAATCTGTATTTTCGCGGTCTGTGCTTGTATTATCCGATGAAGTCGCTTGTGATGAGGAATCCGTCGCGGTATTATTCGCCTTTGTTCTGCGTGTTACGGTGGTAGTTGTTACCTTAACACATCCCGCAAGAGCGATAAGTATACATACGGATAAAAGAATTGCCGTTATTCGTTTCATTGTTTATCTTTCCCCCTAACCGATTTCAGCTGCAAGTTTTTTCAATTTTTCGGTGTTTTGTCTCACCGCTTGTTTTTTCGCCGCCTGCTCTATATAATCCGAAAAGCATTTTTCCCTATAAAGATATTTCAGCTTTGCGTGAATATCTGCGTACGGTTTAAAGCTGCCGTCGGCATTGTGAAAGAGAGGATCACTGTTTTTAATTTGATTGTAATACTGCTTCAGCTTTACATCGTCCTCTTTTATAATGCCTTCGTTTTCCAATTTCTCGCGCAAAGCAATTTGTAAATTGCTTTTAAGATAATCGTAATACGAAACGACAGTGTATTCCGTAACACCGTAAACCGGTTCGCCGTTTTTAAGCTTTTTCGCACGCGTGGCGTTTTCGGCGTTCATTTGCTTTATAATTTTTTCATAGCTCAGCTTTTCACAAAGCCCGCGCTCTTCACATTCGGCAAATAACGCTCTGTCGTTTTTTAGGTTCTCAACCGCAATTTCCAATAAATACTCAGCCGGAGTAATTCCGTTCTGCTCGGTTTCCCAAAAATCCTTATCGGCATTTGATAACGTATCGGATGTAAACCTTAAAATTACGTCTGAGCGGGAGGCTTTCATATAAAATTCCAACTCATCCTTTGAAACGGAGTCATTGTTGATTGTAAGATAAGCGTTTTTCGTTTCAAGCATTTTAGCACCCGCGACGGCAGCGCCCGATAAAACTGCGAGAGAAACGCAAATTATTATTCCGATTCTGATTTTTTTCATCCGGCGCACCGCCCTTTCTTATAAGTTCAAGGCTACTTTATTTTTAATTCTCTGACTTTCTTTTTGTAAAGCAGAATTAAGACAGCAATTACTCCGCCGACCGCCAAAACATCCGCACCGATAATTATTCCGGTAATCTTCCAGTCGATCTCGCGTTTAACATCCGTTTTTACGTCCACAACGGTACCGTCAGACGGAGAGTTTCCGTTATTATCGGGATTGCTTTCCGTTGTCGTGCTGTTGTTTTCAGAGGCGGTAACGGACGCGGTACTTGATGTATTATCGGCAGACGAAGTACCGTTCGGCTTCTGCGAGGTTGTATTTCCGCCGCCGTTATTTACGGAAGAAGTGCCTGTGCTGCTGCCGGATGCACTTCCGCCCGACTGCGGAGCGGTATATTCGTTTACAAGCAAATACCCCAGCGCACATGCCCAGTTTTCATAACGCGGCCCCCAAAAGTTCTTCGCACTGTCATAATCCGCGCCGTTTAAAAAACGGATGCGCAAATATCTGGCGGATGTAGGAATGCTCTTCCCGCGGAAATAGCAGTAGGTCGAACCCTCTGCGGCGGGCATATCGCGCATATCCTTGTAATTAAGAGTTTTCCATCCGCCGGTTGCGGTATTTGAATAGGCTATTTCAAGCGGAGGATTTTCCTCCATACCCCAGGCTCCCGCCCAGTTTCCCGCACCTGCGATTCCCATAAATTCAAAGTCCTTAAAGCCGTTTTTAAATTCGTAAATCAGCTCCAGCTCACAGGCAACATAGTTTTTCATAAGGGTATGCGTGCGGGAGTAGTCGTTGCCGAAAACCTCTTTAAACAGCTTCATTGTCTTATTGGTTTTAAAGGCGGCAAGCGCGCGCTTATCGGAATTCGCCCCGAAAACACCGCCGTTTGCCTTAACCTGTGCCTCGGTTACATCGTAATTTGCGGGAAGAATTATTTTTACGCTGTAAGCCTTGGGAAACGCCGAATCCTCCATGGGGTCTAAAAACTTTTTGGTTTGTGCCGCCGCAGAAACGCCGAATGCGGGTAATAATGCCGTAAGCATTGCCGCCGCACACAATAATGCCGAAATTTTGCAAGCAATTTTTTTCATCTTTCTTTCCCCTTTTTCATTTTAAAGGTAAGTACCGCCAGCATAGCAATTGAAGCAAGATTGAGTATTACGGGAAGCGCATTGCTCTTTTCCCCCGTCGTCGGCAATCCGTTCGCAGCCGTTGCATTTACGATATTCTTTTCACAAAGCATGTACTCGCCGCCGCTTCTTATAAGCAGGGTCACGGCGTTATTGCGCACAGCGCTGTAATCCGACTGCAGGGTAAATCCGTCGTTTACCGCGAAATTGTAAAGCTCGTTTTTATCGGTAGCAAACAGGCTGTTTTTACCGTTAAGCATTACAATAAGGTACGAAGTAACGCGATTTTCCTTATTCATTCCGTAAAAAAGCTTTTTGGCAGCTCCCAGTGCTTTTTTCTGAGCTGCAGTAAGCTTCGGCTCAGCGGAAGAAAGCGCCGTATCAAACGGGGCAGATGTGTCGGTCAGGTCTTTACTTTGCAAAACTATGCTGTAAATAAGTTCGTTTTCTTTATCATCGTAAATATTAACCCTTATATCGCAATCGTTATTCTTTGCCGCAGCAAGCAACTGCGTAGGCAGCTTTTGCGCGGCGGTAAGATTGATTTCAATAAGAGACGAAGGATTCTCCGAAATATGCGACAGTATCATATCAAGCGGAAGTTCTTCCGTGAATATTCCGTTTGCAAGTGCCAGTGCGTAGTAGTTGTTTTCCGCATTTACAAGCACGGCGTATTCCGTTACAAGCGAGCGCTGATAACTGTTGAGCGCTTCATATGCCGAACGCGCCGCCTTAATTGCTTCAAGGCTTTTAAGGGTTACATTTCCTATGACGCGTATCTTTTCATCAACTGCCGCCGCAGCCTTTTCGTCGGCTTTAATCTTATCTGTATCCTCATATCCCGGGTATTTCTTCCCCGCGGCGTTAAATGTGCACAAATCCACCTTTAAGCTTTCGCCGTTTGCCGCTTTTTGCGGAACAAACCTTATTCCCGTTACGGTAAGCGAACCGTTGTTTGCAATCTGCGAAAGACTTTCAATATTTTTAAGATCAATCGCCTGCTCGTTCTTACCCTTTTGCAAAGCTCCGACCTTTACATATTGCACGGCGCCGCCCGATCGTATTCCGAGCAGTATATCAGCCGCAAATTCGCTGTCGGTATTGAGATACAGAGTATTTGCACCCTGCAGATTTATTCTTACCGACGTTCCGTTCGAAGTAATATCGGAAACCTCGGCCGCAATATTTACGGTAGCACACCAATCGTTATCGGTATTTATTTCAACCGCAGCCGCGTTATCCGATATATTTATCTGTTTTTTGCCGTTAAGCCACTTATCAACCTGCTCGGGTTCAAACCAAGTCGGAGTAATTTCCCTTACGGTCTCCTGACCGCCGTAGCCGGGGTAATAAGCGTCTTCGGAGTCAAAGAGGAAGCGTTCAACCGTAAAGCATTTTCCCTCGGTTGTGGCAAATTCGAAAATAACGCCCGAAACGGTGAGTTTATTTTCGTCGTCGCTGATTGAAAGCAACTCCGAATTATCCGAAATATTAAACGAGCCGGAATTTTTACCCGCCGTAAGCGTGCCTACGGGCACTGTGGCGTAACTGCTGTTTGCAGCCCCTGTTTTAACCTTCAGGCTTATTTTAAGCTCAAACTGGGTGTCGATTTTATAGAAAAGTTCGGTTTGCTCATCTAAATCTATGAGACAGTGGAAATCACTGTTGTTATGCTGCGTTTCAATGCGTTTGCACCATTCTTTATCAACGCGGGCAGTCCAATATTTATCGGTCGCGTCAAGCGCGAACCTATCCTGATTGTCGCTGCCGTAGCGCCAGTCCCAGTTATACCAGCAGGTTGTGAGCATATTCGGCGAAAACCAGTTGGGAATCACCGGCTTTGCGTCTTCCGACGGCGCTTTTATAATATTGCTCACCGCAAAGCTGCCGGAAATCGACCAATACCCGTTTTCATCAATATAGCGGGCAAAAAGCTCAATGTTTTTCTTAATTGTAACTGCGCCCGAATATGTCTGCCATTCGCCGTGCCTGCCTATCCTGTACTGTGTAAGCTCTGCGGTTTCTGGCACTCCCGAAACGGTTATTTCCACGGCGTCGGTCATTTCCTTTGTGTTTGAGGTAAGGGTCGGTGCCGCAGGCCGCTGCACCGTTTCAAGGTCGATAGCGAAATTCATATCGCCGAAATCCATTGTGCGGAAATAAATATTCTTACCTGTCGGGTCATCCTGCGGAATAAGGCGAAAACCGTAAACCGAAATTGAATCATTGTTGATATACGGTGCCAGCGCCGCGATATCGGAAATTCTGAATTTTTCGTTCACTCTGCCGTTGTAAAGCTTATCGCTGATTTTTATACCGCTATTCCCCTCGGGGCTGCCCGATACCAGCAGATAAAGCTCGCACGGCACATCCGTATCAAAACGCGCATAGAAATACGGGTCAGTCTTCAAATCCACCGTATAAGCGGAAGCCATATAGCGCAGATCCTCAAAATCGCCCTTAAAGTTGAGCTTTACACCGCCCTTTGAGTCTGCCTCGCCGGATATTCGCAACATATCCGAATCGCTCATATTCCAGTCCCAGCTCCACCACGCAGTGGGGGTGTGGTTTAATATCCACGATTCCGCGTGCTTTGTAACTGCGGGTACATACGGTTCTTTATTTAAGGAAAGCGTAAACGCACTCACCTTTACGGTATCGGCATTTTGAAAGCCCTCGGTTTTAAATCCGAAGCCCGCAATCAGCAGGCTGTTTTCCGAATTGCACATTTTCATAAGCTCTGCGCTTGAGCGCAAATCAAATGATTCTGTCCATTCGCCCTTATCAAGGCTCTTAAGCGGAATAAATGTGCGTGTGTTGTAATCCACCGCTCCGTTTTCAATGCGGTAGACTTGTGCATAAAGCGTAACCGGACGCGATACCGTGATGTTGTAATTAATCGTATTATATTCGTCCAAGTCGACCGTAAGTCCCGGGCCGTTGCAGTCAAGCCTGCCGTTTCCGTTACCGTCCCAGCTCCAGCCGAGCTTGTAAGTCCAGCTGTCGGCGGTGCTTTCAATAAACCACGCGTCCCCTGCGTCCGCATATGAGCGGTTGGAGTTTCCG
>CAJJPG010000049.1 GCA_905193585.1 uncultured Oscillospiraceae bacterium
GCGTGGTCAACATGGCCGTAAGCCAGTTTCTGGATGTAGACAACTATTATCTCTGTACCGGGGAGTTTTTTAATGAGCATATGTTATATTTTCGGTGCGGCGGACGGACTGCCCGATAAATTTATAAAAAAGGACGGAGATATTGTAATTGCGGCGGATTCGGGCATAAATCACCTTGAAAAGCTCGGAACAACGCCCGACATTGCCGTGGGAGATTTTGACTCGCTCGGGTTTGTACCCGATTGCGCCGAAGTGATAAGACACCCTGTGATGAAAGATGATACAGACACCATGCTCGCCGTAAAAACGGGCATTGAGCGCGGATACACGGAGTTTGTAATATACGGCGGCGTTGGCGGCAGACCCGACCACACCTTTGCGAATTATCAGACGCTTTGCTATATATCACGCCGCGGCGGCAGAGGTTTTCTCTGTTTTAACGGGTACACTGCCTGCTGCATTACAAACTCGAAAATAAATTTTTCGGGCGGCGACGGAACCGTTTCCGTTTTTGCAATGAGCGGAAAGGCGCTCGGCGTAACGCTTGATGGCGTGCTCTACCCGCTTGAAAACGCAGAGCTTGATTACAGCTTTCCTTTGGGGATCAGCAATGAATTTACGGAATCCCCCGCAGAAATCAGCGTAACCTCCGGCACGCTGCTGATAATATGGCAGGGCGGCAGAGAACTTGCCGAATAGACTAAACCCCGCCGATTTAAAAAATCGGCGGGGTTGAATTTTTACCGCAATTAAGCGTTTGCCGCCTCGCGGTCGGCAATTTCATCGAACTTTTTGTTTCTGAAATAAAGAGCTACGTCTATTGAAATTTCAATAAAGTTAAGCACATAGAAGAAAAAGCTCAAATAAAATATAAAGCCCGAGCTGCCGCCCGCAACCTGTATAATCTTTCTCGCAATTCCGCAGGCGTAGCCTATAAGCAAAAACACCTCAAAGAAAAGGCTTTTGCCCTTTGCGGTGCGGGAGATTATAGATTTGCGAATGGAGATAGGCCACGAAAGCCCAAAGCAGAATATAGTAAGCGCTTCAAGTAAATCGGTAATCATTTTTAAACCCCTTAATAATCCGAGCCCCTTTCGGGGTTCGGATTATTTATTTTTTATATTATTTTTGTCTTCTGTAATCGGGTAGGAGCTTCGGCGATACGGCGTCGGTCTTAATGCCTGCCGCCTCGCGCTCGGCGTCAAATTTGTTAATGTGTTCAAGTGTCAGCTTGCCCACCTTAACGTCCTTTGATTTTGCCGCAGCGTTTTTGCCCGCGGTTCTGCCGAATACGATTATATCAAGCAGAGAGTTGCCCATAAGGCGGTTTCTGCCGTGTATTCCGCCTACTGCCTCGCCCGCAACATAAAGATTTTCAACGCAGGTGCTCATGCCCGTAACGTTAATGTCTATACCGCCGTTCTGGTAGTGCAGGGTCGGGTATACAAGTATCGGCTCCTTGCGAATATCAATACCGTAGCTTGCGAACATACGCATCATAGCGGGTATTCTCTTTTCAATAGTGCCCTCGCCGCCGATTTTTTCAATCATCGGGGTATCAAGCCAAACAGCCTTGCCGCTGCCTGTATCTACGCCCTCGTCGCGGTCGGAGCACTCTCTTATAATGGAAGCCGCCGCAACGTCGCGCGTTTCAAGCGGGTGCATAAATACCTTACCGTCGCGGTTTACAAGCTTAGCGCCTAAAGAACGCACCTTTTCGGTAACAAGCGCGCCGAATATCTGCTGCGGGAAAGCCGCGCCCGTGGGGTGGTACTGCAATGTATCGGCATACAAAAGTTTTGAGCCTACACGGTAAGCTAACACCAGTCCGTCCGCCGTAGCGCCGTAGTGGTTAGAGGTCGGGAAGCCCTGATAGTGCATTCTGCCTGCTCCGCCCGTTGCAATAATAACGGTTTTGGCGCGCGCCACCATAAGCTCCTTTGTCTCCATATTCATAAGCACCGCGCCTGCGGCATTGCCGTTTTCATCAAGAATAAGCTCGATAGCCGAGGTGAAGTCCACAACGGGAATACCGCGGTTTAAAACCTCATCGCGCAAGGTGCGCATAATTTCAGCGCCGGAGTAGTCTTTTGCGGCGTGCATACGCTTTCTCGAAGTACCGCCGCCGTGGGTGGTAACCATGGTGCCGTCGGGCGTTTTATCAAACTCAACGCCCAATTCATTAAGCCACTTAATAGCCTCGGGTGCGTCGCACACAAGCTTTGAAAGCAGTTCGCGTTTTGCCGCGAAATGACCGCCGCCGAATGCATCTACAAAGTGTATGGCAGGCGAATCGTTCGGCTTATCAGCCGCCTGAATACCGCCCTCAGCCATCATTGTGTTGGCATCGCCTATGCGCAGCTTTGTAACTATCATAGTCTTAGCGCCGACGTTATCCGCCTCAATAGCGGCTGAAGCGCCCGCGCCGCCGCCGCCGATTATAAGCACGTCAACATCGTATGTAACGTCGTTTAAATCAACGTCGTCCGCCTTAATGCGGCTGTGCGCCTCAAGCATTTCGCAAAGCTCGTGCGGCACCTGCTCGCCCTTGTTAGGTCCTATTTTAAGGGTGGAAAATTCGCTCTTTTTATAATCGGGGTGGTAAGCCGCCAAAAGGGCGTCCTTTTCGTCCGCGGTCATACGGCGCGGCTCTAATGCAATGTTATCTTCTCTTGCAGCCTCAACCGCCTTTAAAGATTTTTCAAACTCTTTTGAATACATAATCTGCGCGCCTCCTTATTTCTCAATTTCGCGGTTGTTGTAAAGCTCTTTAAGCTCTTCAACAGGCTTGCCCATAAGCGACTCTATAATCTCGGTAAACGCGCCCTCTTTAATTTCCTCAACGCGTTTTTCCAAGTGCTCTGATTTAGGCTCTATATACTTGCCGTTAAGTCTGCGCGCAAGCATTGCAACCTGCGGGTGGGAAATACCTGCGGGGCAGCGGGATGAGCACACGCCGCACATAACGCAGTCAAACGATTCTTCTGCGCACTTATCAAACTCGCCGCGCTGAGCATACGCTATGTACTGCATAACATTAAGCGACTGCGTGCAGCTTTTTGTGCAGGCATTACAGCCTACACAAGCGTAAATTTCGGGGTAAAGCTGCATCATAATCTGCTCGGTGGGTTTAATTTTTTCAATATCGTAAACCTGTTTTACCAGCGGGAAGAAAGGCAGAGTTGCAACATACATATTGTTTTCAACCTTGGTCTGGCAGGCAAGGCAGGTTTTAAGCTCGCGGTCGCCCTTTATGCGGTAAATTGTGGCACAGGCGCCGCAAAAGCCGTTACGGCAGCCGCAGCCGCGTACTAACTGATATCCCGCGTATTCCATTGCGCGCATTATTGTAAGGTTATCCGGCACACTGTATTTCTTGCCGAACAGGTAAACATCAACCATATTTTCCAATTTGTTTTCCTCCTTAATGTTCGTCAATATTCGTCGGGCAGCTCGTCTATTTCGTCAAAGCGGAAAACGGGTCCGTCCTTGCAGACGTATTTTGCGCCTATGTTACATCTGCCGCATTTGCCTATGCCGCACTTCATTCTAAGCTCCATTGTGGTGTAAACCTGGGTTTTATCAAAGCCTAATTCCTGAAGCCCCGCAAGGGTAAATTTAATCATTATAGGCGGTCCGCAAAGCACGGCTATTTTATCGGTTGTAAAGCCCAGCTCCTTAACATAGTTCGGAACAAAGCCTACGTGACCGTCCCATTCGGGCTGCTCGCGGTCAATGGTAAGGTGAACGTTTACGCCCGTATCATTTGCCCATTCGTCAATTATTTCCTTGTAGTCAACAAGGTCCTGCTTACTGCGAGAGCCGTAAACAATATCAATCTTGCCGTAGCGGTCGCGGTAGTGGCGGCAGTAGTTAATAACCGAGCGCAAGGGAGCAAGACCTATACCGCCGGCAACGAAAAGCAGGTCGTGACCCGCAAATTCGGTATCAACGGGGAAGGGTCTGCCGTAAGGCCCGCGTATGGTTATTTCCTGCCCTACCTCCATAGAGTGCAGCCACTCTGTAACGCAGCCGCATTTCTTTATTGAAAACTCCATAAACTCGGTGTTTGTGGGGGAAGATGTGATTGAGAACATAGCCTCGCCCACACCGGGAATGGAAAGCATTGCGCACTGACCGGGCATATGCTCGAAAGCCTTTTTGCCGTCGGGCGTTACAACGCGGAAGGTCTTAACATCAGGAGTGTCTATCCTGATATCGGTAACAACGCCGATTTTCGGAATAAGCGGTTCTTTAATATCAGCCATTTGTGTTACCTCCCAGTTTTTTCATTACCTTTACAATGTTCATTTGTATCGGGCATTTTGCAAGACATCTGCCGCAGCCTACGCATGAGAACATACCGTCGTTATTCGTCGGGAAATACACAAGCTTGTGCATAAATCTCTGGCGGAAACGCTCTAATTGAGTCAGTCGCGGCTGACCTGCGGACATTTTGGTAAATTCGGAATACATACAGGAATCCCAGCAGCGGAAACGCTTAACGCCGTGACCTGTGTTAAAATCCTTAATATCGTAGCACTGGCAGGTGGGGCACACAAAGGTGCAGGTGCCGCAGCCAAGGCAGCTTTCTGAAAGCTCTTTCCACTCGGGGCGGTCGAAAAATTCCTTTGTTTTGCCGTCGCCGAATGCGTCCGCTTTAAGGCTTGCTAACGGCAGCTTTGCCATTCTTTCGCGCGTTACCTTTTGCTGCTCGGCTACCGCCTTGTTATCGGCTTCTTCGGTAATGCCTTCAAGCGCGGTTAAAAGCTTTTTGCCCTTTTCGGTCTTAGCGTCCATATAAAGCGCGTCTTCGGTTTTATAGCATACCACATCGCCCGCAGGCTCTGCCGCGTCTATACCGAAAGTGGTGCAAAAGCAGGTTTCATTCGGCTTTGTGCAGGCAAGCGACATTATAACCCCATGCTCGCGGCGGTTTTTATAGTAGCTGTCCTGCGGCTCTGCCAAAAATACTTTATCCAGCACGTCAAAGCTCTTAACATCGCAGGCACGCACGCCGAAAACCACAAAATCCTCGGTTTCGCTGCGGGTGTCTATAACCTCTATCTTTTTGCCCTCTACCTTAAAATCCATAAGGTTTTCGGTCTGGGGGAAGAAGAAATCCTTTGCGCTCCTTACGGTGTTAAGCGAATCGGAGAGCTTTTTGCCGTTTTCCCATTTTTCATATTTTGCGCCTGTTTTGGTATCAACGGGCATATAAAGCACATTGTTTTCTGCAATGGCGGAGAAAAGCGAATCTATTTTTTCAAGTGATATTTTACGCATTTTCATTCCTCCTTACAGCGTCGCCCGGTTCAATATCCTCGGTGGTGTAGTTTACTATCGGTGCGCGCGAGCCCACCTCGGCGCCTGCCTGATATTCGCCGTAAAAGCTGTCAATATCCTTTATAAACTTGCGGTTGAGCAGGTGCAGCGGAATGTGTTGGGGACATACTCTTGAGCACTCGCCGCAATCGGTACATCTGCCCACAACGTGGAAAGCACGGATAATGTGGAACATTTTTTCTTCAAACTCGTTTGAAGCCGCCTTGTTTTCAACGCCCGAATTGGGGTTATCAAACACACACTTTTCGCAGGTGCAGGCGGGGCAAACGTCGCGGCAGGCGTTGCAGCGTATGCAGCGGGATAATTCGTTCTGCCAGAAAACGAAACGCTCGTCGGGCGTCATTTTTTCAAGTTTTTCAACCTCGTCAAAGCGGTGGGAGTCTAAAACAGTCCCGTCCTCGCCCAAAAGCTCGTCGTAAGCCACGTGCTTTTTGGATTTGCAATTTAAGCATCTGTCGGGCAAAAGCTCATTTCTGTCAAGCGTTATTTCACCGTCAAACAGGGTTTCTATCGTTACATTATCGCCGTTATCGGTTATCTTGGCAATGCCCTCGGCACTGCTTTTTATTTTGCCCGTATCAAGCATACCGTTACACGGCACGCCCACGGCGTAAACCTTTTCACGGTCAAAGCGATGCTCGGTTAAAAGCTGGTTAAAGCTGTATGTATCGCAGGGCTTTAAGAAAACAAGAACCTTATTTTCACTCTTTCCCGTTTCCTTTACAAGGTACTTTGAAAAGTTAGCGCCGCAAAAATCGCCCCATACAAACTCTTTTTCAATATCCTCGGCAGTAGTGAAAAGTGCGGGAGTAATATCGTAATCAAACTCGCCCTTTTTCCAACCGAAAACTCGGTCAACCGTGCCGTTTTTAAGTAATTCGGAGGCTTTACTTACTAAAACTTCGCGTTTTATTTCTTGCATCTTAAATCCTCCAATCTCTTGTTTTCACCAAGCGCCGCAACGGTTTTTGCAAAATCGTTCATTGTGGCGGCGAACTTTGCGCCCTCTGCCGCAGATACCCACTCAACGCGGGTGCGCTCCTTTTCAATGCCTAAAAAGTCAAGCATTGAGAAAAGCAGAGCCATACGGCGGCGGGTGTAATAGTTACCCGAGGTGTAGTGGCAGTCGCCGGGGTGGCAGCCGCAAAGAATTACGCCGTCTGCCCCGCGCTGAAACGCGCGTAAAATAAACATCGGGTTTACTCTGCACGAGCAGGGTACGCGGATTATTTTAACATCGGCAGGGTAATTAAGTCTGTTATTTCCCGCAAGGTCGGCACCGGCATAAGAACACCAGTTGCAGCAAAACGCCACTATAAGCGGCTTATATTCGTTTACTTGCATATTGCGTCTACCTCCGCCATAATCTGTTTATTCATAAAGCCCTTTAGGTCCATAGCGCCGGACATACAGGCAACCGTGCAAGCGCCGCAGCCCTGGCACACAGCCTCGTTTACAACCGCTACGCGGCGAACCTTTGTGGTTCTGTCAGGCATTCTGAATTCTTTTTCAACATACGAAATAGCGCCGTAGGGGCAAACCTTTTCGCAGGTTGAGCAGCCGTTGCACATCATTTCATCAGAGTGCGCGACGCAGGGGTTGCCCGTAAGCTTATCCTTACAGAGGAGTCCTATAACCTTAGAGGCAGCCGCTCCCGCCTGGGAAACGGTTTCGGGTATATCCTTAGGTCCTTGGCATGTACCTGAAAGGAACACGCCCGCAGTGGGGCTTTCAACAGGACGAAGCTTGGGGTGCGCCTCGGTAAAGAAATCGTTTGTATCCATACTGGCAGTAAGCATTGTAGCAAGCGGACGGGCGGATTTATCCGGCTCGATAGCGGCGGCAAGCACCACTAAGTCTGCGTCTATATGCAGCTGTTTGCCGTAAATTAAATCGGAGCCCTGAACCTTTAGCTTATTACCCTCGGGCGATACCTTGCCCACCATACCCTTTATGTAGTGAACGCCGTATTCCTCCACCGCGCGGCGGTAGAACTCATCAAAGTTTTTACCCGGGGTACGCACGTCTATATAGAACACATAAACCTCGGTATCGGGGTATTTATCCCTTATAAGCATTGCGTGCTTTGCGGTGTACATACAGCATATTTTAGAGCAATATTCCTTGCCCTTTTCAGCGCATGCCTCGCACCTTGAACCCACGCACTGAACGAAAACTATCGTGTGCGGATGCTCATGATCCGACGGGCGCAGAAGTGTACCGCCTGTAGGGCCTGCCGCGTTCATAAGGCGCTCTAATTCAAGCGACGTTATAACGTCCTTTGACTGGGAGTAAGCAAACTCGTCAAACTTTTCCATAGAAATTGGGTTAAAGCCCGTGGCAACTACTATTGCGCCGTATTTTTCCTTAACGTACTCGTCCTTTGCCTCGTAATCTATAGCGCCGGCGGAGCATACCTTGGAGCAAACGCCGCATTTGCCCGTTTTAAGCTTCATACAGTGGTTCGGGTCGATCGTTGCAACCTTCGGCACTGCCTGGGCGAACGGAATGTAAATGGCACTGCGGTTATCCATACCGAGGTTAAACTCGTTGGGAACCTTCTTTTGCGGACATTTTTCTGTGCAAAGCCCGCAGCCCGTGCATATATCCTCTTTAACGTAACGCGCGCGGCGCTTAATTGTAACCTCAAAGTTACCCACAAATCCGCCTACCTCGGTTACCTCGGAGTAGGAGAAAATGCGGATTTTATCGTTCTGCGCCACGTCCACCATTTTAGGCGTTAAAATACAGGCGGCGCAGTCGAGCGTGGGGAAAGTTTTATCAAGCTGAGCCATTTTGCCGCCTATTGTCGGCTTGGTTTCAACTATATCAACCGGGAAACCCGCGTCGGCAATGTCAAGCGCGGTTTGAATACCCGCAATACCGCCGCCTATAACCAAGGCGCGCTTTGTAACGGGGCTTTCACCCGGGGTGAGCGGCGCGTTAAGGTTTACCTTTGCAACCGCCGCTTTGGCAAGTATAATTGCCTTTTCGGTGCCTATGGGCATTTCTTTATGTACCCAGGAGCACTGCTCGCGGATATTTGCAATCTCCACCATATAGGGGTTAAGCCCCGCGGCAGCCGCGGTCTTGCGGAATGTGGCTTCGTGCATACGGGGAGAGCATGAACATACCACAATGCCCGTAAGCTTATACTCGGCTATTGCATTTTTAATAATCTCCTGACCTGCCTGTGAGCACATATACTGATAATCGGTGGAGAAAACAACACCGGGTTCAGTTTTAAGAGCCTCTGCGACAGCCTTTACATCAACGGTGCCCGCAATGTTGGTGCCGCAGTGACATACGAATACTCCAATTCTTTGCATACGTTATTTTCTCCTTTCCTATTTAGAATATTTGCGCATGGCGCTCATAATCGCCTGCTGGGGAATATCGTCGTTAATTTTTTCGGGAATATCGTCAGCGGTCATGTGGTTGTTTCCCTTTTGACGGATAGCTTCAAGGCGCACCGCCTCAATTATCTTTGCCGGCTCCACACCGCGCGGACAGCGCTCAACGCAGGCAAAGCAGGAAAGACATTTGTAAACCGATTCCGATTTCATAAGGGTTTCAATATCGCCCGTTTCCACCATATAAACAAACTGGTGGGGGTGATATTCCATTTCATCGTATGAAGGGCAGGTGCCCGAGCATTTGCCGCAGCGCATACATTTAAGCGGATTAACGCCGCTTGCCCTTATAACCTGCTCCTTTAAAAGCTCTTTTTTATCAGGCATTTGTATCCTCCTTTACGCCTAACGCCTCGGCTAATAATTCGGTGAAGTACACAACGGGTATATTGCTGCCGTTATGCACCAAATTGTACTTGCAAAGCGGGCAGGCGGTAACCGCCAGCTCCGCGCCGTGGCTTTCGGCACTGTTTGTAACGGCGTTGCTTTTTTTCTTTGCGCTCTCGGGGTCTTCAAGCGCAACATAGCCGCCGCAGCACTCGTTTCTGTAAGGGTAAATTACAGGCTCTGCGCCTATCGCCCTTATAAACTCCTCCATAATTGCAGGGTTTTCGGGGTCGTCAAACGCCATTACCTTGCCTGGGCGCAAAAGCAGGCAACCGTAATATGCGGCAATCTTTCTGCCCGTTAAGGGGTTTACTACCTTTTCTTTGATTTTATCAAAGCCTACAACGTCGCGCAAAAGCTCGAAATAGTGCATAACCTTTGTCTCGCCCGAATAAGGCTCTCTTTTTTCCTTATCCTGCGCAAGGTACAGATTAGCGCGGTTTCTGAACGTTTCGTCGTTAGTTATTTGGTAATTAGTCTGTTTAATAACATTATGGCAGGCGGAGCATACCGTAACAAGCGGTCTTTCCGCCTCTTTAGCGGCTATAAGCGCACGAACGGAGGACAGCTTTGATGCTATCTCGTCGTTATTGCTTACAAACACGCCGCCGCAGCACTGCCAGTTCTCTATCTCGCATAATTCAACGCCCAAAACCTCGGCGCATCTGCGGGCATAAAGGTCAAGCTGTTTAGCTTTTGTGCGGAGCGTGCAGCCGGGAAAATAACTGACCTTAATCATTATTTTTCCTCCCTGAAAAAACTAAACCATCTGCTCGGGGTGGAATACCTCGTCAAATTTTTCTTCGGTTAAAAAGCCCAATTCCACGCAAGCCTGCTTTAAGGAAATATTATCCTTAAACGCCTTTTTGGCGGTTTTAGCCGCGTTTTCGTAGCCTATGTAGGGGTTAAGCGCGGTAACAAGCATAAGCGAATTGTGCAGGTTGTGATACATTTTATCCTTATTTGCGGTAATTCCCACAGCGCACTTATTGTTAAAGGAAACAATAGCCTCTGCAAGCAAGCGGGCGGACTGCAAGAAATTATAAGCCGCAACAGGCATAAATACGTTAAGCTCAAAGTTACCCTGAGAAGCCGCAATACCTACTGCAACATCGTTACCCATTACCTGAACGGCAACCATTGTTACCGCCTCGCACTGGGTGGGGTTTACTTTACCCGGCATTATTGAAGAACCCGGCTCGTTTTCGGGAATATGGATTTCCCCGAGACCGTCGCGCGGACCCGATGCTAACCAGCGAACGTCGTTCGCTATCTTCATCATATCGCAGGCGGTAGCCTTAATTGCGCCGTGCGCAAAAACAAATTCGTCCTTTGAAGTAAGGGCGTGGAATTTATTTGCGGCGGTTACAAATGGCTTGCCCGTAAGCTCTGCAACCTTTGCGGCAACAAGCTCCGAAAAGCCCTTAGGTGCATTAAGACCCGTGCCGACGGCAGTGCCGCCGAGAGCTAACTCATAAAGCGGCTTTACAGCCATTTTAAGCAGTTCTGCGTCGCGTTCAAGGCTTGCCCTCCAGCCTGAAATTTCTTGGCTGAACTTAATGGGAGTAGCGTCCTGCAAATGGGTTCTGCCTGATTTTACAATGCCCTCGTTTTCAGCCTCTAATTTTTTAAAGGTATTTATTAAAAGCTCTATTGCGGGCAAAAGTTTATCCTCAATAGCTACAACCGCCGAAATATGCATAGCGGTCGGGAAGGTGTCGTTTGAGGACTGGCTCATATTTATATCATCGTTCGGGTGGCAAAGCTTTTCGCCCGCAATTTGGTTAGCGCGGTTTGCAATAACCTCGTTTGCGTTCATATTGGACTGCGTACCCGACCCCGTCTGCCAAACAACAAGCGGAAAATGGTCGTTAAGGCTGCCCGATATTACTTCATCGCACGCGGCGGAAATAGCCTTTACCTTCTGCGCCGTCATTTTTTCGGGCTTAAGCTCCGCATTGGCAAGCGCCGCCGCCTTTTTGAGTATGCCGAAGGCGTGGGTTATCTCACGCGGCATGGTTTCAATGCCTACGCCTATTTCAAAGTTTTCGTGGCTTCTCTCGGTCTGCGCCGCCCAAAGTCTGTCGGCGGGAACCTTCATTTCGCCCATAGAATCGTGTTCTATACGGTATTCCATTTCTGTATTACCCCTTATATGTCAAGATTGCTTATAACGTCCTTTAATGTATCGGCGCTCTTACGTAACAGCGTTACTTCTTCGTCCGTCATAGGAACGTTTACCTTGCCTCTTACGCCCTCATGTCCTACCATATTAAGGGTGCTGAGCGCAACATTTTCAATTCCGTATTCTCCGTGCATCATGGTAGAAACGGTCATTGTGGTGTCAATTCCGCCGAGCAGACATTTGCAGATGTGGCAAACGGATACCGAAACGGCATAGAATGTAGCGCCCTTTCTTGCAATAACGCGCGCACCCGATTTTCTTACATACTGCTCAATCTCGCCGAAATCAAGCTCGGGGGTGTTAATGCCGGGGGTGGTTATAAGCTTTTTGCACTCTTTAATCGGAACGTTCGAGATATTGGCAACCGACCACGGAATGAAAGAAGAATCGCCGTGCTCACCGAAAACATAAGCGTGAACGTTGCTCTGGTTTATGTTGTAGTACTCGGAAAGTCTTGAGCGCAGACGAGCGGTATCAAGAATAGTACCCGAGCCGATTATGCGGTTTTCGGGCAGACCCGACATCTTATAGAAAGTATATGTAAGAATATCAACCGGGTTGCTTACTATAATATAGGTTGCGTCCGGCGCGTATTTGGTAATTTCGGGGATTATCTGTTTTGTTATGTTGACGTTGGTCTGTGCAAGCTCCAGTCTTGACTGACCCGGCTTTCTTGCAATACCCGAGGTTACAATTACAATGTCGGAATTAACCGCGTCGCGGTAATCGCCCGCATAGATTGAGCAAGCGCCGCAAAAAGGCGTACCCTGGCGGATGTCGAGCGCCTCGCCGAGAGCCTTTTCGTTATTGATATCTATCATAACGATTTCCGAGGCAAGCCCCATTACTGTAAGCGTATAAGCGATGGTGGAACCTACGCTTCCGGTTCCGATAATTGATACTTTGTTCATAATGCACCTTCCATTATTACAATATTCTACTTATTATAACATATATCGAGCGGTTTTGTAAATACACTATTTGCATAATTCTATTATAAATATGATATAAGTAAATTCTCAAAGTAAATGCAACAGTAGAATTTACGATTGCATTTAGTGAGA
>CAJJPG010000050.1 GCA_905193585.1 uncultured Oscillospiraceae bacterium
TTCTGCCGCCGAATTTTTTATTCGGCGAAGCGAGAAATTTGCAGCAAGGCTAACGCCTTGCAAAAATGAACGCAAAGCCGCAATCTAAAAGGCGGCGAGCGAAACCGCGGCAGGTTCGAGTCCTGTCACACTAAGGAGATTTTTATGTCATTTTTCAGCACAACCCTCGGAAAGCTTATTATCACCTTTTTAGTTTCAATGGTTCCGGTAATCGAGCTGCGCGGCGCAATACCCATAGGCGTAGGTATGGGGCTGCCCTACTGGGCGGCAATACCCGTAGCCATCGTGGGCAACCTTATTCCCGTGCCGTTTATCATTATATTCATTAAAAAAATATTTGCCTTTATGCGCGAAAAAATGCCCAAGCTTGACGGGCTTGTGACCCGCCTTGAAAACAAGGCGAACAGTAAATCGGAAACGGTGCAGAAATACGCATTTTGGGGATTGTTTATCTTCGTTGCCATTCCGCTGCCGGGCACCGGCGCATGGACGGGCGCGCTTATTGCCGCGATGCTTGAAATGAAGCTTAAAAAAGCATTCCCGTCAATCGCGCTCGGTGTTTTAACCGCCGGCGCAATAGTTACGTTTGTAACATACCTTGTGCCCGTAATAGCGCGGTTTTTCGCATAGGAGAAAAGACTATGCCGCTTTGCGAAAACCCCGTTTATATTCACGAGCCTACGCCGCTGCAATGCGGGCAGGCGGTGCTTGCCATGCTCTCGGGAAAATCGGTTGAGGAAATAATAGAAATTGTAGGCACCGAGCGCGAGACCGACCTTAAAATGATGTATTCCGCACTTGATAAGCTTGGAATTGCATACGAAAAAAACCGCGTTCAGATAACGCGGCGTGAAGAGCTGCCCGAAATATGCTTTTTAAGCCTTGAAACGCCGCGCTGCTGGCATTGGTCGCTGTATTTCAAGGGTAAATTTCTTGACCCCGAGCACGGTGTGCTTGATGATTTCCCACAATCTAAAAGAAAATATTATTGGAAAATAATATCCGACGATATTTAAGGCGAATATATCTTTTCGGAAAAGGGCGGCGAATTTATATGAAAAAGAAAATAATACTTATTATCGGTGTGTTCGCGGCGGCCGCGCTGCTTGCATTGCCCAATATACTCAACGCCGTTCAGAAACAAAAAGACGCGAAAAAATACGATAATTCTTTTAATGAACTTTTCGTCACCGAAAAAAATGCGGTTGCAGAGTTAGGCTGACGAGAGCTGAGCAGATTTGCGGGCAGACCTACGGAAAATTATGCGATATTACGGTATCCTGCAGCTCCCGGCTCAACATACGAAAAGAAAAAAGAAATTGAAATTTTTTATAAATCTTTGTCGTTGCTTAACGGTGATATGGATTTAACCGATTTGACCGAACATTAATTTTTGCAGTGTGTTTAATTAATATATTCGGGAAAAAGGTAAAAAAGCCCAAAAGGCTTCCTTGTGTAAAGGGTGCGGGTGTCCGGTGGACACCTCTGCGAAGCAGAAGCAGCGACCGAGGCGGCAGCCGAGACGGTGTCAGCCGTATGGCTGACTGAGGGATTGTTACAAGCTAGATATTAGCTAATAGACAGTAGATATTAGACAAATACCCCTCAGCCGCTGACGGCGGCGGTCCCCTCTGTCTACTGCATTGACGTCTCCCCACACCGTTGGGAGCCTAAATTACGAAGAATTATTTGTTCCTCGCCCATGAAACAGGGGCGAGGGCTATTATTATCGGGAAAATTTCAAGGCGCCCGAGCAGCATTGCAAAGGAAAGCACTGTTTTTGCAAACGCCGAGTAATCCCCGAAACCGCCCGTGGGTCCTACCGCGCCGAAGCCGGGACCTACGTTATTAAAGCAGGTGACCACGGCGGTAAAATTGGTTTCAAAATCAAACGGTTCAAAACTTAAAGCCAAAAAGATTGCAAGCAGGCAGACAAAGTAGATAAGGAAATAATTGCTTACCCCCTTACGGGTGTGGCCGTCCACCGTTTTACCCTCAAATCTTAAAGAAGACACCGAGCGCGGGTGGAGCATGCGCTTTACCTCATTGCTTATAAGCTTGAAAAGCAGAACTATGCGTGATACCTTAATACCGCCTGCGGTGGAGCCTGCGCAGCCGCCTATAAACATAAGAATGAGCAAAATATTTTTAGATAAATTGGGCCAAAGGTTAAAATCGGTTGTTGCGTAACCGGTGGTGGAAATAATTGAAGATACCTGAAACGCCGCCGCACGCACCGTTTCCTCTGCGCCGACGAATAAATGACGGATATTCCAGGATATAACGGCAACCGAAGAAATAATTATGCCTAAATACGCCCAAAGCTCGGTGCTTGTAACCACTGCCTTGAATTTGCGTAAAAGCGCCAGATAGTATAAATTGAAGTTGACGCCGAAAAGCACCATAAATACGGTTATTACCCACTGAATATAGGGGGAATAGCCCGCAATGCTGTCCCGCTTTATACCGAAACCGCCCGTACCCGCAGTGCCGAAGGCGTGCAGCAGGCTCTCAAAAAACGACATGCCGCCGAAAAGCAGCATAATCGTCTCAATAACCGTCATACCGATATAAATGAGATAGAGTATAAGCGCGGTGTCCTTTATTCTGGGCACCAATTTACCTACGGTAGGCCCCGGAATTTCCGCCCTTAGAATGTGTATTGGGCGCTCGGAAACATTCGGCAGTATTGCCATAACGAAAACTATAATTCCCATACCGCCTACCCAGTGGGTAAAGCTGCGCCAAAAAAGTGCCCCGTGGGAAAGCACCTCAACATCGGGTATAACAGACGAGCCGGTGGTGGTAAAGCCGCTTACAATTTCAAAAAATGCGTCGGCATAGGAGGTGACGGCACCGGCGAGCACCAGCGGCACAGCCCCCACAAGCGAGAGCATTATCCAGGTAAACGCCACTATTATAAAGCCCTCTTTTGCGTAAATAACGTGGGTTCTCGGTTTTAAAAAAAGCTTTGGCAACAGCCCCAGCACAAGGCTTATTGCCGCGGAAATTAAAAAGGCAAGCCAGGTTTGTCTTTCGCCGTAAATCACGCCTACTATTGCGGGCAAAAGCAGCAACGCCGCCTCAACGCGCAGTACAAGACCTACCGCGTTAATAATCATTCTGCGATTCATAAGCGGTTACCTTTGCCTTTCCACAATTTCGGAAAGCTCGTTCAAACGTCTTCCGGCAGAAATAATAACCACCCTGTCGCCCGGGCGAATCATATCGTCGCCCGTGGGGATTATGCTCTTTCTGCCGCGTATTATTCCCGCAACCAATATATTGGGTTTTGTGGGCAGCTCTTTAAACGGAATGTTTATTATGCTGCAATCGGCGCTCACCTTAAATTCAAGCGCCTCGGCGTTGCCGTTCATAAGCTTATAAAGGGTTTCTACCTTACTGCCAAGCGAGTTTTCAAGCGCCCGGGCATATTGCACGGCAACATTCGCCACCGTTTTCATGGGCGAGGCTATTGTGTCTATTCCCAGCCTTGTTGCGGTGCTTACAAATTCGGGGCGGTTTATTTTGGCTATTACCTTGGGCACGTTCTGCTGCAAAGCAAAATACGAAAGCAAAATATTTTCTTCGTCAAGCCCCGTAAGCGCCGCAAAAGCGTCAACATTGCGTATGCCCTCTTCAAGCAGCAGCTCCTGGTGCGCCGCGTCGCCGTTTATAATAACCGCCTCGGGCAATATTTCACTGAATTCCTTGCAGCGCTCTCTGTCGGCGTCAATAATCTTAACGGCGTTGCCGCCCGAAATCAGCAGCCTTGAAAGATAATAAGAGGTTCTTGTGGCGCCGAGCATCATAACCGTGCGCGCCTGCTTTTGCAGAAGACCCAGCTTTTTAAGCAACCGCGGTATGCCCGTTGAAGAGGCGGTAATGCCTATCTTATCCCCGCTTTTAAGCACAAAATTACCGTCGGGGATATAAAGCTCGCCGCCGCGCTCTACCGCGCATACAAGGAAATTATCGGGGTGCTTTTTGCGAAGTTCGGTAAGGCTCATACCGTCAAGCGGGCTGTTTTCCTTTAAAACAAGCTCTACCATTTCAAAATTGCCGCGTGAAAAGGTCTCAACCTTAACGGCGGAGGGCAGCTTTAAAACGTTGAAAAGTTCGCGCGCTACAAATTGCTCGGGGTTTATGGTCATTGAAAGGTCAAGCTCTTTTTTAAGAAAAGCAAGGCTTTTATCGTTATACTCGGGGCCGCGTATGCGCGCTATTGTGTGCGCCGTTCCCATACGCTTTGCAAGAAAGCAGCTGAGCATATTAAATTCATCAGACCCCGTAACGGCTATCATAAGCTCGCATTTATCCGCTCCCGCCTCAAGCAGGGCATCGGAATCGGTTCCGCTGCCGCAAATGGTCATAACATCGTAAATATTAGAAAGCTCGGAAACCACGTCGGGGTCGTTATCCATTGCTAATATTTCGTGTCCCTCGGATAAAAGCGACTCAACTATGGTGCACCCTATCTTACCGCAGCCAACTACTATAATTCTCATAATTCATCCCTTAAAAAGATTACTATAAAATTTCTTTTGCCAAAGCGTCTATTTTTTCGCGGCTGTCATCATTAAGAGCTGACGTTACGGTGACGATCGTATCGGTAAATGTTATATTTTTGCTTTTTTCAAATGCGGTGCGCATTTTCTTTGCGGCTATGGGCGCCCACGAGCCGTTTTCAATAAGTCCTATTGTGCGGTTTTGGTAGTTGCGTTCAATAAGCGCGTCAATAAAATGCTTCATAAAGGGGAAAACATCGCCGTTATAGGTAGGTGACGCCAAAACCAGCTTGCCGTAACGGAAAGCGTCCTCAACCGCCTCCGCCGGGTCGCCGAGCGCAAGGTTATTCATTGCAACCTTCGGGCAACCGAGGGCTTTAAGCCGCTCTGCCAGTAATTCCGCAGCCTTTTCGGTATTGCCGTAAACCGAGGTGTAGGCAATGCACACACCCTCGCTTTCAACCCCGTAGGAAGACCACGTATTGTAAAGCCCTATATAATAGCTCAAATTTTCGCTCAGCACGGGTCCGTGCAGCGGGCATATTTTTTCAATATCAAGCGCAGCCGCTTTTTTGAGCAGCGCCTGCACCTGCGCACCGTATTTGCCCACTATTCCGAAATAATATCTTCTTGCTTCGCACGCCCAGTCTTCATCGGTATCAAGCGTGCTGAATTTGCCGAAACCGTCGGCTGAAAACAGCGTTTTATCCTTATTATCATAAGTAACGGTGACCTCCGGCCAGTGAACCATAGGCGCAAAAATAAACTTTAATTCCCGCTCGCCGAGGCTTAAGGTATCGCCGTCGTTTATTACAAGCGTATTTTTGCAAATTCCCTTGCCGAAAAAGTTATCCATCATAGCAAAAGCCTTGGCGTTTGCAACAACCGCAGTTTCCGGGTATTCGCGCAAGAAGTCGGTAAGGCTTGCGGAGTGGTCGGGCTCCATATGCTGAATAACAATGTAATCGGGTTTTTTATCGCCCAGCAGCTTTTTGATATTGGCAAGCCATTCGGCGGCAAAGTGCTTATCCACCGAGTCCATTATAGCAATTTTTTCATCAGCTATTACATATGAGTTGTACGCCATGCCGTTCGGCACAAGGTACTGCCCCTCAAAAAGTTTTATTTCGTAATCGTTTACACCCACATAGTGTATTCCTTTTTCAAGTGTCATTTTAAAGCGCTTCCTTTTTATTTTGTTTTTTCTTCTGTTTCCTTTTTCGGTTCGCTGCCGTCCTCAATTGTTACATTATCAAACGCGTTTGTAAACATATCCGTATCGTAACCGTCGTCTTCCGCGTCAAACGGCGGCCTTACAATGCGTATTATAAGCATAACCACAAGCACAACGGCGGCGATTATAACCGCGACTATTCCTATTACTATCACCTTTGCGTTAGCGGAAAGCGAAGCAAAACGCGCCGCAAAGCCCGCACCCTTGGGGGCGGCGGCGCTTATATCGCCGAGGGTAAATTCAGGGCAGCGCTGCAATACGTTCTCGCGGCTG
The DNA here is from genome assembly GCA_905193585.1 of uncultured Oscillospiraceae bacterium. Classification (GTDB taxonomy): domain Bacteria; phylum Bacillota; class Clostridia; order Oscillospirales; family Acutalibacteraceae; genus UBA737. The sequence goes on from CAJJPG010000050.1 coordinate 6,016, forward strand.
TCGTAGCGGTAGGTTGCAAAATTCTTTTCAAAAAAGCAGTAGGTGTAATAAAAATCGGTAAGACCTTCATCGGGGCTTTTATAGGCCGAAATATCAAAATCGCCTATTTTAACGCTTGACCGGTAAAAGCCCTCGGGAACGGTTTTTCCCTCGGGTATATCCGCGAATATATATGTATTATTGCCAAAAGTCGCGTATTTTAACTTTTTAAATGTTTTTCCGTCCGATTCCAGCGTATAGGGCAGGTAACTTTCGCTGTTTTCGCCCTTTAAGTAGTAAATGGTATAGTTCGCGTCCGTATCCTGCGCCGCGGCAACCTCTGTTTCGCCATATGTAACGGTATTCGCTTTAAAACCGTTTGGCAGAGTAAAGCCGGAAAGATCGGTTGCCAACAAATATTTCACGCCGTCTATAACCGTGCTTTTTTCGGACTCGTCGGTATTATCCTCAGGCTTGGTCTCGCCGTCAAGCTCCTCCCCCTCCTTTAGGCGGGTTATAACTATTGTATAGGTTTTCTGTGTGCCGTTTTGCGCCGTGACGGTTACGGTGCGGGTGTTTTTGCCTACTTCAAGAGCTTCTTTTCCGCCTACGGCAACCGTAGCCTTGGCGTCGGTCGCGGTGGCGTATACCTTGCAGGTAGTCACCTCATATTTAACCTTTGCGGTATAGCTTGTTCTGCCGGTAGAAAAGCCGGGGGTCAGCGTTCCGTTGCTTATTGAAAGCGATTTAAGCGTTGCAACGCCCGGCTTTGCCGCGTCGGAAACGGTAAGGGTGGCAGAGGCGCCCGCTATTCCGTGCTCTGCGCTTGAGGCATACATGGCTTCTGTTACTTGAATCGTGGATGAGCCCGATTTAATTGCGGTAAAATTCAGCGTTACTGACACTTTTTTCTTGCCAATTTCGGAAATAGGTTTGACAACCTTTACAATGCCTGCTCCTCCCGTGCAGCTGTCACCGTTTTCAAAGCGTATTACATCGGGATTATAGTTCAGTGAAAAGCCGATAGCAGAAATATCTTCCTCCGCTGAGAGGGTTACGGTTATGCTTAAAGTGTCGTTTACCTGCGGTTTTGTTTTGCTTAAAGATATTGTTGTGCCGGCTGCTGAAATATTAAAAGCAACGCAACTTATAAGCAAAATACAAATAATCAGACCTGATACTATTTTGTATGATATTTTTTTCATGTTAAACTCCGTTTCTGCAAGTGCTTAGTTCAAGTTTATAAGTCCAAGCAAATGCCTTTGAATATTGGCTAAGTCTATAAGTGATATTTTACCGTCTCCGTTTGTATCAGCAGCAGTAAAATTATCTCCTGTCAGCTTCATAAGTCCTAACAAATGCCTTTGGACATTAGCTAAGTCTATAAGTGATATTTTGCCGTCCCCGTTTGTATCGCCGCGCATAAATTCTTTCGGCGGCGGCGTATTTCCACCAATAGTCAATGTAGCCTCATTTGCGGCATTAACATAAATGATATAGTTATTTATATATCCGGTTTGTGATTTAACAGGCAAAATTATTTTGTTTTCTCCCCTTTTAAGCTTAAACGAATTTGAACCGGCATAGGTTGCCCCTGAAGGAATTTCAAAGTCAACATTTGTATTTCCCGACACTTTCAAATTATACTCATATGTAAATCTATCAAATGTAGGAGTTAGTCCTTCAACAGAAAGGTTATTGAAAAAATAATTGTTCAGCTTATCGTTTTTTGCAGGCAATTCTGCCGCCTTTTCACCCATATTTCGGTAAACCGGTATCAAAAAATCCAAGGCTGCGTCTTTTATATCCTTGTAATTTTTAGAAACCTGATAGCTTGATGACGCCGCATGCTGTACGGCAGTTGCATATTGGTGTGTAGCATTATTTTTTATATTGTAGTTAATATAATAATATGTATTTTGTCCGGCATTTATATAATTGTTTCCACAGAATTTTGCGCCCTCAATAATTGACTTTGAGCGCGTGCTCCAGTCTCTGTTTTTGGCATAATTAAGACCGTTTGTAATAGGATCGTTTCCATTTGCTCCTATATTGAAAAAATTATAATACGACGGTCCCTTTATTATCTCAGATTTTCCGGCGCTCCCCTGCTCCTGAATTATGGATGCCGCCAATACATAAGGATTAACACCAGATGATTGCGCCGCTGCCATTAAAACATTTACATAAGAACCCCCGTAAGCAGTATCCTTAGGATCATTGTAACCGTTTTCAAGAAATGTGCCTTTTATAATCTTTTTCAACCCATCCGCATTTTGAGTTGACGGATCATAATTCTGTTTCATAAATAAATACATATATGTGGCATTAAAGAAATTACGCGGATCCATATAGTATTTTACGACCTCGCGCGACACATAATACCAACGATTATTTTCCATAGAAATCCAGGTATTGCTGCCCCAATTATATGAGCCTTTTTCCATTGTGCGCCACGAAAGGTCTTTCGTCTCGGTCACCTTTTTTAGGGTGTTTTTAAATTCAAGCCCAACCGCCTCGTCAAGGGTTAAATTTACATTATCCGCGTGGAACTGCCAGTTCGGGTAGACCGCGTGCAGCGCCTTTAAAGCGCTGTGATAGCTCGACGGGAACGCCTTAAGCTGCTCCTCAAAATCTTTATCGGCAGTCTGTTCAATTATCTGTACATATTCGGCATATATATATCCCGTAACGCCGTTATACGTTACATTATACCATAAATCGCCGTCGGGATCCCGCTTTTCCCCGTTTACGGTTACTGTGGCATATGATATGTCTCTCATAATTATTTCGCTTTGGGTCCCCGCGTCCCTTCTCATTCGAACGCCCGTTGCGTTAACATATCCGATCCTCGCCGCAGCCGCGGTTACAATCACGCAGCCGAACGCCGTTATTATCAGTATTACAAGCGACAAAATTATACATGAAAATCTGCGCAATCTGTTCATGGTTTACTCCTTTCTGAGTATACTGCGTACATACTCCTTTATTATATATTTTCCGACATGTTCTGTCAATATTTTCAGGCGCAAAAATGTTAAAAAGCTGTTAAACTTGTTTAAATACTGTTCATAACCGTATGAAATTACTTGCCTATACTAAAGTCAAACGGAAAGGGGCGGTGAAAATGTTTCAAACAGTATTCAAGCGCTACGAAAAGAAGTATATTATAGACGGCGGGCAGTACGAGGAGGTTAAAAATTACCTGACCTACAACGCCGTGCCGGATGAATACGGCAAAAGTCGCGTTTGCAGCCTTTATTACGATACGCCCGATAACAGGCTGATACGCGCGTCACTTGATAAGCCGATATATAAAGAAAAGCTGCGGCTGCGCAGCTACGGAGTGCCGACTGCCGGTAAGCCCTGCTTTTTAGAGCTTAAAAAGAAATACAAGGGCGTTGTTTTTAAAAGAAGAATAAGCGCGCCGTATACGGATATTACAAACTATATGGCGGGTGAAAACAGCAAAATTGAAAGCAGTCAGATTTTAAAGGAAATTGATTATTTCAGGCGGTTTTACGGAGAACTAAAACCCGCCGCGGATATTTTTTACGACCGCGAGACGTTTTATGACCGAACCGACAGCGGCGTACGCTTAACCTTTGACAGCAACGTTTTGGCGCGCAGTTGGGATTTGGACCTTGAAAAGGGCATTTACGGGTGAGCAGCCCGATAATGTGCGCGAGCTTAAGGTAACCATACCCGAAGACCTTAATTTCACCGGCGTGTTTGACGATATTTTTGAAAAACTTACGGTATCGCATAAGCTGCGCTGCGTTAAAACCTCGAATATGGGCAGTCTTTATCAGCTGACATACACCTTGGAGCTTAAAAACCCCGAATGTGAAAAAGAACTTATTGACGAAATGCGGTGCCGAAACGGCAATCTTGATATTGTGAGCAACTGCCGCGCCACCGTTACAGAGGAGCTGTGATGTCTTATGAAAAAAACAGTTATACCTGTTTTGATTTTATGCGCCTGCCTGCTGCTTTCTTCCTGCGGGAAGAAAAACACGGCAAGCGGAACGAATAATATAAACAATATGTCGGCGGTGACCGAAATTTCCACCGACGATATGGATTTTGAGTTTTCAAATAAGGACACAACCTACGATTACGACGAATCGGAAGCCAAAACGATAGCAGACAGCGAAAAGGCGGTTAAAATAACCGCCGAGGGCACTTATGTTGTAAGCGGCGAACACGAGAGCATTACCGTTTCCGCACCCGATACCGCAAAGGTGCGCATAATTCTTAAAAACGCGACCGTTTCCAACACATCGGGACCCGCAATTTATATAGAATCAGCAGATAAAGTATTTATAACCGCTTACAAGAATACGACAAACACTCTTTCGGACGGCACTTCGTACACGGGCGATTTTAAGGATACAAACGTTGACGGCACAATATTCAGCAAAACAGACCTGACCTTAAACGGCGAGGGCACGCTTAATATTACCGGCAACTACAAGTGCGGCGCCGTTTCAAAGGACGACCTTATAATATGTGGGCTGAACCTGACCGTTAAAAGCACCGGCTGCTCGCTTGAGGGCAAGGATTGCGTAAAGATTAAGGACGCGGCGATAACCGTATCCTCGGGCGGGGACGGAATACGCTCTGCCAACACCGAAAAGACAAACAAGGGCTTTGTGTATATTGAAACGGGGAATATAGATATAACCTCGGGCAACGACGGCATACAGGCGGCTACCGTTTTAAAGGCGGCTAACGGAAATGTTAAAATAACCGCGGGCGGCGGCGCTGCCGATACAAAACAGAACTCGGGCGACAGAAATATGCCCGGTTTCGGCGGGAAGACCCAAATCTCCGACGACGAGGAAAGCGCCAAGGGCTTAAAGGCAGGCTCGCTTATAGTAATTGACGAGGGCGGCTTTGAAGTAAGCTCAAAGGATGACGCTTTTCACTCAAACGGCGATATTGAAATTAACGGCGGTAGCTTTACCGCCGCCACGGGCGCCGACGGCTTTCACGCCGACAGCAACCTTATTATAAACGGCGGCAGCATAACCGTAAGCCGCTCGTATGAGGGCTTAGAGGGTCAAAAAGTAACGGTAACGGGCGGCAATATTGATATTACCGCAAGTGACGACGGAATCAACGCCGCAAGCCCGTCAGTCTCGGGTTCATCAACAGACGGAAGACTCGGAAACAGCGATTCAAACTCACTTATTACAATCAGCGGCGGGTATATACTTGTTAACGCCTCGGGCGACGGAATCGACTCAAACGGAAACGTGGTAATAACCGGCGGCACGGTGCTTGTAAGCGGACCGACCGATAACGGAAACGACGCGTTTGATTACGACGGCGAGGCGACCGTCAGCGGCGGCACGGTAATACTTTGCGGCAGCTCGGGTATGGCGCAGGGCTTTTCGGATAAATCGGAGCAGGCTTCGTTTATGTATACGCTCAACAGCAGCGCGTCAGCGGGCAGCAGCGTTGCTCTGACCGATGAAAAGGGCAATGTTATAGCCTCGTTTATTCCCGCAAAGCAGTATAACAATATAGTAATAACCTCTCCCTCGCTTAAAAACGGCGGCAGCTATAAGCTGGTTATAGGCGGCACGGCATCGGGAGCGGATAAAAACGGCTATGCGTCTTCGGGCAGCGTTTCCTCTGCGGCGCAGACGCTGGATATTAAACTGACAGGTATTACCACCACTTTCGGCAACGGCGGAATTTCAGGCGGTATGGGCGGCAGAAATAAAGGCGGCGGCTTCGGCGGAGGTCAGGCGCCCGATATGAACGGCAGCGCACCCGAAAAGCCGGATGGCGATAACGGCGGCATGGGCGGCGGAACCCCGCCCGAAAAGCCGAACGGTCAGATGAGCAATTCCTAAATAAATCCGTTCCGCCGAAACGCGAAAATGCGATAGCAACCGTAAGGAAACTATCGCATTTTTTGTACGAATTTAGACAATACAATCAGGGTCAAGTGATATTGTGCAGACGGCAAATATTTATATCGCTGTAATACAAAAAGAGCAAGGCATAACTTTTCATTTACAATCGGCGGCAAAGCCGCGCCACACCTGATTTTGAGGTAAATGTGAAGAGTGAAGAAGTAATAGGTAAAAAGTAAACTAACCTGTC
>CAJJPG010000051.1 GCA_905193585.1 uncultured Oscillospiraceae bacterium
TTACATTTATTACAAGTATATATGCACTACCTGTTCAGGCGGAAGAGCCAACAATAGAAAGAATAGGTTCATATTTATATGATGTTGCAAGCGGAACTGAAACATTTATACCTGCAACAAGCGATGCTGTTATTGTTTCTCAACAAGAAATAGAAAGTGAACAAAATACTGCATCTTTTGTTCCGCAAGGTCTTTCTATTAATCCTCCGAGCGATGTTCAACCTGCCACTATTTTCAATAATAACTGGGTAGAAATAAACCCTGCAACTGGCGGTCAGTATAGAAACACTGTATATCTCGACATAACAACAAATAATGGTAATTATAGAGGAACTGGATTTATGATAGGCCCCAATACAGTTGCTACCTGTGGTCATTGTATTTATAGCACAGAATATGGTAGTAGTCGTTGGCCTACATCAGTAACAGTGGCTCCTGCTATGGCTGGTTCTTCATCTCCATATGGCGAAGCTTTGGCAACTGCCTATGAGGTTGGTGGAAACTGGGCAAACAACGAGGATGAAACAGATGATTGGGGAATAATACGACTCAATACTAATATTGGAAACAGTGTTGGTTGGCTTGGATTGAGAACTCAAGAAGCTTCATATAATGGAACAAGTGTCAATGTTAATGGCTATCCGGCACTTGAAGATAGCAATGGAAATCAAATTTTGACAATGTATCGTGCTTGGGGAACTGTTACATCTTCTTACAATAGAATGTTGCGTAGTACAAATATTAACAATGTTGGTGGTATGAGTGGCGGTCCGATGTATATTTATTCATCTGAATATGGCTATCAGGCTATTGCATTTACTAGAGGAGAAAATCCGAATTTTAACGCATACGTGAGAATAGATAATTGGATTTTTAATAAATTTAAATCATTTATAAATTTAACCGCTTAAGTTTATTATTTTATGACTTTAACCCCTTACAAAATCCTCGAAAAGTGAATTATATTAGAGGATTTGTTATTTGCAAATATAAACAATTTGTAAATAATCTGAATTTATACCCCTACAAAATGCCATTTTGAGTGCATTAGACGAGAGGGTATAAAATTTAAATGTTTGATGGGATAAAAAATTATTCTTCTCTCATCAAAGGTAAAAACTAAATATATTATCAAGTAACCCTCTTGTTTAAGAATTTTAAACAGGAGGGTTATTTTTTACCCTCATCATAAAAAGAGGTGCTGAATTTTGGAACGACAGGCAAATATCCGTCCGCCGCCCTTCCCGTAGGGAAGCCGAGTCTCAATATCGTGCGATATTGAAGGCAAGGCAGGAATAACCGTCATACCGACGGTGCCTTTACAGCTTGAAAACAGAGTTTTCAACAGTGTTTGATTAGGTATGATTTCAATCTTTAAGGTATGATTTTTGTCATACCGCAATAAGGAGTGATTTTGTAATGAAAAAGTACGGCATAATTTATGCCGACCCGCCGTGGCATTACAGAGTTTATTCAAAGAAAGGAGCCGGACGGTCGGCGGAAAGCCATTATCCCACAATGACCATCGAGGAAATACAAGCCTTACCCGTATCAGAACTTGCGGATAAAGACTGTGCGTTGTTTATGTGGATTACTTTTCCTCTTTTAAAAGAGAGCCTATCCGTATTATCTGCTTGGGGCTTTAAATTTAAAACAATCGCGTTTGTTTGGATAAAGCAAAACCGAAAATCCGATTCGCTGTTTTGGGGTATGGGCTACTGGACGAGGGCTAATGCCGAATTTTGTGTTTTAGCTACCAAAGGAAAACCGAAAAGAATGGCTAAAAATGTTCATCAGGTAATTGTATCGCATATAGAGGAACACAGTAAAAAGCCTGATGAAGCCCGACGGCGTATAGTGCGGCTTATGGGAGATCTGCCGCGTATTGAGTTGTTTGCACGGCAAAAATCGGCAGGCTGGGATGTTTGGGGTAATGAGGTGGAGAGCGATATTATACTCGGAGGAACGGATGATGATTCAAAAGCAAAAGGTTAAAACGGAGCGCATATCGCTCCATTTACCGACCGACACCGTAGAGTCCCTAAAGCTTCTTGCAGCTAAAAACCATACGGATATGTCAAAGGAAATTCGTCGATTTATTGATAAAGGTCTTGCCGTTAAAAGCTATGAGGATAATATTGATCTTATAAGCGGAATTATTGAGCAGGAGCTGTCTTTGCAAATAAAGAAGCTCGGTAACCGTCTTGCCGGACTTATAAACCGCCTTACGATTATATCTGCCGCCGGATATTATACAAACATTACAATTATGTCGGAGCTTATTGACCGCGATCTTTATTCATCGTTTGAAAAAATAGAGTCGGCAGCAAGAAAACGCGCGCTTGCTTACGCTAATCAAAAAAATGCCGACGCGGTTGCCGCGTTTGCGGATGACGAAGAAATGAAAAAAGCAATAAAAGCTATTAAAGGCGGGATAAACAGTGTCGATACTCGTATATAAGCAAAGGCATAAAAACCCTACCGAAGCGAATACGCCGAAATTAAACTATGAACACATAAGATATATTGCTACCCGTCCCGGCGTATCTAAAAATGAGAGTATGCGGCACGGGCTGTTTGGCTGTACCGAACCGGAAAAGGGACTTACGGAATTTGAAAGCTGGAAGGATATAGCGAGGACGGTACGGGAAATGTCTTACCGCCGCATTAACATTTTCAGGGGAATTATCTCATTTGCACCCGAAACGGCAAGCGAACTCGGATTAACAAATCATAAGGCTTGGCAGGAATATATTGAGGAGCATATAAAAACGCTTGCGGAGAAAAACAGTATTTTACCGCATAATCTGCAATGGGCGGCGGCTCATCATAATGAAAGAACTCATCCGCATATCCATATTGTATTTTGGGATAAAAATCAAAGTATTACAAAGCAGTATGTTTCACCGGAAATTCCGAAAAGTATTCGGATACAGTTAATTAAGGATACCTTTGCAGATAAAATCAGGCTATATCTTGCAGATAAGGATAATGCAAAAACGGCACTCTCCGATATAACCGACAAAACCGTAAAGGCTTTTGAAAAATATATAACTGAGCTTGAACCCGAAAAGTATAAGCGCTTTCAAAAAAAGTTCGGCAGGATTGACGAGGCCGAGGATATTAAAGCGCTTGACGGCTTGATGCGTAAAGAAGATATTGAGGCTTTTATTCCTTTACTTTTTGAATTAAAAGAAAAATTGCCGAAAAAGGGACGCCTGTATTATAAACTGCTGCCGGAGGAATTAAAAAAGCAGGTTGACGCACTGGTTGAAAAGCTTAAAAAGCAGAATAATTATATTAACATCCGTGTAGACGAATATGCCGAGAGCAAAACACGACTTGCGATGCTGTACGATACCAACCCCGATAACATTTCGGCACACCGCAAAAATGCCGTAGAGGAAGCCGACCGACTTATAGCAAACAAGATTTTAAGAGCCGTTAAATCAATGCTTGATAAGGACAGACAAATAGGCTATGCCGAATATACCAAGGCTAAAAAAGCCTATTATGCCGAAGAATTACTTTGCGAAATACTGATAATGCTTGAACAAAATATAATAGATACCGACGAGGACTGCGATATTAAAGCAAAGGCTTTCGGTACGGAGCTTTCAAAAGCAGCTAAAAAAGAATGGTATTTACGACATAAGGACAGAGGTATGGAATTGTAATAATCCGTATCTCTGTTTTATTTTGAGGGCAAACGCCCAAAGAAAGGAAAAATAAAATGGATAAATATTTTAATTTCGGAAAACTAAACCGTTTTTACGGCTTGCGGATAAGACCTGCACCGCCGTACCGTTACCCTAAAGACCACCCTTGCTATGGCTGCCCGTATACACTGAACACAAACCTGCCGTCCTGTATGTTTCCGAAACGAAAGGACGGCAGCTGCTTTTGGTATGATTTAAAAAAGAATATGCGAGGTGGGAATATATGATATTTAACGACAGCGAGATTTACGGGCAATTCCTTGAACTTCTTTATTCCGAGGGACTGACGCCGATTGAACACGAAACGCCTTGCGAACCTCTTGAAATTTACCGCGGTCGCAATTATGTATGTTCTTTGGATTCGTCGGACGGAATAAGCTATGAGAATGAAAGTGAAGATTTAAACAGAGTCAGAAGCATTATAAATGTGCTTATTGATAAATAAAAACATTATACGGAGGTGACGGAAAATGCGTGACGGACGCCCGAATCCCGATATATGGGGAAATATTATAACCTGCGTTGAAATCGGTCAGGGTATTTACTGTATTATCGGGAGGGATAAAAGAGGTATTGAAATGCCGAAAGAAACAGCCGAAAAGGTTTTGAACGAAGCGGTTTTAAAAACCGGCAACGAAGAAACGGACGGTAATATTTGCTTTACCGACGGTGCTTTAAGCAATATTGTTGCAGATATTTTAGAAAAGAACAATCTTATTAAAAAAGATGAAACCGCCGCTTTATCTGAATTGTTACGGCAACCTGAAAACACACCGGATTTTAACGATTTGGAATTGCCCGTATCGGATATTGAACCGGACGAGCTTGAATTATAGCGAGGTGATATAGCATTGAAAATCAAACCGAAACTGATACTTTTCACCGTAATTTTCTTATTGGGCGGCTTGTTTAATCTGTTCTTTTCAACCGCTATACACCGTTTGCTTACCCGAAATGTCGCAACGCTTAAATTTCTGCCGATTACGGTATGCTTTCAAAGTCTTGTATCAAGCAAACAGCATTTAACGCTGTTTATCTTAATACAAGGCTTTTTTCTTTTGGCGGCGGTGCTTTTCTTTACCGCAAATTTATATCCGTATAAATCGGATTTAGATGAGATAACCCCCGATATAAAAACACCGAAGGCAGTAGGACAGTTTCAGCACGGCTCTGCAAGGTGGCTTACGGACGCAGAAAAAAACAGAGCTTTTGAAAGCTATGTCTTAAACCCGCACGACAATGAAATTAAAAGGCTTATAGACACGGCTTACGAAGATATTGATTTTATGAAAACCGAAAGGAGCGCAAAAGATGAAAGCACGGGAACCGCCGAAAAAATTTTCTGTCCCAATATTCCCGATTACACACGCGGAGGTATTGTAATCGGTAAAAAGCAAGAGGGTGAAGCCGAGAAAATTTACTATATCGGCGAAGACAGTCACCTGTTATGTATCGGAGCGACACGAAGCGGCAAATCGCGCTGTTTGGTGATTCCGTCAATTTGTTCTTTGGGACTTGCAGGAGAAAGTATTGTTGTCAGCGACCCAAAAGCGGAGTTGTACCACTATTGCTCCGACTTTCTCAAAAAGCTCGGATACGAAGTATTGGCGCTTGACTTCAAGACGCCTGCAAAAAGCCAAAGATATAATTTGTTACAGCCGATTATTGAAGCAGTAGAATGCGACGATACAGACCGTGCGGAAATGCTTGCTTGGGACTTAACTAACAACCTTGTAGGGAAGCCCACAGGCGAGAAAATCTGGACTAACGGCGAGTGTTCGATTATTGCCGCCGCCATACTCTGCGTTGTGTGCGATAACCGTAAACGGCCCGAACTTCAAAATATGACGAATGTGTATTGGTTTATTTCCGAAATGTGCAAAACCATAGGCGGTAAAATGCCGATTTTGGAATATGTAAAAAAACTGCCCAATGCGCACCCTGCAAGAGCGTTGCTGTCAATATCGGATGTTGCGCCGTCAAGAACAAGGGGCAGCTTTTATACATCGGCTCTGACAACGCTGCGGCTCTTTACCTCAAAATCAATTTATGCTGTCACCCACGAAAGCGATTTTTCTCTTTCGGAGGCCGGAACGAAAAAGCAAGCGCTGTTTATTATTTTGCCCGACGAAAAGACGACATTTTATCCGATAGCGTCGCTTATTGTTTCACAGCAGTATGAAATGCTTGCGGAGGCGGCGGATAAACGCGGCGGCAGACTGAAACGCCGCGTTAATTTTGTACTTGACGAATACGGAAATTTTACGCCTATTTCGGATATGACAAACAAGCTTACCGTAGCGGCAGGGCGGGGTATGCGTTATTCGCTCTTTATTCAAAGCTTCAGCCAATTAAAAGAGAAATACGATCAAAATGTTTCCGATACAATTAAATCCAACTGTCAGACTTGGGTGTATTTGCAGGCAGACGATCCCGAAACCTTACGGGAGGTATCGGACAAGCTCGGCACATACACCACATCAAGCTATCAGCTGTCTGCAAGCAACGCGAGGTTTACTATGCCTTCGTCATCGCACAGTATAAACCTTACCGAGCGGAAACTGCTCAATACCGACGAGGTTCGCAGAATTAAAAGACCTTTTCAGATTGTTACAAGCCGCAATCATCCCGCCGTTATGTATGCTCCAGATTTGTCGTTATGGAATTTTAATAAGATGCTCGGATTGGGTGATGAAGAACACAACCGCCGTGTTCGCAGAGAACGGGAAAATAAACGCCCGATTATTACCGATACAAAGCAGGAAATAATCCTTTGGAACATTTGGGTGTATTACCAAAAGGACATTATGCGCCGACTTGCGGAACAAAAATCCCCCGGAGCCATACCCGGTATGAATGACGATTAAAACATTTTTACGGAGGTTATATATGAAAAACACAAACAAACTGATTTTTGAAAGGCGAAAACGGTGCTGTAAGGCCGCCGCCGTTGCCGTGTGCTGTATTTTTATAATGCTTATAAATACTGTTACGGCATTTGCCGCCGGTAATCTTCAGGACAGCAAAATTGTTGAGGGGACAGAAAAGCTGATCGGAGATTTAACAACTTGGCTTATGGTTTTAGCGCCCGTTGTTGCCGGTATGCTGATTATTTATTTTTGTATTCGCCGTGCGGCGGCGGACGAAGTAGACCAAAAGAAATGGAATAACCGAATTGTTGTGGCGGTTGTGTCTTGTGTCGGCGCGGTACTCGGCTCGGCCCTGCTTAATCTTATACTCGGTTATTACGCTTAAAGGAGGAAATGTATAAATGAAAATCAAAGCAGAGGTATCCCGTATATTTGAAAACAGAAACGATATGCTCAAAGCCGCAACCAATATTATTTTGGAGGACGGTAAGGACAGTCTTGTAATCAAAAATGTTCGCATTATTGAGGGCAAAAACGGTTTGTTTATGTCGCTGCCCGCAAGAAGAAATGTAAAAAATGAGTTTAAGGAAATTTGTTATCCGCTTTCGGCTGATTTGCGTAAGCGTATGTCAGACGCGGCTATTATCGCATATTCGGAAGCTTTAAAAAATACTGACGAACCGCAAACGGCGCAATAATGAGATTAAGTCGGGGGCAAAACCGCCCTTGCCGACAAATAAGGAGGTGGATAGTGCTTGGCATATATTATTGTCATACTCATTGTTGCAATTCTTAACGGTTGTCTTCCGTTTATAGATCAAATGATTGACGGAATTTTACCGCTGTCCCTATATGCGGAAAAGTATATGTCAATGGTTTCGGGGGTTCAAATGTTCGGTAAGCTTTATAATATTATTTTCGGCTTCGGAGTTTCTTTAATAGTGTTGAAATTTCTTAAAAAGGGCTTTGAGGCCTATGTGCTATGGACGGACGGTGACGCCGACGAAGAGCCTGTTGCTTTGCTTACGAATTTTTTTAAGGCTATGGCGGTGGCGGTTTCCTTTCCAACACTGTACGGTTGGCTTGCGGATATTATAACAGATATGACAACGCAGCTTATGGCGGCAATCGGTGACGCCACCTCTGCCGGATGGGAGGCTTGGGTTGCCGGAATTGCGTCCGCAGGAATTGTAACAGCCATATTTGCTCTTATATTTATGGTGGTTTACTTCGTTCTGTATTTTCAATTCCTTATGCGCGGTTTGGAAATTATGATACTCCGTGTAGGTGTTCCGCTTGCCTGCGTAGGTCTTATAGATAACGATAAGGGCGTGTTTAAGGCATATCTTAATAAATTCTTTCAGTCTACGCTTGCTATACTGATTCAGTTGTGCTTATGCAAGCTCGGAGTAGGCTTAATGCTTAATATGCACGTGTTTTGGGGTGTTGCCTGTATGGTGCTTGCGGTTAAAACCCCGAAATTCTTACAGGATTTCCTTATTACCACAGGCTCAGGCGGCGGTGGCGCGGTTGTAAACAATGTATATCATTCTGTACGCTTGGTACAGATGTTAAAGAAAAGCGGGTGATCCGTATGATAACAATGGACGATATTTCAAAGGTAATTATATATCTTGTCCGTATAGGCGCGGTCGCCCGCTTTATTTACTGCCTTATCCGTTTGGAGGCGGCAGAGGAACAGGCAACGCAGTATAAAAAGCGGGCGGTAAACACCGTAATGTTTTATGTTATTGCAGAGTGCATTTGGCAGATTAAAGACCTTATACTTTACTATTATTCCTGACAGGAGGTTATATGGAGGATAAGCTGTATATTCCGTTGGGTGTGAAGCCCGAAGCCGAGTTCTTTAAGGGATTCGGCAAAAAACAAATGATTCAGGCGGCTGTCGGTTCGCTTTGCTGCGGAGCGATAGCCCTTGTTTTATGGGCGGTTACAAAAAGCGTTACCGCGGCAATGATTTCTGCGCTTGCCGGAGTTGCCGGCAGCGTAATGATGACGGCAAAAGACCAAAGCAACCTATCCGTTGTCGATCAGATCGGCAATATGATACGGTTTGGCAAGGGTCAGAAAAAATATCCGTACCGATACGGTAAGGAGTGGGAGGTTTATTGATGTATACGGCAATTCCCGTTTACAGGCATACCTTGACGGCCGGTGCGAGCCGTAAGGAGCGGGAGTTGCGGCAAAAATCCTATAACAATATGGAGTGTAAAGAAAAGCTTGGTGGAAATGCCGCGACTGCTTTTAACACCCGTAAATTATATTTGTTGAAAAAGGATTTGGCAGAAAACGGCCGGCACGCCGTTTTTTTAAGAACCGTCCGTGAGCGTTTCACGGCTTTAAACTTGGAGGAATGTCTATGAGTGAACAAATGACATTCCTTGATTTTTTCAGCGGCATCGGAGGTTTCAGGGCAGGTCTTGAGCTATGCGGAATGAAGTGCAATGGGCATTGTGAAATAGACAAATACGCCAACCGCAGTTATGCCGCAATTTTTGATATTAAGGAGGATGAATGGTATGGAGAGGACATCACAAAGGTTAAGCCCGAAGAATTGCCGCGCGTCAATATTTGGACGGGAGGATTCCCGTGTCAGGACATTTCTATCAGCGGTAAGCAAACTGGGATTAGCGGAAGCCGAAGCGGACTGTTTTTTGAGATTATTAGATTGCTCAAAGGCACAGCACCCGAAAATCGACCCGAATGGATTATCCTTGAAAATGTTAAAAACATCTTATCCATTCACGGAGGATGGGACTTTGCGACCATTCTCTATTCGTTGGCCGAAGTCGGCTATAGTGTCGAATACGGACTTCTTAATTCAAAATTCCACGGCGTTCCGCAAAACCGAGAGCGAGTTTACATTGTCGCTTACAGACATTTTAGAGCCGGAAACGGACGAAAAGTATTTCCTGTCGAGTGCGGCAACAGCAAGGCTATTATCAGGCTCATAGGTGGAAATCAGGGTAGCCGCATCTATGACCCTAACGGTATAGGAATTACCCTTACCGCAAGCGCCGGAGGATTCGGCGGTAAAACAGGTCTTTATTTTATTGATCTTACGAAAGAAAAACCGCAGCTCACGGAAAATGCCCGTTGTATAAAGGCAAGATATTCAGCTGGAGTAACCAACAGAGGCGGAGATAACAGCGGCGTTCTATGTCTTTGCAATCAATGCCACGATCGTGAAAACTGCATATCGTTTATTGAATTTCGTAAGGGAAATCCGAAACTCAGAGATAATGTGAAGTGCATTATGGCGTCTTATCGAAAGTCCGGCGTTAACAGGTTCGGTTCTTCCTGCGGCGTATTTTACGGCTGCCGCGCCGTGCTGACCCCCGAACGGGAAAAGAAAAGACAAAACGGCAGAAGATTTAAGGAATGCGGAGAACCTTCCTTTTGCGTTACGACGCAGGACAGAAACGGCGTTTATCTTTGCGCTTGCAGTTCGTGCGAAAAAGCAAGACCTGCAAAAAACGGTGTTCCAAACTGCGATAATAATTTGCTTTTAGCATTATGCAATGAAAATATCCCGTTTTTCGGCTGCGGCAGAATCCGCCGCTTAACGCCGAGGGAATGTTGGAGGCTGCAAGGCTTTACAGACAGTATGTTTGATAAAGCGGCGGAGGTAAATTCGGATAATCAATTATATAAACAAGCCGGAAACGGCGTAACGGTTACGGTGGTATATTCCGTAGGTCAAAGAATAGTTGAAATAGAAAATGAATTGAAAATATCAGGCAAGGAGTGAAAATATGTTGGGATTTTTAATCGGTTTAGTATCCGGCGGCTTTATAGGGGTTTGCGTTATGGCGCTTATGCAGATAAATAAAGGCGAGGCTCGCCGAGGTGATGAGAATAAGCCGGAGTAACCCTAAAAACAAAAGTATTATTATATTTATCCGAACCTATGCTATGAAAAGGATACGGTGTAATAATAATACGGAACAGTGTATTGACAGCGATAAAAAATTATGATAAAATAAACCGTAGTTTAGATTATCATAAAAACGAGGTATAGAAATGGAATACATTACACGAGAGCTTGAAAGAAAATTTATAAAGATGAACGGCTTTTTTAAGGCGATTCTCGTAACAGGAGCAAGGCAGGTAGGTAAAACTACAATGATGAAGCATTTGGCAGAGGGTTCAAACAGAACCTATGTTACGCTTGATAACGCTGTAGTAAGAGATTTGGCTAAAAGAGATCCCGTGTTGTTTTTCCAAACCTACAAACCGCCGATTTTGATTGACGAGGTTCAGAAAGCGCCTGAGCTTTTTGAACAAATAAAAATTATGTGTGATGAAAGCGAAGATAAAGGGCTGTTTTGGCTTACGGGGTCGCAGCAGTATAAAATGATGAAAAAAATTAAAGATACCCTTGCGGGAAGATTGTGTATATTGGAATTATACAGCCTTTCGCAAAGAGAAAAAAACGGAATAACCTTTGATACGGAGCTTGATTTTTCACTTGAAACATTACAAAATCGTCAGAAACAGGTCCCGAAAAATGATGTTATTTCGGTTTTTAATCATATTTGGGAGGGCGGTATGCCGCAGGTATTGGAAGTTGACGATGAACTGCGCTCCGAGTATTTCAACTCTTATCTCGAAACCTATTTAATGCGGGATATAGCCGAGGAAGGCGGCATCACAGATACTGTCAGGTTCAGAAAATTTATGAACGCCTGCGCCGCTTTGGTATCGGAACAGGTTAATTACGCTAACTTGGCAGAGGCGGCGGATATATCGCAGCCTACGGCAAAAATTTGGATAAAGGTTTTACAGGGCTTGGGAATAATATATCTGCTTGAGCCGTATTCCAATAACGCTTTGAAGCGCTTAACAAAAACACCGAAGCTGTATTTTTGTGATACGGGACTGTGCGCTTATCTTTCAATGTGGCTTACCCCCGCAACTCTTATGCAGGGGGCAGCAAGCGGTCATTTTTATGAAAACTATGTTGTAATGGAGCTTGTTAAAAATTATTCCTACGGAAAGGCAAAATCCAATATAACCTATTACCGTGATTCAAACGCAAAGGAAATTGATGTCTTTGTTGAGGAAAATAATATTATTCATCCTCTTGAAATCAAAAAATCCGCAAACCCGAATAACAAAGAGGTTAAAAAATATGCTGTTATTGATAAGGCAAGCTTGAACCGAGGAAACGGCGGTATTATTTGTATGTGCGAAGAACCGATTCCGATAGACGCTGAGAACTGCCTGATACCGAGTAATTTAATTTAATAAGTTTTTGAAAATCGCTGTCCTTACGGACGGCGATTTTATTTTCGGAGGTTAGATATGCAAAGTAAACTTGATTTAATTGAAAAGCTTGATAATGAGCTTATTAAGTATATGAAATTGCAGGGAAAAAGTGAATTGAAGCTAATGCTTGAAGCTTTAGAGCTTTATATTCCAATTCGGAGTAACCTAAAAGCAATGC
>CAJJPG010000052.1 GCA_905193585.1 uncultured Oscillospiraceae bacterium
GGCGAATTAACGATTTATTTACAAAAAACGAAAAAGTTAATAATTTGTTATTAAAAAATTCGATTGCCTGTGATAAAATTATAGGAAAATCAGTATTGAGAACAAGGCAGCCCGGCGACAGCATAAGACTTGCGGGACGCGGGTGCACCAAAACTCTCAAAAAACTTTTTTGCGAGCTTGCCGTACCCGAGGATATGCGCGCGTATATTCCCGTAATTGCCGACGATAAGGGCGTTATTTGGATATACGGCGTGGGAGTAGCCGACAGATGCGCAGTTACGAAAAAAACAAAGGAAATTACGGTTATTACCGCCTCGGCGGAGCAAAATATTACGGACTAAGGGGTTGAACGAATTGTCGCTTGACAAGGATGTTGAAAAAATTCTGGTAACAGAGGAAGAGGCAAAGGAAATTTGCAAGCGCTTGGGCGAGCAAATTTCAAAGGACTACGAAGGCAAGCGCCTGTTGCTTGTAAGCGTGCTTAAAGGCGCGGTAGTGTTTATGGCGGACCTCATGCGCTCGATAACCTGCGACTGCCAGATTGATTTTATGGCGGTATCCTCTTACAGCGGAACCAAAACCACGGGCGTTGTTAAATTCAAAAAGGACCTTGATATTGACCCGGACGGCTGCGACATACTGCTGGTTGAGGATATTCTCGATTCGGGCGTTACGCTGGCTTACCTTAAAAATGTTTTGATGGACAGAAACGCTGCCAGCATTAAGGTGTGCGCGTTTTTGGATAAGCCCACAAACCGCCGCGCGGATATTCAGGCGGACTATGTGGGAAAAGTAATACCGGACGAATTTGTAATCGGCTACGGGCTTGATTACAATGAAAAATACAGAAATTTGCCTTATGTCGGGGTTTTATCACCTAAGGTTTACGCCGACAAATAGGAAAGGAGCTTTAAACCCTTGAACAAGAATTTGAAAAATGTGCTTTTGTTTATAGGAATCCCCATTGCGTTTATAATCTCTGTGCTTTCGGTTTCCTATCTTTCGAAAAACACGGTGGAAACAAAGTACTATGAAATCGTTGAAATGGTTACGGAAAATAAAATTTCCGAGTTCAGCCTTAACCTCCACAGTGGTCAGCTTGTCTACACAAAGCGTGACGACGGCAAAAGTTACCGCTACACGGTTGCCGACCCCTCGATATTTTATAACGACGTAAACGATTTTGTACTGAAAAACAATTCGGAAAACAGCGGAACCGATAAAATAATCAAGTACGATTATAAATCGGGCGGCGAAACCGCATGGATTATGAACCTGCTGCCGACACTTATAACGCTGGGCGTTATGATTATCTTCTGGGTATTCATAATGAAGCGCATGAACGCCTCAATGGGCGCGGATAAAACCATGGGCTTCGGCAAAGCAAAGGTACGCAAGGACGACGGCAGACGTAAAACCACATTTGCCGATGTTGCGGGGGCAGACGAGGAAAAGGAAGAAATGGCTGAAATAGTCGATTTCCTTAAAGACCCGAAAAAGTACAACGAATTGGGCGCTAAAATACCCAAGGGCGTTTTGCTTGTTGGCCCTCCCGGAACGGGTAAAACACTGCTTGCGCGCGCGGTTGCGGGCGAGGCGGGAGTTCCTTTCTTCTCAATTTCCGGCTCTGATTTTGTTGAAATGTTCGTAGGTGTGGGCGCTTCGCGCGTGCGCGACCTTTTCGGCGAGGCAAAGCGCGAGGCTCCTGCTATTATATTTATTGACGAGATTGACGCGGTGGGCCGTCAGCGCGGTGCCGGTCTCGGCGGCGGTCACGACGAGCGCGAGCAGACGCTTAACCAGCTGCTTGTTGAAATGGACGGCTTCGGCGCTAACGAGGGCGTTATAGTAATGGCGGCTACAAACCGCCCCGATATTCTGGATAAAGCGCTTTTGCGCCCGGGTCGTTTCGACCGCCAGATAACCGTAAACTACCCCGACGTTAAGGGCAGGGAAGAAATACTCAAGGTTCACTCAAGAGGAAAACCCCTCGGCCCCGATGTAAACCTTGCCACCATTGCAAAGTCCACCTCGGGCTTTACCGGCGCAGACCTTGCAAACCTGCTTAACGAGGCGGCGCTGCTTGCGGTGCGCCACGGTAAAAAGGCGATTACCCAACAGGAAATTGAAGAGGCTACCATTAAGGTGGTTATGGGCGCGGAGAAAAAATCGCACATTGTATCGGATAAGGATAAAAAGGTCACCGCATACCACGAGGCGGGGCATGCAATCGTTTCCTACTTCTTACCCACGCAAGACCCCGTACACCAAATTTCAATTATTCAGCGCGGTATGGCTGCAGGTTATACAATGTATCTGCCGGTTGACGAAAAGGGTCATACATCTAAAAAGCAGCTTGCCGAGCGGATATGCTCTTTACTGGGCGGCAGAGCGGCAGAACAGCTGACGCAGGACGACGTTTGCACGGGCGCTTCCAACGATATTGAGCGCGCAACCGCCCTTGCAAGGCAAATGGTTACCAAGTTCGGTATGAGCGATAAGTTAGGTCTTGTAACCTACGGCCATGATGATAACGAGGTATTCTTAGGCCGCGATTTCTCATCCACCCCCAACTACTCTGAAAAGACTGCGGCGGTTATCGACGAAGAGATAGAAGCCGTGGTAATGAAGCAGTACGCAAAGGCTTTGGAGCTTTTGAACGGCGCTATGCCGAAACTCCACGAGGTTGCAAAGGTTCTGTTTGAGAAAGAAAAAATCTCGGGCGATGAATTCAGAGCAATTATGGAACAGTAATAAAGCAGCAGAGACTGAAATAACAGTCTCTGCTGCTTCTTTATGCGGCAACCCCAATAGATGTGGGGTAACGGTCTGCACAAACCCAAGGCTCCCTTCTTTTCAGCTTTGCCGAAAAAGAGGGGAGTTGTCGTTCGTATGCACGACTGAGGGGTATTCTTCTAATATCTACCATCTAATATCCAATGTCTAATGTCAGTATATCATTTTCTTTTTTCCGTCATATTATATAATATAAAATTGCGCACCGTTTAAGTCTTCGCGGCTTAGCGGCGCGGTTTTACGGAGTGAAAAGAAATGAAGAGGTATATTATAACAACGGGCACCGTGACCTATGCCATAAAGGGGCGGGATTTGCTCAAAAGAAAAGGTTTTAACGTAAAAATTGAAAGAATAACCTCGGGAAAAGGCAGCGCCGGCTGCGGATACAGCATAATAACCGACGGAGATATAACCGCCGCCGAAAAGCTGCTGCGGCAGGCGGGGGTAAAAATTCTTGAAATAAATACGGATTAAAGAAAATTACGGAGTTGCGGCGCATTTCGCGGCAGCTCCGTTTTGAGTAAGGGAGGGAAATACTGTGATATATCTTGATAACGCGGCGACAACGGGTAAAAAGCCGCAGGGCGTTATAAATGCCGTTAATACGGCGCTGCGGGAGTACTGCGCAAACCCCGGCAGGAGCGGACACGCGGTATCCATGAAGACCGCGGCGGCGGTGTATAACACGCGCGAGCAGTTGGCAGAATTTTTCGGCGCCTCGGGGGCGGAAAACGTTGTGTTTACACTTAACTGCACCCACAGCGTGAATTGCGTTGTAAAAGGCTTGCTTAAAACGGGGGATCATGTTGTAACGTCCTCGCTCGAACACAACGCGGTTATGCGCCCGCTTTATAAGGTTGGCGCGGCGGTGGACGTGGCGGCGGTATCGCTTACCGACGATAACATAACGCTTAATAATTTTGAAAGGCTTATACGCCCCGATACAAAGCTGGTAATATGCACGGGGGCTTCAAACGTTTTGGGTAAGGCGCTGCCCATAGCGCAAATAGGCGCGCTTTGCAGAATACGCGGCGTGCCCTTTGCGGTTGACGCGGCACAGATTGCGGGCGTGCTGCCAATAAACATGCAAAAGCAGGGAATAGACTATTTGTGCATAGCGCCGCACAAGGGGCTTTACGCGCCTATGGGCGTGGGCGTGCTTATATGTGAAAGACCTATAAGAAATACGATTATAGAGGGCGGCACGGGCACAAATTCGGCGGAACTTACCCAGCCCGATTTTCTGCCCGAAAGGCTTGAAAGCGGCACAATAAACGTACCGGGAATTTTAGGCACGGCGGCAGGGCTTAAATATGTTAAAAGTATCGGAACAGAAAAAATATACAGCCACGAAATGTCGCTTTGCGCATTGCTTTATTCCGAGCTTGAAAAAATTCCGAAAGTAAAACTTTACGCGCCGCAGCCCACGGCGGGCGGCTGGGCGCCCGTTATATCCTTTAACGTTGATGGCTACAAAAGCGGCGAAACGGCGCGGTTTTTAAATGAAAACGGCATAGCCGTCCGTGCGGGGCTGCACTGCGCGCCCACCGCCCACCGAATTATGGGAACGCTTGAAAACGGTGCGGTAAGGGCTGCGCCCGCAACCTTTAACAGCGCGGCGGATATAAAGGCTATGATAACCGCGCTTAAAAAAATGTAAAAAAATTTTCAAAAAAACACTTGACAAACCTAAAAAAGGGGTATATAATAATTGAAAATTTAAGAAAGCACCTGATAGAGGCGCGGATATGATGAGTACTCCACGGTATACGTCGGCAAACGGCGGTGGGGGAAAGGCTGTTCCGCCGAAGTGGTTTTGCGGTTGCCGCCGTGGGCTGCTGGGGTCGCGTTTAATAGGCGCGGCACTGTCGCATTATTTGCGGAGAGCTATCATAAGTATTTGTTTTTATTTATTTTTGAATATCAGCAAAGCCTGTGATACCTTTCGGGTCGCAGGCTTATTTTTTAATATTTTTTTAGGAGTGTTCAAAAATGAACAGAACAGCAAGAATTTTATCGGCAATTTTATCCGTTGCCCTTGTAGCAACCCTCTTTGCGGGCTGCGGCGGCAAAAAGCAGACTGCGGCAAAGTCCGGCGTAGAGGACGGCGTGCTTACCGTTGCTATGGAGTGCGCGTATGCACCCTATAACTGGACCCAGAGCGACGACTCAAACGGCGCGGTTAAAATTAAGGACTCAAACGACTACGCAAACGGCTACGATATTATGATGGCGAAAAAGATTTGCGAGGCGAATAACTGGAAGCTTGAAGTTGTACGCCTTGACTGGGATTCGCTTGTTCCCGCCGTTCAGACAGGCAAGGTTGACGCTACAATAGCGGGTCAGTCAATGACGGAAGACCGTATGCAGCAGGTTGATTTTGCAGGCCCCTACATTTATGCCAGCATTGTTTGCATGACGAAGAAGGACAGCAAGTTTGCAAATGCTACCAAGCTTTCCGCCCTTTCGGGCGGCAAGTGCACCTCGCAGCTCGGAACCATTTGGTACGATACCTGCCTGCCGCAGATAAACGGCGCACAAATTCAGACCGCGCAGGAAACCGCCCCCTCAATGCTTATGGCGCTTGAAACGGGCGCAGTTGACTTTATCTGCACCGATATGCCTACCGCGCAGGGCGCGCTGCTTGCTTACAGCGACCTTAAAATACTTGATCTTGAGGATAATGCTTTCAAGGTTGACGAGGGCGATATAAACATCGGTATTGCGGTTAAGAAGGGCAATTCAGAGCTTAAGGACAAGATAAACGCGGTTTTAAAGGATATGACTGCGGACGACTTTAATTCCATTATGGCAGAGGCTACCAAGATTCAGCCCCTTGCCGAGAAGTAATTCGGGTGACGGAATATGGATAAATTTGCTCAGCTTTGGAGCGATATAGTTAAATGCTGGGGCGACAGCTCATCACAATATTTGGTGGGAGCGCTTAAAACAATAGAGCTTGCGGTCGTTGCAACGGCAATAGGTTGTATAATAGGTCTTGCGTGCGGAATAGTGCAAACTATTCCGTGCACAAAGAACGATAATATTGTAAAGCGCATACTCTTGGGAATCGTAAAGGCGATAGTCCGCATTTACGTTGAGGTGTTCAGAGGAACGCCTATGATAATTCAGGCAATCTTCATTTTCTACGCAATACCGTATTTTACCGACGGCGCGGTAAATCTTGAAGTAACCCTTGCGGCGTATTTGGTAGTTTCAATAAATACGGGCGCTTATATGGCGGAAACGGTGCGCGGCGGTATAATGTCGATAGATATCGGGCAGACCGAGGGCGCAAAGTCAATAGGTATGAACCACTTTAAAACCATGCTTCACGTTATTCTGCCGCAGACAATTCGCAACATAATCCCGCAAATAGGCAATAACCTTATTATAAATATTAAGGATACCTCGGTTATGTTCGTTATAGGTTATGCCGAGCTGTTCGCGGCGCACAAGGCGATTGTCGGCGCTAAGTACATCTATTTCCCGTCGGCAGTCATAACTCTCACCATTTACCTTATTATGACGGTCATCTGCTCGCTTATTTTAAGGCTTTGGGAAAAGAAAATGGACGGACCCGCGAACTTCGACGTTGCTACTAAGGACACGCTCGCGCTCACAAGCGGCACTTATTCATATGTTAAAAAGTCGGAAAGGAGCGGTAAATAATGGCAGAACCGATTTTACAGGTAAAGCACCTTTCAAAGACTTTCGGCAAGCACGAGGTGCTGCGGGATATTGATTTCTCGGTAAACGCGGGTGACGTTACAAGCATTATAGGCGCGTCGGGCTCGGGTAAATCCACCCTTTTGCGCTGTATAAACCTGCTTGAAACGCCGACATCGGGCGAAATACTTTACCACGATACCAATATTGATAAAATTAAGGGCGGCGCCAGCGCCTACCGCTCGCATGTGGGAATGGTTTTCCAGTCCTTTAACCTTTTCAATAATATGACCGTACTTAAAAACTGTATGATAGGGCAGACTAAGGTGCTGGGCAAATCAAGGGCAGAGGCGAAAGAGACAGCTATGAAATACCTTGAAAAGGTAGGAATGGCGCCTTATATCAACGCAAAGCCCTCGCAGCTTTCGGGCGGGCAAAAGCAGCGCGTAGCAATTGCCCGCGCACTGGCTATGAACCCCGAGGTTCTTTTGTTCGATGAGCCCACAAGCGCGCTCGACCCGCAAATGGTCGGCGAGGTTTTAAGCGTTATGCGAACGCTGGCGGCAGAGGGGCTTACAATGATAGTTGTTACCCACGAAATGGCGTTTGCAAGGGACGTCTCCTCCCACGTGGTATTTATGGCGGACGGGGTTATCTGCGAGGAGGGTACACCCGCGGATATATTTGAAAACCCGAAAAACGCTAAAACACGCGAATTTCTTACAAGATTTTTTGAAAAATAAGGCTGATTAAGGGGTTGCAATATAGATATTAGACGTTAGATTTTAGACGTTAGATAGAAATACCCTTCAGTCACTAACGTGACAGCTCCCCTCTGTTTTGACTTACATCAAAAAGAAGGGAGCCGATTTTTTTTTGCAAAACAAAGGCTCCCCTGTGTAAGGGGAGCTGGCAAAACCGCAGGTTTTGACTGATGGGTTGTCATTAATCTGCCGTCTAATATCTACCATCTAAATCAGTGCAGCTTAACCTCGCTCCACAGCTTTTCGTAGTAGGTTCTGGTGTCGGTATCAATATCGTGGTAATATTGCACCTTTGGCATAGCAGTCTCGGCGGGGTAGAGTACCTCGTTCTGATAATAGCAGTAATCCTTATTGTTTACTACCGCCGTGTTGGGGGATGCGTAGCCTAAATATTCGGCGTTAGCCGTCGCGACGTCGGGATCAAGCAGGAAGTTTATATACATAAGCGCCGCTTCAACGTTTTTGGCGTTTTTCGGTATGCAAATCGAATCGACAAAAATATTAGTGCCCTCTTCGGGGTAGAAGAATTTAAGGTCTTTGTTAACGTCCATCATGGTAAGGCAGTCGCCCGCATAGTAGGGGGCAATTGATGCTTCGCCCGTTTCCATTTTGCTGAAAACCTCGTCCATAACATAATCCTGAAGATTATTTTTGCCCTTTTTAAGCAGTTCTGCGGCGGCGTCCCAATCAGCCTTGTTCGTGGTGTTGAGATCCTGACCCAAAATCATCTGCGCGGTCATAAACGCGTCGCGCGGATTATCGAAATTAAGCGCCATATCCTTATATTTCTCATCCCATAAAACGTTCCACGAGTGCTTAATATCCGCCCCCGTGAGCTTTTCGTTATAAACTATGCCTACCATACCCACGTTGTAGGGAACGCTGTATTCATCCTTTTCGTCAAAGAAAAGCCCCTTGTACTTTGAGTCTATAAGGTCATAGTTTGAAATTTTAGAGGTATCAATTTTTTGCAGCATATCCTCACTTATAAGGCGCTCTATCATATAATCCGAGGGGATTATTATATCATAGCTGACGCCTGCACTTTTAATTTGAGAATACATAGTTTCGTTGCTTACATAATTTAGGTATTTAACCTTGATTCCGGTAAGCTTTTCAAATTCCTTGTTAACGTCCATGGAATCATCCTCGCCGTCCGAAATATATTTGCCCCAGTTGTAAACCGTGAGGGTAGTCCCCTTAAGGCTTTGGTCGAACTTTGCGCGGAGGTTAAGCTCCTTATATTTGTATCCGCAGCCCGTAAGCGCGGCGGAGATTGTAATTACAAGCGTTATTATTAAAGCAATTGTCTTTTTCATTTATCTAAATCCTTTCTTTCGTTTGTGATTTCTTTTCAGATTTTGTTTGCAGTACATTATAAAGTATTAACAGCACAAACACCGTTATGAATATAAGGGTGGAAAGCGCGTATGCGTCGGGTTTTACCGTCTTTTTCGTCATAGAGTATATCACTATCGGCAAAGTCTGGTAATGCCCGCAGGTGAAATAGCTTATAACAAAATCATCGAGCGACAGTGTG
The DNA here is from genome assembly GCA_905193585.1 of uncultured Oscillospiraceae bacterium. Lineage (GTDB taxonomy): Bacteria > Bacillota > Clostridia > Oscillospirales > Acutalibacteraceae > UBA737. The sequence goes on from CAJJPG010000052.1 coordinate 8,770, forward strand.
AACGCCATTATAAACCCGGTAATAATTCCCGTGGAAATTGAGGGCAGCATTACCTTGAAAAACGCTTTTACGGGCGTGCAGCCGAGGTCCATAGCCGCCTCGGGTAAATTCGGGTCGGTCTGCTTTAATTTCGGAATTACCGAAAGAATAACATAGGGCAGGTTAAAGGTGATATGGGAAATAAGCACCGTTAAAAACCCGAGAGACTCCGAAAGCCCCAAAAGCTTGCCGACGAATATGAACAGCAGCATAAGGGAAATACCCGTAACAATATCGGCGTTCATCATAGGAATTTGCGTGACCGACATTATGATTTTTTTAGGCATCTTGCGCCTTATTGCGGTAATTCCCACCGCCGCCGCCGTGCCGAGCACGGTAGATATTAAGGCGGAGGACACCGCAATTATTAGGGTGTGCTGCAGTGCGCTCATCATTGCGGTATCGGATGTAAGCCCCGCGTACCAGCGGGTGGAAAAGCCGTTCATTACCCACACGCTGCCGCTGTCGTTGAATGAAAAAATAACCATAACCGCAACGGGGGCGTAAAGGAATAAAATAATAAGCGCCACATAAATTCGGGAGAGTATTTTCACATTAACACACCTCCGTCATCACTGTCGGAGAACCTGTTCATTATAAACAGACATATCAGTATCATAACCATAAGCACCATAGATATTGCCGAGGCGATATTGTAATGCTCGGGGCCTGAATTGAAGAAATACTCAATCGTATCGCCTATAAGCATTGTTTTGGTGCCGCCGAGCTTTTGCGAAATGTAAAACGTGCTGACAGAAGGCACAAACACCATGGTAATGCCCGAAATAACGCCCGGCTTTGTAAGCGGAAAAATCACCCTTTTAAACTTGGTAAACGAGTTTGAGCCTAAGTCCTCGGCTGCTTCCAAAAGCGATTTATCCAGCTTTGACATAACAGAGTAAATGGGCAAAATCATATACGGAATATAATCGTACACCATGCCGAGAATTACAGCACCGGGGGTTAAAAGCAGCTTTATGGGCTTATCAATAAGCCCGATTTTCTGCAAAAACGTATTTATAAGCCCCGTGTTTGAAAGTATGGTTATCCATGAATAGGTGCGTATGAGGAAGTTCATCCACATGGGAATCATAATAATTATAAAAAGCATACGCTGCGAGGATATTTTAAGCTTTGTCATAAAATACGCCATGGGGTAGGCAAGCAGCAGCGTTATAACGGTGGAAACCGCGGCGTAGAGTATTGAAATTCCGAACGCTTTTTTATATTTGCCTATTGCCGTAATATTAGCGAGGGTAAAAACGCCGTTATTATCGGTAAGGGCGAAATAAAACATTATAACAAGCGGCACAATTATAAATATAGCTGACCAAACAATGTAGGGGGAGGCTACTATCTTGTTGCCGAAAGATTTTTTGTTCACGGCTATTCCTCCTCGATAACGTCGGAGAGGTGGTCAATTTCCTCACTGTAGGAGGAATAATCGCCGTAAAGTCCCGAATATTTCGATTTTTTCATAATGTGAATGGCGTCGGGCTCAATGAAAAGCCCCACGTTATCGCCCACAAAATGCTCATCGGTGGTTTGTATCATCCACTTAAAGCCGCCTATATCCACTATTATTTCATAGTGCACACCTAGGAACGCAACCGAAGTTACCGTGCCTGTAAGCATACCCTTTTCGGGGGGAACAATGTCCACGTCCTCGGGGCGGACTACAACGTCCACCGCCTCGTTTGCGGCAAAGCCTTTATCAAGGCAATCAAACCGCGCGCCTGAAAACTCAACGTAGAGGTCGCGCAGCATAATGCCGTCTACTATATTCGATTCGCCTATAAAGTCAGCCACAAAGGCATTCTGCGGCTCGTTGTAAATATCCTGCGGAGTGCCTACCTGCTGAATTTTGCCGCCGTCCATTACCACCACGCGGTCGGACATGGTGAGCGCCTCTTCCTGGTCGTGCGTTACAAAAACAAAGGTTATGCCTAACTGCTGCTGAATTTTTTTAAGCTCCTTTTGCATATCTTTACGGAGTTTAAGGTCAAGCGCGGCAAGCGGCTCGTCAAGCAGCAATACTTTCGGGTGATTCGCTATGGCGCGGGCAATAGCCACACGTTGCTGCTGACCGCCCGAAAGGGTATCAATATGCCGTTTTTCAAGCCCCGTAAGGTTTACAAGGCGCAGCATTTCGGCAACCTTTTCCTTTATCTCTTTTTCGGGGCGTTTTTTAACCCGCAGCCCGAAAGCAATGTTTTCATACACGTTAAGGTGCGGAAACAGTGCATAACGCTGAAAAATGGTGTTAACCTGACGCTTATACGCCGGAACACCATTTATTTTTTTGCCCTCAAACAAAATCTCGCCGCCGTCAGGCTCTAAAAAGCCGGCTATAAGCCGCAGGGTGGTGGTTTTACCGCAACCGGAGGGACCCAGCAGAGTTATAAACTCTTTATCCTTAATTTCAAGGTCAAGCCCGTCCAAAACCTGCTCGCCGTCAAAAGCGACCGAAATGTTTTTAAGCTCCACAATATTTTCTTTTTCCATAAAGCATCCACCTTTGTTCAAATTACTTCCCGTGAGGTACCCGCAGACTCTTCGTAATATGCCCTGAACAAAGGGTTTTTCATAGTTTTCAAAGGCCCTCTGACCCGAAACTACGGCATAAAATCTGAACCTGCTCTCTACACAGATGCTTAAACATATTTTGTTTAATGTCTAACTAAGTATTGACTATACTATTAAAACGCTAAAATGTCAAGTTTTTTTTGCGTTTTTTCTACATTTTTCTGCCGTATTTTGCGCCTTAAATTTTAATGCCTTTAAAATGCTCGTTTTTTCTCGCGTATACTCGCGTATGCTCACTTTTTGTTGTTTGAAAATTTTATAGGAAAACTTAGCTCCCTTTGGCGGGGCAACCTATTTATTTTGCATACCAATAAATTCTTGAAGTATTAAAAAAAATATGATATAATACTTTATTATGGAATAGTAAAGGTGGGCGGACAGTGCGTATTTTGGGAATAGACCCCGGCTATGCCACAATAGGCTACGGAATAATAGATTATTTTCGCGGCAAGT
>CAJJPG010000053.1 GCA_905193585.1 uncultured Oscillospiraceae bacterium
CGGAAAAACACCTTGTAAGCGAAAAATAGCTTAAAAAGCTATTTTTCAAGGGCACAGGGGTGGTATTGGCGGGGATAGAGTGCAGTCCGAAAATCTTTGATTTTCGAGCGAGCGGCATTCCCGACCAAGAGCGTGTCGACTTTTTCGACACGCTCAAACGGCGCAGGCTTAAAGCCTGCGCCGTTGTTATATGCATTTAAATTTTAATCAAGCCCTATATAAGGCGCGGGGTTTACGCGGGTATCGTTTATGAGCACCTCATAGTGCAAATGGTTGCCGGTAGAATTGCCCGTGTTGCCCACAAGCGCCAGCAGATCGCCCTGCTCAACCTTTGCGCCCTTTGCAACCTTTAACGCGCTTGCGTGCGCGTATCTTGTTTTAAGCCCGTTACCGTGGTCTATAACCACGCTGTAACCGTAGGCACCGTCAAACCCGGCGGAAACCACCGTTCCCGCGGCTGAGGCATATATTCCCGTGCCGTAGTCTGCTGCGAGGTCCATTCCCTTGTGACCTCTGCCGTCGCCGTAATAAGAGGAAACGACAAACGAGCCTTTACTGAGCGGGCAGATAAACCCTTCGCTGCGGGCGGCAATACGCTGTGCCGCGGTCGCCGTGCTTTTAGCCGTGCCGACAATTGTTACCTGTGTTATCGGTTCTTTAACGACCTCGGTTTTAAGCTCCTCGCGCGCTACCTCTTCACCGTTCAGCTTTTCAACATTTTCGGTTTTGCGGTTTATGCCGTTCTGACCGGCGGTTTTTACAGAGGAATAGCCTATAAGCTGACCGTTTGTTTTTTCGGTTTTGGTGGCAAACGGTATTTCGGTATCGGTTGTAATTACCGATACGGTTTTAACGTTAAGCTTTTCGGCGGCGGCGGTAAGCTCGTCCGCAGACGCTATTTCGCTTTTAAGGTAATAGCCCTTTTCGGTTTTAACATCATCTGTAAATTCAGATGTGTTCTCCGCACCCTCGGTTTCAAAGCGGGTGCGGCTTTTTTCAAGACATTCAGCCAATTCGTCGGCTTCGCCGCAAAGCAGGGTCTCGCCGTTTACCACAAGGGCGGAAGCCTCAACAATATCATTTGTGTTTTCAATAATCGCGTCGGCAAGCTTTAAAGCGCTGCAAAGCCTGTTTGAAACGGTAAGGGTCATTTTGAAATTCGGCTTTTCTATCGCCCCTGCGGCGTTGCTGCTTTCAATACTTTTAACGGCTATATTTTTAGCGTCGTCAAACACGGCGGCGTTTCTTATTGTGGCAATAATGTTGCCGGCGTAATTTACCTTGAACCCGAGAGTTATGCCTACGGACACTATGCTTACGCCGACCGCCAGCATACCTATAAGGCAGAGCGAGCATATGCGCATAAGCAGCTTTTTACCGCTTAAAACGGATATAGTTTTTCTTAAAAGCTTATTCTGCGATAATATTTCAAGTAAGGTTTCTTTATTAAGAATATCCTTAAAAATAACGGTCACTTCTTTCAAAGGTTACAAATTGTAATTTCTATAAACCCTATTATAACAAAAGGGTTACAAAATTGCAACCCTTTTTGTAATATTTTTTTATTAATTTTTAATTTCGCTGTCATTTCCGTATATTTTTCGGTGAATATTCTGCATTTTCATATCAAGTCGGCTTATTTCTTCGGCACATTCGCGCAATTCTTCGGAAATCTGCTCAACATCCTGCTTTATATCCTTTTTATATTTAAGCTTGTGCTCAAGGCTTGCCCAGAAGTCCATTGCAATGGTTCTGAACTGCACCTCAACCCGCATAAATTTCTTTTCGGGCATAAGGAATATGGGAATTTCCACTATAAGGTGCAGGCTGCGGTAGCCGTTCGGTTTCGGGTTTTTTATGTAGTCCTTGCAGGCGATAAGGCGTATATCATCCTGCGTGCAAAGCTCTTTTGCCAAAATATAAATATCCTCGGGAAAGGAGCATATAACGCGTATGCCCGCAACGTCATTGAGGTTTTTTTCAATGCTTTCGGCAGAAAGCTCCAGTCCCTTGCGGTTGAGCTTTTCAATTATGCTCGGAACGCTTTTAAGCCGACACGCTATCGATTCAAATGGGTTGCGGTCATTTTCAAGGGAGAGCTGCGTGTTAAGCACGTCAAGCTTGGTTTTTACTTCAAGCATGGCGCATTTATAGCGCATCATAAGCTCGGCAAAGGGTCTTGTCTGGTCGAAAATTTCATTTGCCTGATTTAAAAGCTCGCTTGTATTTGTGTTTTTAATGTCTATCATTATTTTCCGTCCTGTCGGCGCTGCCGGTGCGTTTTTCAATAATAAAGCGCGGCCTTGCCTTTGTTTCAAGATATATTTTTCCTATATATTCGCCTATTACGCCGAGGCTTAAAAGCTGTATTCCGCTGAAAAAGAAAATAATGGTTACAAGCGAAGCCCAACCCGCCACGGTCTTGCCGAGGGCAAAGGTTATTACCGACCATATTATGCCCGCAAAGCTCAACAGTGCGATTATAAACCCGAATACGGTTATAATTCTTATAGGCTTGGTGGAAAGGCTTGTAATTCCGTCCAGCGCGAGGGAGAGCATTTTTTTTAGCGGATAGTGGCTCTCGCCCGCTAAGCGCTCGCGCCTTTCGTAATAAACGCAGGTGCTTTTAAAGCCCACAAGCGGAATCATACCGCGCAGGAAAATATTTACTTCCTTAAAATTCGCAAGTTCCTTTATAACTTTTGAAGATAAAAGCCTGTAATCGGCGTGATTATACACCACGTCCGCGCCCATGCGGTTCATAAGCTTATAAAAGCACTGCGCCGAGGTGCGCTTGAAAAACGTATCTGTCTCGCGGCTTGAGCGCACGCCGTACACTATTTCGGCGCCGTCGAGATATTCGCGCACCATGCTGTCTATCGCGTTTATATCGTCCTGCCCGTCGCAGTCAATGCTTACGGTAATATCGCAAAGCGGCTCGGCTTCAAGCAGCCCCGCAAGCAGCGCGTTTTGGTGCCCGCGGTTGCGGCTTAAGGATATTCCTGTGAAATACTTTTCCTCTTTTGACAGTCGGGTTATTATATCCCACGTGCCGTCGCGGCTGCCGTCGTTTACGAACATAATGCGGCTGTCGTCCGATATAATATCCGCCGAAATAAGGCTTTTGAGCTTTTCCAGAAACATACCGCTTGTAACGGGCAGCACCTTTTCTTCATTATAGCAGGGAATTACAATATATAATACGGGTTTCATTATTTTACAAGACCCGAGGAAGTGTCTTTCTGAATAACGTCGTGCGCGCCGCCCTCAACAATGCTTGTTGCCGAAACAAGGGTGAGCTTTGCTTTCTTTTGCAGCTCGGGTATAGTAAGCGCGCCGCAGTTGCACATGGTTGAGCGTACCTTTGAAAGCGAAAGGCTTACGTTGTCTTTCAAGCTGCCCGCATAAGGTACATAGGAGTCAACGCCCTCTTCAAACGATAGCTTTTTATCGCCGCCGAGGTCATAGCGCTGCCAGTTTCTCGCGCGGTTTGAGCCTTCGCCCCAGTATTCCTTATAATAATTGCCGTTTATGGTGACGCGGTTTGTGGGGCTTTCGTCAAAGCGGGCAAAATATCTGCCGAGCATCATAAAGTCCGCGCCCATGGCAAGCGCCAGGGTCATGTGGTGGTCGTGCACAATGCCGCCGTCGGAGCAGACGGGAACATAAACTCCCGTTTTTTCAAAATATTCGTCTCTTGCTTTGCAAACGTCAATAAGCGCGGTTGCCTGACCCCTGCCTATGCCCTTTGTCTCGCGGGTAATACATATAGAGCCGCCGCCTATGCCTACCTTTATAAAGTCGGCGCCCGCCTCGGCTAAGAATAAAAAGCCCTCGCGGTCAACCACGTTTCCGGCGCCCACCTTAACGGTATCGCCGTATTTTTCGCGTATGAATTTAAGCGTGCGCGCCTGCCACTCGCTGAAGCCCTCGGATGAATCTATGCAGAGCACGTCCGCCCCCGCGTTTATAAGCGCGGGCACTCTTTGCTCATAGTCGCGGGTGTTTATTCCCGCGCCTACAACATAGCGCTTGTGGCTGTCAAGCAGCTCGTTGGGGTTTTCCTTGTGCGCGTCGTAATCCTTGCGGAAAACGAAATATTTAAGATTGCCGTTTTTATCAACTATCGGCAGGGAATTCAGCTTGTGATCCCATATAATATCATTCGCCTTTTTAAGGGTTGTATCCTCTTCGCCCACTATAAGCGAGGAAAGCGGGGTCATAAAGTCCTTAACGTAGGTATCCTCTGCCATACGGCTTACTCTGTAATCGCGGCTTGTAACTATGCCGAGCAGCTTGCCGTTCGGCAGCCCGTCCGACGTTACGGCCACGGTGGAATGTCCGTTTTTGGCTTTAAGCTCTAAAATATCCTTTAAGGTGCTGTCGGGCGTTACGTTGGATTCGCTTACAACAAAGCCCGCCTTATAGGACTTTGCGCGCTCTACCATAGCCGCCTCGTCTTCAATAGACTGCGAGCCGTAAATAAATGAAACGCCGCCCTCACGCGCGAGAGCCACGGCGAGCCTGTCGCCCGAGACCGACTGCATTATAGCGGAGGTAAGCGGAATATTCATTGAGATTGCGGGTTCTTCACCCTTTTTAAACTTTACAAGGGGTGTTTTAAGGCAGACGTTTGCCGGAATACACTCGGCAGACGAATACCCCGGAACCAAAAGATACTCGTTAAAGGTATGCGAAACCTCGTTGAAATAATAAGCCATAATGCTACATCCTCCCAATACGGTATAATAAGTATATTTAATATATTATACCATATTGGGAGGACTTGTCAACAGTTTAATGCGGCGTTTTATTTGCCTTTTATGTACTCATTAAACTCTTCGTTTTGCTCGGGGTAAGCTGAGAGCATTGGCTCTATGTCCTTGCCCTTTTTGCGGTCAAAGTAGTTTTTGGTAATGCGCGCAACCTGACCCGAAAGGAACACAAGGGCTATAAGGTTCGGCAGCGCCATAAGCCCGTTAAAGGTATCGTCCAGCGCCCAGATAAGGTCAGAGCCGATAAGGGACGAGAAAACTATAAGCAGAATAAATATTATTTTGAAAATAAGCACGGGTATTTTTCTTTTGTTTTCGGGCTTGTGACGGAAGCAGAAATCAACCGCCTTTTCGCCGTAATATGACCAGGCGAGCACGGTGGTAAATGCAAAGAGCGGAAGAATTATTAAAAATGCCACCGTACCGAACATACCGAGGTTTGAAGAAAACGCGCTGAGCGCCGTTGCCGAATCGGAAGCACCCACAAACTCGCCCGCGGCGTTTACAGCACCGAAAAACGAGCCGTTTTCATACGCGCCCGAGCCGATATTGGTAGTAAGAATTACAAGCGCGGTTAAGGTGCATATAACAAAGGTATCAAAAAACACCTCAAAAATGCCCCAAAGCCCCTGCTTTACAGGCTCGCGGGTTTCCGACGCCGAGTGGGCTATTACCGAAGAGCCGAGCCCCGCCTCATTAGAGAAAACGCCGCGGGCAAGCCCTTTTTTGATTATCTGTGAAAAGGCAAAGCCGCCTACGCCCCCCGCAACCGCTTTTGAAGAAAACGCGCTTGTGAATATAAGGCGGAAGGTCTCGGGCACTGCGGTATAATTTTTACCGATTATAACAAACGCCATTGCAATAAACAAAAGCGACATAAACGGAACGAGCATAGAGGCTATTCTGCCTATGCGCTTTATTCCGCCTATTATAACTATGGCTGCGAAAAACGCCACTATTCCGCCTATTATAAGCTTGACCGCCGCAGAATCGTTGCCCAGCACCGAGGTGTAAGAGCCTGTAATTTTATTTGTTTGCACGCCGCTCATACCTACCGCCGCCAAAAGGCAGAATATTGCCGCCAGCATACCGAGCCAGCGCTGTTTCAAACCGTTAGCTATGTAATAAAACGCGCCGCCGCTGAAGCTGCCGTCCTTTTCCTTTTTGCGGTAGTAAAGCCCCAAAACATTTTCTGAGTAATTGGTTACCATACCGAAAAAGGCGGAAATCCACATCCACAGCACCGCTCCGGGGCCGCCGGTCAGTATTGCCGAGGTAACGCCGATAATGTTACCCGTGCCCACAGTGCCCGAAATGGCGGCGGAAAACGCCTCGAACTGCGAAACCGCTTTTTTGTCCTTTTTGTTTTTCTTTTTGCCCATATCCTTTACGGCGGGCACAATGGTACTGCTCATAGACTCGCCGAATTTGCGCACCTGCAGCACCCGCGTTCTTACGGTCAGCAGTATGCCCGTGCCTAAGATCATAATAATCATAGGCCAGCCCCACACTACGCCGTTCACCCAATCGTTCACCTTCGTGACAGTTTCAATAAATGACTCCCACATTCTGAAATTCTCCCCTTTTGAAAAAAAATAAAAGGAGCCGAACCGAAAACAGTTCAACTCCGTAAAAACGCACTAAAACACGGCTTTCACCGCGTAAAACATAAACTTCCGTCCTTTTGCCTGAGAGATTGGCGCTTTTTTAAAAACGCCTTGCACCTTCGGCATCTGTTAAGCAGACTTCTCCGGAGCGCTATCCGTATACAGTTTTATCACACCATTGCGACACCTGAGAGTGTTACTCCTTCGGAAACGGACTGAAAATAACATCCGTAATTTCCTGCATACTTCACATAGCTTATTTAATTTTCAAGCATTATACCACATAAAAATACATATTGCAAGCCTTTTTGCATAAAAATTCATTATTTTTCGGTAATTCTTTTAAGCGCGCTCTTTTCAAGCCGCGATACCTGCGCCTGCGAAATGCCGATTTCCTCGGAAACCTCCATTTGAGTCTTGCCCTGCATAAACCGCAAAAACAAAATATGCTTTTCCCGCTCGTTTAGGTTTTTAATTGCTTCTTTCAGGGCGATTTCGTCAAGCCAGTTTGAGTCGTCGTTATTGTCGCCCACCTGATCGAGCACATAAATCGTGTCGCCGCCGTCGGAATAAACGGGGTCGTAAAGCGAAATAGGGCTTACAATGCTTTCAAGCGCGATTACCACCTCTTCCTGCGGCAGCCCCAACTCCGCCGCTATTTCCTGAACGGTGGGCTCGGTCTGCTTTTCGGCGGAGAGCCGCTCCTTTACCTGCATGGCCTTATACGCCGTGTCCTTTATGGAGCGGCTTACTCTTATTGAATTGTTATCCCGCAAATAGCGGCGTATTTCGCCTATTATCATAGGAACGGCGTAGGTGGAAAATCGCACGTTTTGGGTGACGTCAAAGTTATCTATCGATTTTATAAGACCTATACACCCCACCTGAAACAGATCGTCAAGATTTTCGCCCCTGCCCGTAAAGCGCTGAATAACGCTTAAAACCAGCCGCAAATTACCGTTTATAAGCTCCTCGCGCGCCGCCTTATCGCCCTCGGCGCATTTTTTAAGCAACGCCGTTTTTTCCGATTCCTTTAAAAGCGGCAGCTTTGAGGTATCAACTCCGCAAATTATGACCTTGTTTTTATACATATCGGCACCTCCGTAATACTCACTAAAATTATTACCGATATATGCCGCCGATAAACTTTATATATTTTTTTTAGTTCGACAAATTTCACTTGTATTTTCATTTTCATTGACAATAAGCTGTATAGGGGTTAAAATATATTATATATGTATAGGGGTGAAAGAATTGTCTGTTAAAATTTCACCGTCGGTATTAACGGCGGATTTTCTTACACTGAAAGACGATATTAAAAAATTAGAGGACGCAGGTACGGATATGCTGCACCTTGACGTTATGGACGGTATTTTCGTTCCGAACATCTCGTTCGGCGTACCGGTTATAAAGTCGATTAAAAAGCACACCACGCTGCCGCTGGACGTGCACCTTATGATTGACCGCCCGCACAGGTATATAAAGCAGTTTGCCGAGGTTGCGGATATTTTAGGATTTCATTACGAGGCGGGCAGCGATGTGCGCGCCACCCTTACCGAGATAAGGGAGCGCGGCTGCAAGGCTTGTCTTACAATAAAGCCGGGCACCGCGCCCGAGGAGATTTTTGAGTTTTTGCCGCTTTGCGATATGGTGCTTGTAATGTCGGTAGAGCCGGGGTTCGGCGGGCAAAAATTTATGCCCTCGGCGCTTTATAAGCTTTCTACCCTGCGTGACGAAATCAAAAAACAGGGGTTAAACATTGATTTAGAGGTTGACGGCGGCATAAATTACGAAACCGCGCCGCTTGCGGTAAGCGCGGGCGCTACGGTGCTTGTGGCGGGCAGCTGCGTATTTTCGGCAGAGGATATGGGCAAGGCGGTGGCAACCCTTAAAAATCTTTAGAAAAAGCCTTGCCCACGGTTTCAACGGCGGTATCCCTGCAAAGCAGGCTGCCGTATTCTTCGGTGTAGGCAATTTCGGGCTCGCCCGCGTTTTTTACGGTGCAAAATTCGCTCATAAAATAAAAATCGCGGCTGTGCCCCGTTATGACAAGGCGGTAGCTGCTTTTAAGGCGGTAAAGGCTGCTTTTTCCGCGCGGCAGGCGGCGCAAATAAAGCCTTTTAATGCCGCTTATCATACTTTCACTGTCGGGGAAAATAAGCATAACGCGGTCTTTGCCGCGCTCTCTGCCCGCGGCGGGAGATACGGTAATAACGCACCCGGCGGATTTTCTTGCCCTTATTTCAACAAGCAGGTCGTCGCCCAATATATCGCCGTATTTTTCAAGGCTTTCCTTAAGCAGCAGACTCACGGCAAGCCGCGTGCCGCCGCTTAAAGAGGCAAATTTTTCGTAGGTACCGAAAAACGAGAGCACCTCGCTGTCGGAAAGGGCAATTCTTACTTTGTCGCCTGCCAGCCTGTATACCGTCATTCGTCTGCCTCCGATAAATAAAATTTATGTATCCGGGAACACTGTTACCGGGTGATAAATATGCTAAGCAGCGGAAAAACCGCATTTTTAAAGGCGATGCTTTACACGGCGTCCGCCGTAATACTTATTATAATCGGCTATTTTTCAGCCGGATATTTTTTCGGATAGGAGTTTTAATATTATGAGTTACATTTCACTGAAAAGCGGCACGGATATAAGGGGAGTAGCATCCCCCTTAGGCGGGAAAAAGGTAAACCTGACAGACGAAGCGGTTTACGATATTACCGCCGCGTTTGTTTCGTGGTACATAAATAAATATGATAAGGATCCCACAAAACTTACAATATCCGTAGGCAGGGACTCAAGAATAACCGGTGAAAAAATAGCAAAGCAGGTTATAAGCGCGCTTATTAACGCGGGCATATCGGTAATAGACTGCGGGCTTTGCTCTACCCCCGCAATGTTTATGACTACGGTGGATTTAAAAGCCGACGCCGCAATTCAGATAACGGCAAGCCACCACCCGTTTGACCGCAACGGGCTTAAATTTTTCACCCCCGCGGGCGGGCTTGATTCGCCCGATATTACCGAAATTGTAAAGCTTGCCGATAAGGGCGAGGAAATTATATGCAACCGCGCGGGCGTTACCGTAAAGCTGAATTATATGGTAAAATACGCCGCAAGGCTGCGCAAAATGATATGCGACGCGGTGGGCAAAACCGAAGAAGAAAAGCCGCTTGCGGGCTATAAAATAGTGGTGGACGCAGGCAACGGCGCGGGCGGATTTTACGCTACCGACGTGCTTGAAAAGCTGGGCGCGGATATATCGGGCAGCCAGTTTTTAGAGCCTGACGGAATGTTCCCGAACCACATACCCAATCCCGAAAACGAGGACGCTATGAAGAGCATATGCGCGGCGGTTAAGAATAATAACGCCGACCTCGGCATTATTTTTGATACCGACGTTGACCGCGCGGGCTGCGTTGGGGCTGACGGCGAGGAAATTAACCGCAACCGCCTTATAGCGCTTGCCGCGTATATGGTGTCGGGCGAAAAGGGCGGCGCTACCATAGTTACCGATTCCGTAACGAGCGACGGACTGCGCGAATACCTTGAAAATACGCTTAACGATACCCACTACCGCTACCGCCGCGGCTATAAAAACGTTATAAACAAGGCGATTGAGCTATGCCGCGGCGGCATAAACTGCCCGCTTGCCATAGAAACCTCGGGTCACGCGGCTTTGAGGGAGAACTATTTTCTTGACGACGGCGCGTATTTAGTGACTAAAATAGTAATAGAGTTAGCGCGCGGGCGCGATATTGAAAAAATTCTCGCTCCGCTTAAAATGCCTGCCGAGGAAGCCGAGTTCCGCTTTAATATAACGGCGGAAAATTTCAGGGAATACGGCGAAACGGTTATAAAAAAACTGCGCGAATACGCAGAAGCAAGACCCGATTACAAAACCGCCGACGATGACCGCGAGGGCGTGAGAATATCCACCGAAAACGGATTTTTCTTACTTAGGCTGAGCGTTCACGACCCGGTTATGCCCATAAACTTTGAAAGCCGCGTTCCCGGCGGTATTAAAAAGGATATAGCGGGAATAGTGGATTTCTTTAAAGGCTTTGATAAGCTCGATATATCGCCGATTTTAAAAAATTAGTCCGTTATTCACTCAATATTTTAAATGATATTTTATGCGCTTATGCCGCGCTTTTCCCCCCATTTCTGACCGGTCAGAAATGGGGGAAAGAACCGTCGGGAACCCTTCAAATTGGGTTCCTGAACCCTCCTAAACAGCCAAAGGGACAAATTTCCCAAAGGACACCCTTACTGCGCAAATCTTTATTTCCTGCAAATTTTGCATATTTTTAAATATACGCTATATGCGCTTGCACAGTAATTTCATCGGTTGCTACTGCTCCGCTCTTTGGCAGCCGCAGCAGTCGGTATCGGCGTCGCACGGGCGCGGCGGGAAGAAATCGTCGGTCGGGAATTTAATTTTTCTGAAAGTATCGCAGGGCTGGTCGGTTGAGTCGTCGCACTGCTTTTCGGGTATGCAGAAATCGTATACCGGTATCAGCATCTGAACGTTTCTTATAAGCTGAACTATGGTGAAAAGCCCCAATGTGACGTAAACCGTCGGAGTGCCGTTTTGCAGGTCGGTAACAACGTTGCCGCCTATGCAATCACAAATACATTTCGGAATACAGCGAACATTCTCGTAGCAATCGTGAATCTCGCAAATTCTCGCCGAAAGCGGAATCGGGTCAACCGCCTGAACAACGCATTTAGGCATATTTGTGCTTCTGCGCGAGCTTGTGTCGCAGTCGCCGTCCTCGCGGTCGCGGCTGGAGAATACCTTTACGTTGCCGTCGCTGCCGAAGAGTATAACCTTTTTCGAGTAAGAGGATATACCGCGGATATTCTGCGGGCAGGAATGGGGAGCGGTGTAAACGTCGAAATCAAGCAGGAAGAAGAAAGTAAGGTCGCAGGAATAAAAGCCCTTGTTGAAGTTTACCGGCTCAACGTCAATGAAAACATTAAGTACCTCTGCCGAGCGTAATCTCACGCTTATCGCGTTGCTTATAAGCCCCTGATCCTCGGGTAAGAAGAAACAGCGAAGATCCTCCAGACAATCGCGGTCGCAGCAGGAATCGTACACTCTGCCGGCGTCTACGCATACGGCTTCCTTAAACGTACCGTTTTCGGGCGGGCAGCCGTTTTTTAAATCTGCCATAAAAATTGCCTCCTGTAGAATAATTGAAGTCGTATCGCCGGGGCAACACGTTATCTTCAATATCATAATATGTAATAATGCAAAATAAGTTAAATATATTTTCTTTAAAAAGGGAAAAAAATTTGAAAACTGTTATGATCGGAGGGAATATGTCTGAAAAGAAAAAAGCTTTTATCTTTTTTGATGGAATTTCTGTTTTATATTTCAGGCCGTATGATCTACTCCG
>CAJJPG010000054.1 GCA_905193585.1 uncultured Oscillospiraceae bacterium
AAATTTCTTTTTTGTGTAAAAACCTTTGCGTTTTGGAAAAATTTATATTATAATGATATACTGAGGATAATATAGGGAGGGAGCGAACGAATGCGAACGAATTTTACGGTATCGCTTGCGAAGATAATTTCGGAATTTTCGCTGGAAACGCTTAATATGCCGGCTAACCCCGAAAAAATACAAATATCCACCACCGAGGTAAACCGCCCGGGCTTGCATATGGCGGGGTATTTTGAGTTTTTCGATGAAAAGCGAATACAGATAATAGGCAAGAGCGAGGAAAGCTTTTTACTGCGGTTCACCCCCGAAAAGGCGGAAAAAAGGCTGAAAGAATTTTTCTCCCACAAGCCTGTGGCGGTGGTTATATGCCGCAATATGCAGGTGGACGAGGTATACGCGAAAACCGCCGCGGAATACGGCGTGCCGCTTTTGCGCACAGCGGAGACTACATCTGACTTTACCTCTGCCTTGATAGCCTTTTTAAACTTAAACTTGGCGCCGCGGGTTACGCGCCACGGTGTTTTGGTGGAGGTTTACGGCGAGGGAATACTGTTGCTGGGCGAGAGCGGAGTAGGTAAAAGCGAGACCGCAATTGAGCTTATAAAGCGCGGTCACCGCCTTATAGCGGACGACGCGGTTGAAATACGCCGTGTATCAAATAAATCGCTTGTGGGCACTGCACCCGATAATATAAGGCATTTTATTGAGCTGCGCGGAATAGGTATTATTAACGCGAGCCGAATTTTCGGCGCGGGCGCGGTTAAGATCACCGAGAAGATAGACCTTATAATAAACCTTGAAATATGGGATGTAAACAAGGTTTATGACCGTATGGGGCTTGATAATCAGACGACGGAAATCTTGGGGCTTGATATACCGTCGCTCACCATTCCGGTAAAGCCGGGGCGTAACTTAGCGGTTATAATTGAGGTTGCCGCAATGAACAGCAGGCAGAAAAAGCTCGGCTACAACGCGGCGCAGGATCTTCTCAAACGTCTCGGTATGACCGACGAGCCCGAGGACGTAAGCACAAACGAAACGGTTAATCCGTTCTGATAATATTAAAACAGGAGTGTAAAGTAAAAATGTATAAATTGGGAATTGACCTTGGCGGAACGAATATTGTAGCGGGAGTTGTAGACGATAATTATAAGATAGTCGCAACCGCGCAGGTAAAAACAAACTGTCCCCGCCCCGCAGAGGAAATTGTGTCGGATATGGCTGTTGCCGCAAAGCAGGCAGTTGAAAATGCGGGGCTTAAGCTTTCGGACATTGAGGCTATGGGCGTGGGAACACCCGGAGCTATAGATCCGGTGCGCGGCGTGGTATGCTATGCTAACAACCTTGATTTTTACGATGTGCCCATGGCGGCTATGCTGAAAGAAAAACTGGGCGTTGATTTTTACATTGAAAACGACGCTAACGCCGCAGCATACGGCGAGTATATTGCGGGCGCGGGCAAGGGCTCGAACGATTTTATAGCAATCACCCTCGGCACCGGCGTTGGCGGCGGCGTTATAATTGACGGTAAGATCTATTCCGGCTCAAACTATGCGGGAGCGGAGCTCGGTCATGTGGTTATAAATATGGACGGTGAAATTTGTACCTGCGGCAGACAGGGCTGCTGGGAGGCATACGCATCTGCTACGGCGCTCATCCGCCAGACAAAGCAGGCTATGATAAGATACCCGAAATCAAAAATGTGGGAAATATGCGGCGGGGATATAAGCAAGGTGAGCGGCAGAACCGCATTTGACGCCATGCGCGCGGGCGACGATACCGCAAAGCGCGTGGTTGACAGATATATTGAATATGTTGCAATAGGTATTTCCAATAATATAAATATTTTCCAGCCGGACGTTCTGTGCGTGGGCGGCGGCATTTCAAAAGAGGGCAGTACCCTTATAGACCCGATTGTGGCTTATGTTGAAGGTGAAAACTACGCCCGCCACATTGCGAAGAAAACGCAGATAAAGGCGGCGGCTCTCGGAAACGACGCGGGAATTATAGGCGCGGCGTACCTTTGCGACCTTTATAAATAATTAAATCTTGGGAGTGGCTTTATGAGCGCAGAAGCATTGGCGAATTTTCTTGAAAGCGAAAATATCGAATACAGGCAAAATGAGCCTATGCGGGCGCACACTACCTTTAAAATCGGGGGAGAGACGGATATTTTTATAATTCCCGCCTCTCCCGCCGCGCTTATTTCAGCCGTTAAAAAATGCACCGAGCTTGAAATTCCGTATTTTATTTTGGGCAACGGCAGCAACCTTTTGGTGTCCGACGGCGGAATAGAGGGCGCGGTTATAAGCCTTGCGGGAATAAACGGTATTTCATATGACGGTGAAAAAATCACCTGCGGCGCGGGGGCTATGCTTTCCTCTGTCTGCCTGAAAGCCCTGTCATTATCACTTACGGGGCTTGAATTTGCCTACGGAATACCCGGAACGGCGGGCGGCGCGCTTTATATGAACGCGGGCGCTTACGGCGGGCAAATGGCGGATGTAATCGAAAGCGCCGAGTGCCTGACCGCCTCGGGAGAAATAAAAACCCTTAAAAAGGAAGATATGCGGCTCGGCTACCGCAGCAGCGTATTTAAAAAGGGCGGACTTATAATAATTTCCCTGACCCTTGCCTTAAAGAAGGGCGATAAGGCGGAAATTAAGGCTGAAATGGACGAATTGCTTAACCGCCGCAAGCAAAAGCAGCCGCTTGAATACCCCAGCGCGGGCAGCACCTTTAAGCGACCCGAGGGGTATTTTGCAGGCGCGCTTATTGATAAAAACGGCTTAAAGGGCAGTGCGGTCGGCGGCGCGCAGGTAAGCGAAAAGCACGCGGGGTTTGTTATTAACCGCGGGGGCGCAACGGCTGCCGACGTAAAGGCGCTTATAGGGAAAATACAAAAAAAGGTTTTTGAAAATGACGGAGTAATGCTGGAGCCCGAGGTTATTTTTACGGGGCGGAACGGAGACTGAAAAAATGGAATTGTTAATAGTAACGGGAATGTCGGGCGCGGGAAAATCGCAGGCGGCAAACGCGCTTGAGGATATAGGCTTTTATTGCGTTGATAACATTCCGCCGGCAATAATACCCTCGTTTGTGGAGCTTTCGGCGCGCAGCGGCGATTTGCTCAATAAAATGGCGATTGTGACCGATATGCGCGGCGGAGCGCTTTTTTCGGAGATTGACGGGGTACTCGGCAACCTTAAAAAGAATAATGTTGAGTATAAAATACTGTTTCTGGACGCGGCTGACGATGTGCTTATACGCCGCTATAAGGAAAACAGGCGCAAACACCCGCTGGCGGACGGCAATGATATGTCAATAGCGGCGGCGGTTGCAAAGGAGCGCGAAATGCTTAAAAAAATCCGCTTTTCGGCGGATTACGTGGTAGATACAAGCCGCATTTCAATAGCGCAGCTAAAGGTTCAGCTTTCAAATATTTTCTTCGGCAGCGTGAGCAACGTTTTAAAAATTCAGTGCAAGTCCTTCGGGTTTAAATACGGCTCGGATACAGAGGCGGATTTGGTGGTGGATGTAAGATGTCTGCCCAACCCGTTTTATGTTGAGGAATTAAAGGAAAAAACGGGGCTTGATAAGGAAGTGCGCGATTACGTTATGGCAAGCGAGGACAGCAAAAGGTTTCTCGACCGCCTTTTGGCGTTTATAGATTGCGCCGTACCTATGTATGCAAAGGAGGGTAAAAGTCAGCTTGTAATATCCATAGGCTGCACGGGCGGAAAGCACCGCTCGGTCACCTTTGCGGAGTTGATAGGCGAGCATTTGCGCAACGAAAATTACAACTGCTCCATAAACCACAGGGATATTTACAAGCACTGACGGGCTTTATGTCCTTTTGCAGTGAGATTAAAAATGAGCTGATTTCGCTCAAAACACATTCCTGCTGCCGTTTACCGCTTGTTTACGGCTTTATGCTTTTCAGCCGCGCGTTTTCTTTAAAGCGCATTTCAATGCAAACGGGCAACGAAAGTGTGGCAAAAGCGTATGCGGAGCTTATAAAAAGCACATTCGGCGCCGCGGCGGAAATAACCTGCGGCGGCACAAAACGCCCGACCTATAAAGCCGAGGTTACATCCGATACGGACAGGCTTAAAATTCTGGCGGCGTTTGATTTCGGAATAAATGAAAATTTAATAGACCGAGGTTTACTTGCCCGCGACTGCTGCCGCCAGAGCTTTATAAGGGGGGCTTTTTTGGCATGCGGCAATATTAACGACCCCGAAAAGGAATACCGCGCGGAGTTTGCGGTTAAAAACGAAAAATTAGCGGATGAATTTTTACTTTTGTTAGCCGAATTTGATATTCATATGAAAAAAACCGCGCGCGGCACCGCCTTTGTGCTTTATACAAAGGAAAGCGGAAGTATAGAAGATTTACTGACCATTATGGGGCTGCCGCACCGAACGCTTGATATTATGGATACCAAAATAATTAAAAGCGTTAAAAATGCGAGCAACCGCCGCAGCAATTGCGACAGCGGCAATATTTCAAAAACGGTTGAGGCTTCCGTCAGGCAGCGCGCGGCAATAGAATATCTTGAAAAGGCGGGGCTGCTTGAAAGCCTGCCGCCCGAGCTTGTAAGCGCGGCAAGGCTGCGGCGGGATAACCCCGATTTGACGCTTAAAGAATTATGTAAACTATCCGACGAGCCGCTGACCGTTTCGGGGCTTAACCACAGGCTGCAAAAAATCACCCGAATTTATATGGAAACAAAGGCGCACAGGGGGTAGAAGCATATGGATTTCGCTCATTTGCACGTGCACACCGAGTACAGCCTGCTTGACGGTTGCTGCCGCATAAAGGCGCTTATAGACCGCGCGGCGGCGCTCGGGCAGAAAAGCCTTGCAATAACCGACCACGGCGTGATGTACGGCGTTATTGATTTTTATAAATACGCCGTTTCAAAGGGAATAAACCCCATAATAGGCTGCGAGGTATATGTTGCGCCGCGCAGCCGCTTTGAAAAGGTAAAGGGAGTGGACTCACGGTACACACACCTTGTGCTTTTATGCCGAAATAACGAGGGCTACCGCAATCTTATAAAGCTGGTTTCCGCAGGGTTTACAGAGGGCTTTTATTCAAAGCCGAGAATAGATAAGGAGCTGCTTAAAAAATACAGCGGCGGGCTTATTGCCCTTTCCGCCTGCCTTGCGGGGGAAATTCCGCGGCTTTTAAGCTCGGGCGAATATGAAAAGGCAAAGGAAACAGCGCTTTGGTTTGATTCGCTTTTCGGCAGGGGCAATTATTATTTGGAGCTTCAGGATCACGGCATTGAGGAGCAGCGGAGAATAAACCCGCAGCTTATAAGAATTTCGCGGGAAACGGGAATACCGCTTGCAGCTACAAACGACGTGCATTATATTAAAAAAGAGGACGCGCACCTGCACAAGGTGCTGCTTTGCATACAAACGGGCACTAAAATAAACGAAGAAAACCCGATTGAATTTAAAACGAACGAATTTTATTTAAAATCCGCCGAGGAAATGGCGTCGCTTTTCCCCGAAGCGCCAGAGGCTGTTGAAAACACGGTGAAAATAGCCGAAAATTGCCGCGTTACGTTTGAATTCGGCAAAATAAAGCTGCCGCGGTTTGATATAGGCGACAGGGATCATTTTGAATATTTCCGCAATAAATGCCTTGAAGGCTTGCGCCGAATTTACGGCGAAAGCCCGAAAAAAGAGGTTACCGACCGCCTTGACTATGAGCTTAGCGTTATAAACCGAATGGGGTATGTTGACTATTATTTGATAGTAGCCGATTTTGTGAATTACGCTAAAAGCCACAATATACCCGTAGGCCCGGGGCGCGGCTCGGGCGCGGCGAGCCTTGCGGCTTACTGCATTGGAATAACGGGAATAGACCCCCTCAAATACGACCTTTATTTTGAGCGGTTTTTAAACCCCGAGCGCGTTTCAATGCCCGATTTTGATATTGATTTTTGCTATGTGAACCGCCAAAGGGTAATAGATTACGTTATAGAAAAATACGGGTCGGACAGGGTCTCGCAAATAGTCACCTTCGGCACTATGGCGGCGCGCGGCGCTGTGCGGGATGTCGGCAGGGCGCTTGACGTGCCGTATGCCGTGTGCGATAAAATTGCAAAGCTTATTCCGCAGTCTCTTAATATGACTATTGAGCGGGCGCTTTCAAGCTCACCGGAGCTTAAAACGCTTTATGATAACGATAATCAGGTGCACGAGCTTATAGACACGGCAATAAAGCTTGAGGGTATGCCGCGGCATGCCTCTACCCATGCGGCGGGGGTGGTAATATCCGATAAGCCGATAGCCGAGTATGTCCCCCTTGCCGTAAACGACGAGGCGGTGGTGACCCAGTACACAATGACGGCGCTTGACGAGCTGGGGCTTTTGAAAATGGACTTTTTGGGGCTGCGCAACCTGACCGTTATTGCCGATACGGAAAAATATATAAGAAAAAAGCAGCCGGATTTTGATATTGAAAAAATACCGCTTGACGATAAGGAAACCTATAAAATGATGGGCGCGGGGCTGACCGACGGCGTTTTTCAGTTTGAATCCGAAGGTATGAAAAACGTGCTGCGGCAGTTCGGCCCCGAAAGCATTGAGGACCTGACCGCAATACTTTCGCTCTACCGCCCGGGACCTATGGACTCAATACCGAAATATATTCACAACCGCCACCACCCCGAGGACGTGACCTACCCCACGCCGCTGTTAAAACCGATACTTTCGGTCACCTACGGGTGCATTGTGTACCAGGAGCAGGCGATGCAGGTGTTTCGCACGCTTGCGGGCTATACCCTCGGCAGGGCGGACATTGTGCGACGCGCAATGGCAAAGAAAAAACACGACGTTATGGAGCGGGAGCGGCAATTCTTTATTCACGGCGAAAAGGATGAAAACGGCAATATTTTATGTAAAGGCGCGGTTGCAAACGGGGTAGACGAGCAAACGGCAAACAAGATTTTTGACGATATGCAGAGCTTCAGCTCTTACGCTTTTAACAAGGCGCACGCCGCGGCATATTCCTTTGTGGCTTACAGAACGGCATACCTTAAATGCCATTACCCGGCGGAATATTTTTCAAGCCTTATGACAAGCATGATGGACAGCCCCGCAAAGGTTGCGCTTTATACCGCCGACTGCCGCAAAAACGGAATACGGGTGCTGCCGCCTTCGGTCAACTCATCGGGCGCGGGCTTTACACCGGACGGAAACGCCATACGCTTTGGGCTTTTAGCGGTTAAAAACCTCGGCACGGGGGTTATAAACAGGCTTATAGCCGAGCGCGAGGAAAACGGCGCGTATACCTCAATGTACGATTTTTGCCTGCGCAATTACTCGCGCGAATTTAACAGAAAAGCGCTTGAGGGGCTTATTAAAAGCGGCGCAATGGACGGACTTGAGGATAACAGGCGGCAAATGCTTTATAATATAGACGGGGTGCTTGCCGCAGCGGAGGACGAAAAAAAGTACTCCGCAAAGGGGCAGCTGAACCTTTTCGGCGAAATGGGGACGGACGTTTCCTTTAAGCCGATAAAGGCGGAGGAAATGCCGCGGGAGACACTTTTGGAGCTTGAAAAGGAGGCTACCGGGCTGTACCTTTCGGGACACCCGATGGAGGAATACACCGCGTTTACCGAAAAATCGGGCTTTGCGCGCGCGGCGGACGTTGCGGCGCACCGCTGCCCCGATTCAAAGCGGCTGACATTGGCGGGCATAGTGGACGGGCTTAAAGCGCGGCAGCTTAAAAACAACAGTATTATGGCTACCGCTTTTCTTGAGGATATGAGCGGGTCGGTAGGACTTACAATTTTCGCCGCGGCATATACGCAGTTCCGCAATCTTTTAATTTCGGGCGAGCCGGTAACGGTGAGCGGCAGAGTGTCCGAGCGGGAGGACAGAGACCCCGAGCTTGTGGTGGAGCGGGTGGAAAAAATACCCGAGACCGCAAGGGGCAGAGCGGCTAAAAAATACAAAAGCGGGCTTTATTTAAAGGTGAAATCTCAGTCGGGCAGAGAATTTGAGGAGGTTAAGCGGCAGCTTTCATTGCACAGCGGCAGCACCGACGTTATAATTCTTTGCGCCGATACGGGCAAAAAGCTCGCAGTACCGCCGAGCTTGCGCATAACGCCCTCGGAAACGCTTTTTAACACCCTTAAAAGTCTGCTCGGGGCGGAAAATGTTAAATTTATTAAATAAACGTAAATAAAAGAAAAATACTGTTGAAAAAAATTTTTGAATGTGTTAAACTCTAATTTGAAGATGTATATGGAGATGGTAAAGATGAAAACAATAGGGGTGCTTACAAGCGGCGGAGACGCGCCGGGAATGAACGCAGCCGTTCGCGCGGTTGTGAGAACAGCAATAGCAAGGGGTATGACCGTTAAGGGCATACGCCGCGGATATAACGGACTTATTGAGGGAGATATTATTGATTTGGACGTTCGCTCGGTATCGGATATAATCCACCGCGGCGGAACGGTGCTTTACACCGCAAGAAGCCCGCGCTTTAAAACCGAAGAAGGCATGCAGGAGGCAATTGCAAACTGCAAAAAGCACGGCATTGAGGGTATAGTTGTAATAGGCGGCGACGGCTCTTACCGCGGCGCGCGCGATTTATCACTGCGAGGAATACCCTGCGTAGGCGTTCCGGGAACTATTGATAACGATATTTCCTCAACCGAATACACCATAGGCTTTGATACGGCTATGAATACCGCCATGGAAATGGTTGATAAAATAAGAGACACCGCCCAATCGCATGACCGCTGCTCGGTTGTTGAGGTTATGGGCAGGCGCGCGGGCTACCTTGCGCTGCAAAGCGGCATTGCCGTGGGCGCCACCGCAATTTTGGTGCCCGAGGTTGAACATTCTATAGACAACGTTATAGCAAAAATAAGAGAGACTCAGAAAACCGGCAAAAAGCACTTTATTGTGGTTGTGGCCGAGGGCGTTGGCGGCGTTGAGCAGATAGCCCAAAAAATTGAGGAAATAACCGGAATAGAGTCAAGAGCTACCGTGTTGGGTCACGTTCAGCGCGGCGGCAACCCGACCGTTCGCGACCGCGTTGTTGCAACCCAGATGGGCTTTGCCGCGGTAGAGCTTTTAAGAGAGGGCAAGGGCAACCGCGTTATCGGATTGCAGCACGGCGAGATAGTAGATTACGATATTTACGAGGCGCTCAATATGAAAAAGCCGTTTGATAACGATATGTACGAAATCGCGCATATTACTTCTATCTGATTTTACTGCCCGGGGAACTCTTGGTTCTTCGGGCTGAATTTTATTTTATCGGAGGTTTAAAGGTGAGCGGAGAAAGGGTAATGGTAGGAATGAGTGGGGGAGTAGACTCCTCTGTTTGCGCGGCGCTGCTGAAAGAGTCGGGCTATAATGTCTCGGGGGTCACCCTGCGCCTTTATGACGGCGAGGATTACAACGCCGGGCTTACCAAAACCTGCTGCTCTTTATCGGACGTGGAAGACGCGCACGCGGTTTGCGTGCGGCTGGGTATTCCGCACTATGCCTTTAATTTTAAGGAGAGCTTTGAAAAAGAGGTCATATCCGATTTTATAAACGAATATATAAACGGCAGAACCCCCAACCCCTGCATTGAGTGCAACCGCAAAATTAAGTTTGATAAAATGCTGCGCCGCGCCGAAACGCTGGGGTACGATAAAATCGCCACGGGGCATTACGCGCGTGTTAAAAGGGCGGAAAACGGCAGATACCTGCTTTGCCGCCCGACGGATATTAACAAGGACCAAACTTATGTGCTTTATTCCATGACGCAGGAGGAGCTTTCAAAAACTCTGTTCCCCTTAGGCGACCTTACAAAGCCGCAGGTGCGTGAAATAGCCGAAAAACACGGCTTTGTAAACGCGGCGAAGCCCGACAGCCAGGATATTTGCTTTGTGCCCGACGGCGATTACGCAGGCTTTATTGAGCGGGCTACGGGTAAAACTGCCGCCGCGGGGGATTTCACCGACGAAAACGGAAATCGCCTTGGTGAGCATAAGGGAATAATAAGGTATACAATAGGTCAGCGCAAGGGGCTGGG
This sequence comes from uncultured Oscillospiraceae bacterium, assembly GCA_905193585.1. Lineage (GTDB taxonomy): Bacteria > Bacillota > Clostridia > Oscillospirales > Acutalibacteraceae > UBA737. The sequence continues at coordinate 10,063 of CAJJPG010000054.1, forward strand.
CATTGCGCTCGGTAAGCCCCGCTTTGTAATTGAAAAAAACGCCGAAAACAACACGGTGATTTTAGGTGATGAAGATCGGCTTTTCTGCCGAAAGGTACTGGTTGACAGGCTTAATTTTATCCCGTTTGATACGCTTGAAAACGAGATGCAGGTAACCGCAAAGCTGCGCTACCGCCACTTGGCGCAGCCCGCCGTTATAAAGCCCGACGGTGATAAAGTTATAATAGAATTTGACGAGCCGCAGCGCGCGCCCAGCCCCGGGCAGGCGGCAGTGTTTTACGACGGCGACGCGGTAGTGGGCGGCGGCACAATAGTGAAAGGGTGGAACTGATGAACGCTGTTATTGAAAAAACAATGAAAAGCCTTGAACGCAACAATATGAAAGCGTATTACGCCGAAAACAAGGCGCAGGTCTGCGAAATAGTAAAGGGTATGCTTTTCCCCGGCGCGGTTATAACCGCGGGCGGATCTATGAGCCTTAATGAAAGCGGCGTGTGGGATATTATAAGCGACCCCGAATATAAGTTTTTTAACAGATTAAAGCCCGGAATTTCAGAGGAAGAGCGCCTTGAAATTTTCCGCGCGGCAATAGGGTGCGATTTCTTTTTCTGCTCGTCAAATGCCGTTACCGAAAACGGCGAGCTTATAAATGTTGACGGAAATGCAAACCGCGTGTCCTCAATCTGTTTCGGCCCTAAAAAGGTAGTTATGGTGGTAGGCGCAAATAAGATTGTAAAAGACGTTGACTCCGGGATTCTGCGCGTAAAGAAAACAGCCGCGCCTATGAATACGGCACGGCTGAATGTAGACGCCCCCTGCAAAAAGCTTGGGCACTGCATATCCCTTGAAAAAAGCGAAAACCCGAAGATGACCGACGGCTGCTGCGGCAGCACCCGCATTTGCTGCGATTACTTAGTTTCGGCAATGCAGAGGGTAAAGGACAGAATTAACGTTATAATCTGCGGGGAAAATTTAGGCTATTGAGGCAGCTTTTTTTCATACCCCGGAAAAAGCTCATCGGCAAACCACACTTCCTTAACGCGGAACTCTTTTCCGTTAAGGTAATTAAGTATTCCCGCATCGGATGAAAAGGTGAATTTAAGGCGGTAAGAATAAAGCGCCTGTCGGGAAAATCCCGTTTTTTTATCCGCGCCGAGCCGTCCGTACTTTCCGTCGCCCAAAAGCGGGTGACCGACGGACGCCATATGCGCCCTTATCTGGTGGGTTCTGCCCGTTAGCAGGTCAATATCCAAAAGCGACAGTCCGTTTCGGCTCTCTATAACGCGGTAGCGCGTTTTGATTGTGAGAGCCGAGCCGGTCTTTTTTGTTTTAAGGTAAACGCGGTTTTGTTCGGCGTTCTTTTCAAGAAAGCCCTCAAGCGTAGCCTCTCTTTTCTCGGGTATTCCGTGAACCACGGCAAGGTAGCGCTTTTCAAGCTCGCGCGATTTTATTTTATCGCATAAAATTCTCAGCGCCTCGGCGTTTTTCGCGGCTATT
>CAJJPG010000055.1 GCA_905193585.1 uncultured Oscillospiraceae bacterium
ATCGGTAGTGCTTATAACAATTATTCTTTCGTATTTCACGCTTATTTTGGGCGAGCTTGTTCCTAAAAGAATAGCAATGAAGCACAAGGAAAAGCTTGCAAACGGCGTTTGCGGCATTATTTCGTTTTTAGCGGCGGCGCTGAAACCTATAATCTGGTTTTTGACCGTTTCAACAAACGCGGTGCTGCGGCTTATAGGCATTGACCCGCGCGAAAAGGACGAACCCGTTTCGGAAGAGGATATTGTGCTTATGCTTGACGCGGGGGCGGACGAGGGCTCGCTTAATGAAAACGATATTGAGTATATTAAAAACGTTTTCAAACTCGATACGCTTACCGCAGAAAATGTTATGACCTCGCGCAAGTCAATTGTTTCCGTCTCGCTTGAGAGCACCGATAAAGAAATTATGGAGCTTATTGACGAGGAGGGATATTCGCGCATACCGGTTTATAATGACGATATTGACCACATAGTGGGTATACTTCACACCCGCGATTATCTAATAAAGCGCACAGAGCCTGATTTTGATCTTAAATCCATGCTTCACCAACCCGAATATGTGCCCGAAACGGTAAGCCTTGATTCGCTTTTCAAGGATATGCAGAAGACCCACACCCATATGGTGATTGTGGTAAACGAATACGGCGAGACCGCAGGAATTGTCACAATGGAGGATATTTTAGAGGAATTGGTGGGCGAAATATGGGATGAGCGCGATGAGGAGATAACCGAGTTTTCAAAAATCGGGGATAACTCATACCGCGTGCTTTCCACCGCGTCTATTGAGGACTTTAAGGAGTATTTCTCGATAGATGACGATGAGCTTGAAACCGACGCGACCACCGTAAACGGCTGGCTTACCGAAATGGCGGGTTCAATACCCGAAGCGGGGTACAAGTTTGAATACAAAAATCTTGTAATCACCGTTACCAAGGCGGACGATATTATGACGCATGAGATAACCGTTGAGGTGAAAACCGAGAGCCGCGAAACGGAAGAAACACACGCAGAATAAATATAAAGCGAAACGCCCCGCCGAAAAACGGCATGGGGCGTTTTAAAATTGAGGTATTGCTATGTACGACGAATTGACCAAGGTCGATATTGACAAAATGAAGGAGGAGCTTGAATACCGCATAACGGTAGTGCGCCCCCAAATTTTAGAGGAAGTAAAGTTCACCCGCAGTTTCGGGGACTTGAGCGAAAACGCCGAGTACCACGCCGCAAAGCGCGAGCGCGGCAAAAATGAAAGCCGAATAAGGTATTTGCGCAATATGATTAAAACCGCAAAGGTAATAAACCCCGAAAACCACCCCGATGAAGTAGGGATTTTCGATACCGTTGAATACTATGTTGAAGAGGATGACGCGGTGGAAAAGGTGCGCATAGTAACCGCTCTCAGGCAAAATTCGCTTGAAAGGCTTATAAGCCGTTTTTCGCCTATGGGCAAGGCGCTTATGGGCAGAAAAACGGGCGACCGCGTGTATGTTAAGGTAGATGACGAATACGGTTATTACATTGTAATACGTTCAATTGAAAAGGGCACTGACGACGCAAGCCTTGAAATCCGCAAATATTAAACGCAAATTATACTTGTTTTAAACCGCACAGTGTGATATTATTATAATATATACAACCTAAAAGGAGCGTTAGTATGCATCTTCAGGAATCGGGAGAGATGTATCTCGAAACAATACTTATATTAAGCCGCAAAATCGGTTGTGTGCGTTCTATTGATGTAAGCGAATATATGAATTTTTCAAAGCCAAGCGTAAGCCGCGCGATAGGTCTTTTAAAAGAGGGCGGATATATAACGGTTGACGGCAGCGGGTATATTACCCTTACCGACGCGGGGGAAGAGATTGCGGGTAAAATTTATGAGCGGCACAATGTGCTGACCGAATTTTTAAAGAAGATCGGCGTTGATGATGAAACAGCCGCGGCCGACGCCTGCAAAATCGAACATAATATATGCGATAAAACCTTTGACGCTCTTAAAAAACATATTAAAACATTAGGGGAACAACAATGAGCTTTGCTCTTAATTACACGGAAAAGGGCTACGGTACGCCGCTTGTTCTGCTCCACGGAAACGGAGAGAACAGCGGCTATTTTGTAAATCAGTTCGAGCATTTTTCAAAGGAATACCGCGTAATAGCGGTAGATACGAGGGGTCACGGTTCATCCCCGCGCGGAAACAAGCCATTTACCCTTGAAACCTTTGCCGAAGACCTTTTAAACCTGCTTGACAGCCTTAATATTGAAAAAGCAAATATACTGGGATTTTCCGACGGCGGCAATATCGCCGTTATTTTTGCGCGAAAATACCCCGAAAGGGTCATAAGCCTGGTGCTCAACGGCGCAAACCTCTTCCCCTCGGGGCTGAAAAAATCCTTTTTAATTCCTGTTAAAGCGCTGTATGCCGTTTTCGGGCTTGCTTCATGCTTCAGCCGCCGAGCGATAAGACGCAAAGAATTGCTTTGCTTAATGGCAAAGCAACCGAATATACGCCCCGAAGAGCTTGAAAGCGTTAAGTGCCCCGTGCTTGTAATTGCCGGAACGCTTGATGTAATAAAGGAAAAACACACAAAGCTTATTGCGGCGGCCTTGCCGAATTCAAGACTGTGCTTTTTAAGGGGCGGTCATTCAATCGCAAAAACAAACAGTGTTGAATTTAACAGAGAGGTTGAAAAATTCCTCGATTCCCTGAATTAATTTAAAGCGGTTGTTCTACGCCGATATATGTAACTTTACAAACAGCCGCTTAATATAAACCGCCAGTAAAAACGCCGCCGCAACGGATACCGCGTCCTTTAAAAGATAGGGGGCGGAAACGAGCAAAAACGACGGTATAAACGACATTTTGTAAATAACCGCATACTGCGCCGTGCCTAAAAGGTGGCAAACGGCAAGCCCTAAAAACCCCGGCAGTATTTTTAAATATTTATTTTTAATTATTCCTGCAGTGCCGCAAAGCGCCGCCAGAAATAAAAAACCGAAAATAAAACCGCCCGTAGCCCCGAAAAGCACCTGCGCGCCGCCCTTAAAGCCTGAAAACACAGGCACGCCGCACACGCCCAAAAGTATATATGTAACAATTGAGGCAAGCCCCCATTTAACGCCCAAAGCATAGCCGCAAAGCGCCACCGAAAAGGTTTGCAGGGTAAGCGGCACGTCAAACGGCGTAGGTATAGCTGTTTGCGAAAGCACGGCGGTAATTGCGGTAAAAAGCGCCGCCATAATTAAATTTAACGTTCTTTTTTTTGTGTTTTCTTTCATTATAACATCTCCTGACTTGTGATATTGTAAACCATAAAAGCGAAATTGTCAACCTAAAAATAAAATTAGGTTGACAATTTCCGTATTAGGGCGCCTAATGCTTTAAAATACCCGCATAGGTTTTCTGCTTACCTATGCGGGTATTTTGTTATACTAAATTGGTATATCCCATTAAATATTCGTCAATTTCCTTTGCGGCGGCTCTGCCCTCGGCTATTGCCCACACAACAAGTGACTGCCCGCGGCGGCAGTCTCCCGCAGTGAAAAGCTTATCAACGCTTGTTTTGTAAGAGTCTGCGGCGGTTGCAATATTGCTGCGCCCGTCGGTCTCTGCTCCAAAGCTTTTTGCAATATAGGGCTTGGGTCCTAAAAATCCCGCGGCTATAAGCAAAAGCGAGCAATCAAGCGTTTTTTCACTGCCCGAAATTTCGGTCATAACGGTTCTGCCTGTCTTTTCGTCCTTCTCGGGTTTTAATTCAACCGTTACCACAGCCTTAATATTACCCTTTTCATCAGGCACAAAGGCTTTAACGGTGGTGCGGTAAACGCGCGGGTCATGCCCGAAAACGGCTATTGCCTCTTCCTGACCGTAATCTGTCTTGCACACCCTCGGGTATTGCGGCCATGGGTTGGTCTCTGCCCTGTTGTCGGGTAATTTCGGCATCATTTCAAGCTGGGTTACCGATTTGCAGCCGTGGCGTATGCAGGTGCCTACGCAGTCGTTGCCCGTATCGCCGCCGCCTACAATTACAACGTCCTTACCCTTAGCGGATATAAAGCCCGATTTAAGCCCGTTATCAAGCAGCGCCTTTGTGGTGGATTTAAGAAAATCAACCGCAAAGTAAATTCCCTTAATATCGCGGTTTTCGGCTTTCAGGTCGCGAGCATTGCCCGCGCCGCAACAAAGCACCACCGCGTCATAGGTCTTTAAAAGCTCGTCGGCGGATATATCCTTGCCTACATCTACGCCCGTTTTAAACTCTATGCCCTCGTCGGTCATAAGCTTTACGCGGCGGTCAACAACCTGCTTTTCAAGCTTCATATTCGGTATGCCGTACATTAAAAGCCCGCCTATGCGGTCGTCCTTTTCGTAAACGGTCACGCTGTGGCCGCGGCTGTTAAGCCGCTGCGCGCATGCAAGCCCCGAGGGACCCGAGCCTACCACCGCCACGCGCTTGCCTGTTCTTACCTCGGGCGGGTGGGGCTTCACCCAGCCGTTTTTATAGCCCTCTTCAATAATTGCAAGCTCGTTTTCCTTAACGGTTACCGAGCTTCCGTAAAGCCCGCAGGAGCAAGCCGCCTCGCATAGCGCGGGGCATACCCTGCCCGTAAACTCGGGGAAGCTTGCGGTTTTGGTAAGCCGTGCTAAAGCGTACTCCCAGTTGCCGTTATAAATTTCGTCATTCCACTCGGGTATAAGGTTATGCAGCGGGCAGCCCGATACCATTCCGCCGAGCTTCATTGCCGACTGGCAGAACGGCACGCCGCAGTTCATACAGCGCGCGCCTTGTTTTTGGCGCTCCGCCTTTTGCATTGGGGAATGAAATTCATTGAAATTCTTTATTCTTTCAAGCGGTTCTACCGATTTATTGTTTTCTCTTTCATAATCCAAAAATCCTGTTGGTTTTCCCATTTTTATTCCCCTCCTTATTTCTGTACCGAATAAAAGGCTTCAAGCTCGGCTTCCTTATACGGCAGACCTTTTTCCTCAAAGCGGCTTATTTCCTGTAACATTCGGCTGTAGTCGTTTGGCACTATCTTTTTAAAGTAAGGCAGATAATTTGCAAAATCGTGAAGTATGCGTGTGCCTTTAGGCGAACCCGTGGCGGCAACGTGTTTTTCAATCATGGTTTTAAGCTCTTCAATGTCGTGCTTTTCCTCTACGCCCGTCATTGTAACAAGCTCCTTGTTGAGCCTTAAATAAAAGTCGTAGTTTTCATCAAGCACATAGGCGCTGCCGCCGCTCATACCTGCGGCAAAATTTTTGCCCGTAGGCCCTAAAATTACGGCTCTGCCGCCCGTCATATACTCGCAGCCGTGGTCGCCCGTGCCCTCGCAAACGGCGTATGCGCCCGAATTTCTGACACAGAAACGCTCGCCCGCAATACCGTTTATATAAGCCTCACCGGATGTCGCCCCGTAAAGCGCCACGTTGCCTATTATAATATTTTCTTCCGCCCTGTATTTTGCGTTTTCGGGGGGAGCCACAATGAGCTTACCGCCCGATAAGCCCTTGCCGAAATAATCGTTGCTGTCGCCTGTCAAGCGAATGGTAAGCCCTTTCGGAATAAACGCCCCGAAGGACTGACCGCCGCCGCCCTTGCAGTTTATTGTGTAGGTATCATCGGGCAAGGTGTTTTTATATTTCTTTGTAATTTCCGAGCCGAAAATTGTGCCGAGCGTTCGGTTGGTGCTTGATACCTCAATATCAATTGCTTTCGGCTTGCCCGTTTTAAGCGCTGTTTTAAATGCGGGAATTATAACCGCCTCGTCCACGGTCTTTTCAAGCTCAAAGTTAAATACGTTATCGGCTTTAAAATGCTTATCCTCCTGCGGTGCGGAATTATCGCTGTAAAGAATTTGCGAAAGGTCAGCCATTGCCGCGCGCTTTGTAACGGTTTTTTCGCGCACCTTTATAAGGTCGGTGCGCCCCACAAGCTCCTCAACCGTGCGAACGCCCAGTTTTGCCATAATCTCGCGCAGTTCTTCGGCAATATACATCATAAAGTTTATAACGTACTCGGGCTTGCCGCAGAAGCGCTTTCTAAGCTCGGGGTTTTGAGTGGCAATACCGCAGGGGCAGGTATCAAGGTTGCACACGCGCATCATAATGCAGCCCATTGTAATAAGCGGCGCGGTTGCAAAGCCAAACTCCTCTGCGCCCAAAATGGCGGCAATCGCTACGTCTCTGCCGCTCATAAGCTTGCCGTCGGTTTCAAGCACCACGCGTGAGCGAAGCCCGTTTTGAATAAGGGTCTGGTGCGCTTCGGAAAGCCCTAACTCCCACGGCAGCCCCGCATTGTGTATAGAGCTTTGCGGTGCGGCGCCCGTGCCGCCGTCGTAACCTGAAATCAGCACCACCTGCGCGCCTGCCTTGGCAACACCCGCGGCAATTGTGCCGACTCCCGCCTCGGACACCAATTTCACCGAAATGCGCGCGTCGCGGTTGGCGTTTTTAAGGTCGAAAATAAGCTGGGCTAAATCCTCAATTGAATAAATGTCGTGGTGCGGCGGCGGAGAAATAAGCGACACGCCGGGGGTTGAATAGCGCGTTTTCGCAATCCACGGGTACACCTTTTTGCCCGGCAGATGTCCGCCCTCACCCGGTTTTGCACCCTGCGCCATTTTAATTTGAATTTCCTTTGCCGAAACCAAATATTCGCTTGTAACGCCGAAACGACCCGAAGCCACCTGCTTAATTGCGCTGCCGCGCTCGGTTCCCAGTCTTTCGGGGCGCTCGCCGCCCTCGCCCGAGTTTGATTTTCCGCCGAGGCGGTTCATGGCAATCGCCATACACTCGTGTGCCTCCTGCGAAATTGAGCCGTAGGACATAGCGCCCGTTTTAAAGCGTTTTACAATTTCGCTTGCAGGTTCTACCTCGTCAAGCGGTACGGGCGTTACGCCCTCTGTGTTAAATTCAAGCAAGCCGCGCAGCGTGTGCGGGCGGCGTTCGTTATCCACCATTGCGGTGTATTCCTTAAACCGCTCATATGAGCCGAATTGTGTCGCCTCGCGCAGTGCAATTACCGTTTCGGGGCTGTACATATGGTCTTCCTTATCATTACCCGAGCGCAATTTATGCTCGCCAAAGCTGTCAAGCGTGGTATCAACCCCCAGCCCCAGCGGGTCAAAAGCGTGGCTGTGGCGGTACTCAACGCCCTCGTTAATTTCTTCAAGCCCTATACCGCCCACGCGGCTTACGGTATTTGTAAAGTATTTATCAATAACCTCTTTGCTTATGCCTATCGCCTCAAATATCTGTGACGATTGGTAGGACTGAATTGTGGAAATACCCATTTTAGAGGCGATTTTTACTATGCCGTGAAGTATTGCGCTGTTATAATCTCGTATTGCGGTGTGGTAATCCTTATCGAGCAGCTTTTTATCAATAAGCTCGGTTATACATTCCTCGGCTAAATAGGGGTTTACGGCGCGCGCGCCGTAGCCTAAGAGCGTTGCGAAGTGGTGAACGTCGCGCGGCTCTGCGCTTTCAAGTATTACAGAAAGCGCCGTGCGCTTTTTGGTGCGTATAAGGTGCTGCTCAATAGCCGAAACCGCCAAAAGCGACGGAATTGCAACGTGGTTTTCATCAACCCCGCGGTCGGAAAGTATGAGTATGTTAGCGCCCTTTTTGTAAGCGCGGTCACACTCCACAAACAGGTGATCGAGCGCGCGCTCAAGCGGCGTGTTTGTGTAATAAAGCAAGGAAACCGTTTCCACCTTAAAGCCGGGGCGGTTTATAGCCTTTATTTTTACAAGCTCGGCGGAGGTTATAATCGGGTTGGGTAGCTCCAAAACCCCGCAGTTTGCGGCAGTCTCATTCAGTAGGTTACCGTCTGACCCCACATAAACGCAGGTATCGGTTACAACCTCTTCGCGAATAGCGTCGATAGGCGGATTGGTAACCTGCGCGAAAAGCTGTTTAAAGTAATTGAAAAGCGGCTGATGCTTATCGGAAAGCATTGCAAGCGGAATATCCGTGCCCATTGCGGCGGTAGCCTCCGCGCCGTTTTTCGCCATGGGAATAATAGCGTTGCGCACGTCCTCATAGGTGTAACCGAACGCCTTGTAAAGTCTGTCGCGGGTCTTTGAATCATAGCGCTCTATGCGGCAGTTAGGCATTTTAAGGTCGGAAAGCCGCACCAAATTCTGGTCGAGCCACTCGCCGTAGGGCTTTCTTGTGGCGTAGTAGCGTTTGCACTCCTCATCGGATATAATGCGCTTTTTCGCCGTATCCACAAGCAGCATTTTACCCGGCTCTAAGCGGCTTTTTTTAACAATATGCTCTGCGGGAATATCAAGCACGCCCACCTCGGAGGATAAAATAAGCGTGTTATCGTCGGTTATATAGTAGCGCGAGGGGCGCAGTCCGTTACGGTCAAGCACCGCGCCTACGGTATCGCCGTCCGAAAAGAGTATTGCGGCGGGGCCGTCCCACGGCTCCATCATTGTGGAGTAGTAGTGGTAAAAGTCCCTTTTAGCCCTTGTTATGGTCTTGCTGTTGCGCCACGGCTCGGGGATAGTAACCATTACGGCAAGCGGCAGGTCCATTCCGTTCATAACAAGAAATTCCAGCGTGTTATCAAGCATGGCAGAGTCAGACCCCGCCGCGTTTACAACAGGCAGGATTTTATCCATATCATCTTCCATAACGGCGCTTTCCATTGTTTCCTCGCGTGCCAGCATACGGTCAACGTTGCCGCGAATGGTGTTTATTTCGCCGTTGTGCAGTATAAAGCGGTTCGGGTGGGCGCGCTCCCAGCTGGGCGTTGTGTTGGTGGAAAAACGCGAGTGCACAAGCGCTATTGCGCTTTCATACGCCGTGTCCTGCAAATCAAGGTAAAAGCGGCGCAGCTGCCCCACCAAAAACATACCCTTGTAAACTATTGTACGGCTTGATAACGAGGCGACATATGTATTATCGTTGCTCTGCTCGAACACACGGCGGATTATATACAGCTTGCGGTCAAATTCAAGCCCCTTAGCCGTATCGGCGGGCTTTTTTAAAAAGCACTGCATAATGTGCGGCATACAGCTGAGTGCCTTTTGCCCCAAAATTTCGCTTTTTGTAGGCACATCGCGCCAGCCTGAAAACTCCACGCCCTCTTTTTCGGCTATAACCTCAAGCATTTTTTTAGCCTGATTACGCTTCAAAGTGTCCTGCGGGAAAAAGAACATTCCCACGCCGTATTCGCGCTCGCCGGGCAGATCTATACCTATTTCCTTTGCGGCTTTTTTAAAGAATTTGTGTGATATCTGCACCAGTATTCCTACGCCGTCGCCCGTCTCGCCCGAGGCGTCCTTTCCGGCACGGTGCTCCAGCTTTTCTACTATAGAAAGCGCGTTATCAACCACGGTGTGAGTTTTAGTGCCGTCTACATTCACAACCGCGCCTATACCGCAGGCGTCGTGCTCAAACTGCTGTCGGTAAAGTCCCTTTTCGGTCATTGTAATTCCCCCGTTTAAAAAAATAAGGCGCCCATAAAGAGAATTATATCCCTTTATGAGCGCCTTTGCTCCTTTAATTTAATACAGTATAGCACACCGGTGTACGTTTGTCAAATATTTTCCTGCAAAAACACTTGACAAATTAAATTTAACATTGTATCATTGTATTAGCCTAATAATACAGTGAGGTGATAATGTGTCTTGGAGCTTTTCAAATGATAAGCCTATTTTTCAGCAGATAGCCGATATTATTATTCTTAAAATAATAAGCGGCGAGTATCCTCCGGGCCATAAATTGGACGCGGTGCGCGATTTGGCGCTTACCGCCGGCGTAAACCCCAATACCATGCAGCGCGCGCTTTCCTCTGCCGAGGAGGGCGGAATAATATATGTAAAGCGGGGTGAGGGGCGCTACGTTACCGAGGATACCGAAAAAATATCGGCGCTTAAAAACGAATATGTTTTAAAGCAGACGCGGGAATTTGCCGGGCGGCTGAAAGCCCTGGGGCTTGAAGAAGACGAAATTTCGGCGGCTTTAAACAGTGTACTGAATGAGGGAGGAACCGACAGTGGAGAATATTCTTGAATGTAAAAATCTTTCAAAGGTCTATAAAAACGCGGTTGCTTTGTCGGCTGTAAATTTACAGATTGCAAAGGGCAGAATAGTGGGGCTTTTAGGACCCAACGGCAGCGGCAAAACAACGCTTATTAAAATTGCAAACGGATTGCTCACCCCAACCATGGGCGAAATGCTGATAGACGGCAAGCCTGTGGGCGTGGAGACCAAAAAAATAGTATCATATTTACCCGACAGGAATTTTTTGGCGCAATGGATGACGGTTGACGGCATGATAAACTATTTTGCCGATTTTTATTCCGATTTTAAGCGCGAGCGGGCGGACGCAATGCTTGAAAATTTAGGAATAGACCGAAAGCGCAAAATAAAGACCCTTTCAAAGGGCACACAGGAGAAGGTAGCGCTTATTCTGGTAATGAGCAGAGAGGCGGAGCTTTATATGCTTGACGAGCCGATAGCGGGCGTTGACCCCGCTACAAGGGATTATATTCTGCGCACGATAATAAGCAACTACAACGAAAACGCAACGGTTGTAATATCCACCCACTTAATTGCGGATGTGGAGCAGATATTAAGCGACGTTATATTCATAAACCGCGGCGACGTGGTGCTGTGCGACGCGGTGGACAACATACGCATGCGCGAGGGCAAGAGCGTTGACGAGCTGTTCAGGGAGGTATTCAGATGTTAAAAAAGCTATATAAATACGAGCTGTATTCACTTTTCAGAAATCTTTTACCCATATACGCGGCGGTTCTGGGCTTTGCGCTTTTAAGCAGATTAACCTTGCTTATTAAAACCGATAACCCGCTTTTGCAAATACCCGCGGGCATAAGCACCACTATCTACGTTTTTTCCGTAATAGCGGTTTTTGTTGTGGGCATGGTGGTCGTGGTAATGCGGTTTTACAAAAACCTTTTATCGGGCGAGGGCTATTTAACCTTTACCCTGCCCTTTACCGCCACTCAACATATTGTTTGCAAGCTGCTTTGCGGCGTTTTGGTTATTGTAATCGATTTTATCGCGGTTATCGCGTCACTGCTTATAATGGGTGCGGGTACGGAGGTACTCGATGATATTTTTGAGGTGCTGAAATCCGGCTTTGAATTTGCGGGGCAAAATCTTACCGCCGCTCAAATTGTAAGCCTGACCGCAGAATTTATAATAGCGATTATTATAGGTATGTTCCAGTCGCTTTTAATGTTCTACGCCGCTATCGCAATAGGTCAGCAGTTTAAAAGCAGGGTAGGCGGCGCGGTTGTGGCTTATATATGCCTTTATGCCGCGGTGCAGGTAATAAACACGTTTATTATGATAATAGGCATAGCAATGTTCGGAAGCATAGAAGTCGATCTGACGGTATCGGTCGGTACATTTCAGGCTTTCTTAGGTTTAATCACGGCTTACAGTCTTATTTTCGCCGCCGTATATTTTTGCATAACGCGGCATTTCCTTTCTAAAAAACTTAATTTGGAATAATT
>CAJJPG010000056.1 GCA_905193585.1 uncultured Oscillospiraceae bacterium
ATAATATAAGATAGCCTTATATTAAATTTCCACCTTTAATTTTCGGCTGATATTCTGCCTGCCGATAAAGGAAGCCGCGCGGGTTTAATTCAGCTTTTCCTACGGTATTCTGAGGGCGTTACGCCGCATATTCTTTTGAAAGCGGTTGAAAAACAGTTTGAATTGTCAAACCCGCAGACAAGCGCGATTTCGGCAACCGAAAGCGACGAGGTATTAAGCAGTTTTTTAGACTGCTCGATTCTGAGGTTTAATATATAAGCCCCTACGGATGTTCCCGTGTGGCTTTTAAAAATATGCGAAACCGTGGATTCACTGCACGAGCAGGCGACGGCAATATCCGCAAGGGAAATTTTTTCCATGAAATTACGGTTTATAAAATAAATTATCGAGTCTAAGGTGCTGTCCTTTTCGCGCAGGTCGGCTACATTGAACAACGTCAAATGCAGCAGTGAAAGCATATGCAGCAGGGGATTGATTATGATTTTGAGCTTGTCAATATCTTCATATTCGTGCTTTAACCCGTTTCTGTATATTGTCGAAAGCTCCTCAAAGTTAACAACAGGCAGTACAAAATCGGTTGCCGGGAAAATTGCAAAAAACTTAAACGCCGATATTTTTGAGGTGGTGCCCGAAAAGCCGTATACAAGCGAAGATTTAAACTGGAATGACGATAACAGCCGCGTATCATTAGAGCATAGTGACGAAAGCAAGCGCGAGGTTGCGCTTGTAAAATCCACGCCCGAGCAGTACGATACGGTTTATATCGGTTATCCAATTTGGTGGGGAATTGCCGCGTGGCCTGTAAACGGGTTTGTTAAGGCAAACGATTTTACGGGCAAGACCGTTATTCCGTTCTGCACATCTGCAAGCTCGGGAATAGGCGAGAGTGATAAACAGCTTAAAGCCATGGCAAAAAACGGCGACTGGAAAGACGGCAAGAGGTTTTTCTCCTACGTGTCGAACAGCGATATTGCCGATTGGTTGAAATAACATAAAGCCGAAACGCCATTCAGCATTTTCCCGAAAATCAGACTGTTTATTATTATAATATTGACAAAAGCAAAAAAATGTAATATAATATTGCCATATTATACGAATTGATTTTCGGAGGACAGTTAATGTTTTCTAAAAAAATATCGGCACTTATTGCCGTTTTGCTCGTATCGGCTTTTGTACTGACAGGCTGTAAGAATAAAGCGTATACCTCGTCGGAGTCTTCATCGACCGATGTTAACAGCAAACCGACGGTCAGCTCGGACGATTCGCACACCGAGCCGGATACCCCCGACGTAAGCAGCAATACATCGACTGTAAACAGCAAGCCGAACAATAACAATAATGTAAGCAGTCAGCCGCATTTGCATGCGTATAAAATCACGATTGTTCCGCCCACCTGCACTGAGGACGGTTACACCCTTTACAAATGCAGCTGCGGGCGGTGGTATACCGAAAAAGGCAAGGCTAAAACCGGTCACAAATGGAAAGAGTGGGCGGTAACCGTTATGCCGACCGCAAGCACCGAGGGTACCGAAGAGCGCTTTTGCGAAGTGTGCGGCGAAAAGGAAACGCGAACCGTGGAAAAAGCGGAGCTTGCAAAGCCCGCCGAACTGTCTGCCGAATTGCTTGAGCTTATAAACGGCGCAAGAACAGAGAAAAATTTTGAAAAATTGCAGCTTGTGACCGACGGCGCGCTTGCAAAAATCGCTGAATATTTAGCAAACGGCGATACGGAAAATTATAATGCCGAGCTTGAGCTTTTAAAACCCGAGTATGCCGATATAAAGCTCAGCGGTTATACCGACGCCAAAGAGGCGTTTGCGGCTTTAACGGAAAAAAGCGAATACCAAAACGGCGTTTTAAGCGATAAATATAAGTTTGTTTCAATGTATATAACGCTTACGGACGGTAAGTACGATATTGTTCTGTTCTTTGCCGATCGCAGCGCGCCCGCCGAGTAATAATATTTATTGATAAATCACCGAGTCCGAAGCGTGGCGGATTTTCGCCACGTTCAGTAATAAAATCAGCCCTTTCCTACTATATTGTATGGAAAGGGCTGATTTTTGGTGGGGGCTGAAAGTCGTTTTAAAGCGGTTGTGGCGGTTTTGATTTTTCTTATGCTTTCGGTTGTGGCGCTATCGTTTAAAAAGCAGGAAAAGGAAACCGAAAATTATAAAACCGCGCTTGCTAAAACAAGGCTAGAGCTTGAAATACAGAAAAACGCGGCGGACAGTATACTCACCTGCTACGGGGAGGAAAAACGCAGAGCCGACGCAGATAGCGATATATGGGACGAACCGTCCGGCGGGACAACGCCGCAGGCGCGGCAGCCCGACGGCAGGCGGGTGTGTTACCTGACCTTTGACGACGGACCCTCGGACAAAACGCTTGAAATTCTCGATATACTGGATAAATACCGCGTTAAGGCGACCTTTTTTGTGATTGAAAGCGAAAATATAGAATATGTGAAAAAAATTTACGCGGCGGGGCATACAATAGGATTGCACACCGCCTCGCACGATTATTCGGTAATATATTCGGGTGAGGATATGTTCTATAAGGATATAACCCGCCTTTCGGATAAAATTTATGAGCTTATAGGGGTGCGCCCCACGCTTTTGCGCTTTCCCGGCGGCAGCAGCAATACCGTAAGCCGCAATTACTGCCGCGGGGTTATGACGCGGCTTGTAAAAACCGTGGGCGGCAGGGGATATTCGTATTTTGACTGGAACATAAGCTCGGGCGACGCGGAGTGCCCGCCGCCCAGTTATACATATATCAGAAATAAAGTGCTTACAAGCGCCGCCGATAAAAACTCGGCGTGTATTTTAATGCACGATTCAAACGACAAGGCAACCACCGTGCAGGCGCTGCCCGAAATTATTGAGGGTATGATGCGCATGGGCTACTCGATTGAGCCGCTGAAACCCGATACATACGGTTATCACCACAGAAATCTGAATAATTAGACTTGACACAGAGAGCATATAACTGTAAAATAATATACAGTAATTATTTCGGAGTGATAATGTGAGCCGGCGCTTTTTGAATATTATAACGTCGGTGCTTTATTTTATATGCTTTGCCGCGCTTTTTGTTATGCTTTGCAATGCAACGGGGCTTATTACCTTTGCACACGGAATTAAAATAGCGGCGGGAACGGTCGCCTTTGTTACGGGATATTTTTCCGCATGGTTTTCCGCGCTTAAAACCGAAGAGTCGGGCGTTAAATACAAAATAATGAAAAACCGCATTTGCGCGCTTTTTGTGTTTTATATAATTCTTATAGTCGATTTCACACTTATTGACGACGCGCTCGGGCGGGATATTTTCGGCGTACTGAAGTGGAACACCGCGGAATTTAACAGATATATAAATGAAAGCACCAATTTAATACCATTTGAAACACTGAAACTTTTTTTAAACGCGTTAAAAAGCGGAACACTGCCTTTTTGGAGCGTTTTTGAAAATGTTTTCGGCAATTTCGTGGCATTTATGCCGCTGCCGTTTTTCACGGTATGCCTGTTTAAAAAAATCAATAAATGGTACGCGGTTTTTGCGGTTGCCCTTGTTTCGGTGCTGCTTATCGAGCTTTTACAGCTGCTGCTGCTCACGGGATCCAGCGATATTGACGACGTTATTTTAAACGTTTCGGGCGCGATGCTTTTTTATGCGCTGCTGCGCATACCGTTTGTCAGCCGCCTTTTAACCCGCTTTACAATGGGCGTGTGGCATTAAAGAGGAAGAGTATGGAAAGTGTAAAATTTGCGGTAAACGCAAAAATCAATCTGTCGCTTGCGGTTGTGGGAAAAAGACCCGACGGCTACCATGATTTAGACACCGTAATGCAGACGGTTGATATAAGCGACGGTATTTTTATAAAAAAAAGCCCCGTTTTTAAGTTTGAATGTAATAAATTCGGCGGGGAAGAAAATATTGCCTGCAAGGCGGCGCGGCGCTTTTTTGAGGCGGCGCACACAGCGCCCGCGGCGGAAATTAAAATAGAAAAATCAATACCATCGTCTGCGGGGCTGGGCGGTGGCAGCGCCGACGCGGCGGGAGTGCTGACAGGGCTTAACGCTCTTTTTAACACAGGTCTTTCAAGCGCCGAACTTTGCAAAATTGCGGTAACCCTCGGGGCGGACGTGCCTTTTTTAATTGACGGAGGGACTCAGCGCGCAAGGGGAATAGGGGAAATATTGACCCCGCTGCCGCATATGCCAGAATGCACCTTTTTAATAGTGCTTGCGGGTGAAAAGCCCTCAACGGGCGAAATGTTTGCAAGGCTTGACCGCCTTAATTACCCGAAACCCGATATTGAAAAAACCGTGCGGGCAATAAGCGGCGGCAGCTACGCGGAGCTTACGCAGGCGCTCGGGAATTCGTTTTCGGTGCTTTGGAACGGTGAAAAAATAACCGAAAAGCTGTATAAATACGGTGCGGACGCGGTTGCGCTTTCGGGCAGCGGTCCCGCAAGGTTCGCGATGTTTGCCGATATGGAAAAAGCGGATAAAGCCAAAGCATTGCTTGAAAAGGATGGGGTGACGGTTTATCTCTGCCGTCCCGCAAAAAAATCGGTCGTTTTCAAATAAAGGCTTGTATTTTAATATAGAAATCAGTATAATAGTATAAACCGATTTATGCGGTTTGGGAGGAATTTTTAATGTCGGCAGGATTTAGAAAAAGCTTTTTCGGGTTCAATTGCGAGGACGTTATGGCGTACATAGAAAAATCGCAGAAAAGCTTTACAGAGCGCGAAAAGGATTTATCGGAGCAGGTTGAAAAGCTGTCGTCCGAGCTGGAGCTTTCAAACGATAATTACCGCAAGCTCAATGAGGAAAAGGAAACAATTTCAAAAAAACTCGAGGAATTTAACGAAAAGTATGAGGAAATAGGCAGGCTTTCCGAAAACATAGGCAAGCTATACCTTGTGGCGCAGGCAAACGCGAGGGCTATAATGGCAAATTCCGAGAAAAACGCGGGTCTTGCCGCGGCGCAGGTTCAGAAGAATTTATCAACGCTTGAAGAGGCGCACGCCTCGCTTGACGAACTTAAAAAGAACATTGTAAGAACTACGGATGAATTTGTAGGCGAGGTTGACGCGCTTATTTCTTCACTGAACGACGCCCGGGAGCAGATAAGCAGCAATACGGTTGCGGCGCTCGGCAGCAAGGCGCAGTTTGACGAGGTTTACAACAGTATAGTTAAAAATTGATTATGTGCCTGCCCCTTACGGGACGGGCACGGTTTATAAAAGAAATAACGTAAATTTAACAAAGAAACAACTGGTATTTTTCATTTGTAAATGATATAATGTTAATAACCCGAACGAAAACAGGTATTTTGCGTTTTCGGTTAAAAAAGATGTTGAAAAGAGGCTTTATATATTATGGATATGTCCCGCAAAATTGATTTTAACGAGAAAAAGGGCTTTATTTGCGATATGGACGGCGTTATATACCACGGCAACCGGATACTGCCGGGTGTCGCCGAGTTTATTAAGTGGCTGCATGATGAAGAAAAGGAATACCTTTTCCTTACCAACAACAGCGGGTATACGCCGCGCGAGCTTAATCAGAAGCTGGCTCGCATGGGGCTTGACGTACCCGAAGAGCATTTTTACACAAGCGCTTTGGCAACCGCGGCATTCCTGCGTGACCAGGCGCCCGGGTGCTCTGTATTCGCTATTGGCGAGGCGGGGCTTTTAAACGCCCTGTATGACGCAGGCATAACAATGAACGACGTTAATCCCGATTACGTTGTTGTGGGCGAGGGGCGCTCCTATTCGCTTGATACTTTAACCAAGGCTACAAATCTTGTTATGGCGGGCGCTAAGCTGATAGGCGCCAATTCGGACGTTTCGGGACCGATTGAGGACGGCATTGCCCCCGCCTGCCGCGCCCTTATTTCACCCATTGAAATGGCAACCGGCACCAAAGCCTATTTCTGCGGAAAACCCAACCCGCTTATGATGCGCACGGGTCTGCGTATGCTTCACTGTCATTCTGCCGAGGCGGTAATGGTGGGTGACCGCATGGATACCGATGTAATTTCGGGAATGGAAAGCGGCATGTCCACGGTATTGGTTCTTTCGGGGGTTTCAACCCCTGAAACGCTCACCACCTACGCGTACCGTCCGAGCATTGTTTTAAACGGCGTGGGCGATATTCCGATTATGGCAAAAGAAGCCGCCGAAAGTGAGAGTTAAGATATTCGGTGTAAAAGTTTACATTTTTTTGTAGACATTTGAATTCGTTTGGTATATAATTAGTTTAATATGTATTTTAACTCTTTATGGAGGAATAGGAAAATGAAAAGCATTAAAAGAATTATTGCCGCGGCTTTGGTTTCGGTAATGGCGCTCAGCTTTACCGCTTGCCATAAAAAGGACGAGAACGCGGTAACCGTGGGCAAGGTTAAATTTACCTCGGCTTATTATATGTGCGCGCTTATAAACGCCGACTCCGAGGCAAAGTCGAAAGTTAAAGAAAGCCTGTCGGACAGCAAATCCACAACCGATATCGATTATTATTCAAAAAAGGTTGATAATAAAGATTTTGTCAAGTGGGTAGAGGATACCGCGCTTGAAAATCTTAAAAAAATCGCCGCTTATAAAACTCTTTGCGAAGAAAACAAACTCGAAATATCCGAAGAGTACAAAACAAACGCCGAAACATATGCAAATTATTATTGGACTAATTACGGCTATTCCTCTTACTTTGAGCCGAACGGCGTAGGAAAGAACACATATAAGCAGTACATGCTTGATTCATATTATTCAAGCGTTTACTTTGAACACCTCTATTCCAAGGGCGGTACAAAGGAAATTGCCGCCGACGAGGTTAAAACAAAGCTGTACGATAATTTCGTCATTGCTGATCTGCTTCAGGGCAGCTTCTCGGGCAAGACTGATGATGAAAAGACCAAGATTAAAAATAAATTCAATACTTATCTTGAAGATATAAAGAGCGGCAAAAAGACCTTTGAGGCGGTTTATAAGGAAGAAAACGGTTCGTCTGACGACAGTTCGAGCAGTTCAACCGAGGAAAAGCAGCCCAAGGATAAGTACGCCAGCGTTTTAGGTGCCAAGGATACTTCTTATGAATCGGATCAGTACGATACCGTAAAAGCTATGGCAACAGGCGAAGTAAAACTTATAGAGCTTGCCGACGATGCGGGTTTGATACTTGCGGTAAAGCAGGATATTAAGGCGGACGATTATTACATTGATACGCTTGACCTCGCAACACGCCACATTATAGCTGATGATGATTTTGATAAGGAAATTACGGATTACGCAAATAAGATGGACTGCAAGGTTAACAATTACGCAGTAAAGCAGTTTAAGGTTAAGAAGATAAAAGAACCTACCGCTTCAAACAGCTAAAGAAAACGCAGAAAACCGCGCCGATTTTTCGGTGCGGTTTTTTTGTTGCAATAATGTTTGTCTGATGTTATAATTGTTATTGTAATTTCATGAATTTAGTTTAAAATCGGTCAAACGGTGAGAATATGATACAAAAATTTGAATTTCACAAAACACAGCGCAAAATTCTGATTGAGTCGGTTATAACCGCTATTGACGCGGTGCGCCCGCGGGATTTTTATTTTCCGGGGGAAATGCACAATTTCTGGGAGATAGTCTGCGTTGCCGAGGGCGCGGCTATGGCTACCGCCGACGAACGGGTTTATAATCTTAAAAAGGGCGATCTGCTTTTTCATAAGCCTATGGAGTTTCACAGAGTGTGGTCGGCAGAGGGCACCGCACCGCGGCTTTTTATAATATCCTTTGAATCGGAAAGCGATGGAATGGATTATTTCCGCGACCGGCTTTTTACGCTTAACGACCTTATGCTTGAAGAATTTGCGGAAATCGGCGCCGCCTGCCGCAGGGCTATTGAGCTTTATGACAATAATAAAATGAAGGAATACGCCTGGCAAAGCAACTTAGCGGCGGTAATGCTTGAAGACTTTTTGCTGAAGCTGCGCGGTGAAAAGGAGACGGCATACCGCGATGATTCACACTATGCCGCAATTTACAGACAGATTGTAAATTATCTTGAAAACGCCTGCTGCCGCAGCATTACGGTTGAAGAAACGGCGCGCGCCTGTAATTTGAGCGTTAGCAGCCTTAAACGCATTTTTAAAATGTTTTGTGATAAAGGAGTAATTGAGTACCACAACTCAATACGCATGCGTATGGCGGTAAAGCTGCTGGGTGACGGCAAAAGCATTGCTGAGGTAAGCGAAAGTCTCGGTTTTTCAAGCACATCATATTTTCACGTCGCTTTTAAGCGTGCTACGGGGGTATCGCCGGGAAAATATTTTAAATAAATGGCAAAAATCGGGCGTTAGATATTAGGTATAACGGTTAAAAAAATTAGATTGTTGATGGTATTTTTCAGTCTGTAACAACCCCTCCGTCATAGCTTACGCATGACACCTCCCCTTACACATGAGAGGCTTTTTGGCTCTCTTCTTTTTGACGTAAGTCAAAATAAAGGGGAGCTGGCGCCGTAGGCGACTGAGGGGTACTTGTCTAATGTCTAACTTCTATAATATCTAACATCTAAATATAAATGTCAACTATTGCAAGCCGAACAAAAGTTTGGTATAATATATTAAATACATTAAGAGGGGGCGGCGGAATGTCAAAAGCGGACGAGCTTATAAAGGCGGTGCTTGAAAGCAAAAAGCTATCGGGCGAAAAGGTTTACAGCGACCAGCCCCTTATATTTACCGCCGCGCAAATGAAAAGCTACACGCCGCCTGAATACACCGAAATGCGTAAAATTGCGCTGCAAAGAAATTCCATTTTCGCACCTGCGTCCGAAATATTTTACCGCCAGGCAAGGTTTATGGAAAATTTTACCGATGATTTTGAATATCACGGTCAGTTCCTGCGCTCGTTCCCGACCTACCGCGAAATGAGCAATTTGCAGCTGCGGGGCTACTTTTCGTGGCGTGCCGCCGTGCGAAAAGGCAAAATTGAAAAAACCTGCATTTCCTTTGTGTATGTGTATCTTTACGAGCTTTTAAACCTTATAGGAGTAACGGACCCCGAGGACGCTTTTTTAAAACTTAAAAATTTTGCCGAAATTTATTCGGAGTACGATAAGCGGGTGCAAAGCACGGTTTCAAAGTGGCTTATTGATTTCGCGGCGTATTATAACCTTGACCCGCGGCTTTTGCGCGGCTCTGAATTTTTAAAAAATGACGGCGCGCTGCTGCGCCTTATGGATTATGAAAAAAACACGCCCGCAGAAGCGCTCAGCGCAGTTGAGTGCTTTTCATCATATAAAATAAGCGGCGCGGCGTTTTATAAAAGGTTCCCCGAAAGAACGGCTGCTGCGGTTTACAATGCTTTCGGAATGCTGCGTGAATACTATAGTACTTTTGAAAACGGCAATATTTACGAAAAGCTTTTCGGCAAAAGTCTTCACGAACCGCACTTTATATTCGACCAAGCCGTGTTTTATGAAAAAGAGCCGCACCCCGACTGCGTTTACGAAATAAACGGGATATACCGCTATATATGCCGCGATAACAGGTGGAGCATAGAGCGCTTTTACCCGCAAAAGGATAAAGCGGGCAAGGTAGGCTCAATATTAAAGGGGATAGACAGCGCCCTGCGGCTGAAATTCGGGTTTAGGCCGCTGATAAAGTCACCCGAGCTTTCACGCGATACAGAACGAATTATAAATAAAACGGTAGATTTGGTTTTCACCGAAGAGCGCAAAGCGGCTGCACCGAAAATTGAAATTGATGTTTCAAAGCTGCAAAGCATACGAGATACCGCCGATATTACCCGCGATAAACTGATTGTGGACGAAGAAGAACCGACAGAGCAAATCACACCCGAAACAGAGCAGCCGTTAGCGGAAAAAACCGCAGACGAACCGTATTTAAAGGTTTTAAAGGCATTGCTTAACGGTGCAGACCCCGAAAAGGCGGCGCGCGGCAGCGGAATAATGCTGACGGTGGCAATAGACGAAATAAACGAGCGGCTGTTTGACGAATTTGGCGATACGGTTATAATTTTTAACGGCGATACCCCCGAAATAATTGAGGACTACAAGGAAGATTTGAAAGGAATGTTTAATATATGAAAATACCCAAGCGCATAGCCTCGGTAATAATAAATTCGCTTAAAGGCGGCGTTGTGCCGAGAATAGGGCTGCCATACATTACCGTGGGCAGAGAAAGCGAGATTGACGCATTTTTAAACGACATTGAAATTATAGGCGAGGGAGGCGCGGCTTTCCGCTTTATTGTGGGTAAATACGGCAGCGGCAAGAGCTTTCTTTTGCAGACCGTGCGCAACTACGCTATGGATAAAAATATGGTGGTGGCTGACGCGGATTTATCCCCCGAGCGCAGGCTCCAAGGAACGCGCGGTCAGGGGCTTGCAACCTATAAGGAACTTATACGCAATATGTCCACCAAGACCCGCCCCGAAGGCGGCGCACTTACCCTTATTTTAGACCGCTGGATAAGCGGGCTGCAAACCGAGGTAATGAACGAAAACTCCCTCACGATTGTGGACAGCCGAATACCCGCGCTTACAGAACGTAAGATAAGCGACGTAATATCATCCCTTAGCGAGATGGTGCACGGCTTCGATTTTGCGCGGATTTTAACGGTTTATTACAAGGCGTATTTAAACGGCGACGACGAAAGCAAGGCGCGCGTCGTAAAATGGTTCAGGGGCGAGTACACCACCAAAACCGAGGCTAAGGCGGAGCTTGGCGTAAACATAATTATAACCGACGACGACTGGTACGAGTATATAAAGCTTTTTGCGCTTTTCCTTAAAAAAGCGGGCTATTCGGGGCTTTTGATACTTATAGACGAGCTTGTTAATATTTACAAGATACCCAACAGCATAACGCGACAGTATAACTACGAAAAAATACTCACAATGTATAACGACACAATGCAGGGAAAGGCGCAGTATATGGGCATTATAATGAGCGGCACGCCGCAGTGCATTGAGGATACGCGGCGCGGTGTCTACAGCTACGAGGCGCTGAAATCCCGCCTGACAGAGGGGCGGTTCGGCAAAGGGAAGCTGAAAGATATGTCTGCCCCCGTTATAAAGCTGGCACCGCTGACATATGAAGAATTACTGGTGCTTATAGAGAAACTTACCGAAATACACGCCGTGCTTTATGAATACACGCCCGATGTTACCGAAAACGATATGATTGAGTTTATAAAGCTGGAATTTTCCCGCATTGGGGCGGACAGCGCCATAACTCCGCGCGAAGTAATACGCGATTATATTGAGCTTTTGAATATCATTCACCAAAACCCGGGAACGGATATAAAAACGCTTTTGTCTTCAGACGGGTTCAGCTTTGCAAAGCCCGAGCCGCAGGGCGAGGTAGCCGCCGAATTTGCCGAATTTGAGCTTTGAGGGATAACGCAATGAATGTTTTTGAAAGATACGCGCCCTTTATTCAGGATTTTATTT
>CAJJPG010000057.1 GCA_905193585.1 uncultured Oscillospiraceae bacterium
CTGCTGTCCCTCTCGGTTGCCGCCGAGAGGGACTTTCTTTTTTAAGGTATATTATATATATGTATATAGAGTTGCAGTTGACTGCAAAATCAAATTTTCGGCAGGTCGGTTGTTTTTATGGGTTCTTTCAGTCTTATTTTATCGAGACCCGCCGCAGTCACGCTGTGCCCGCATTTATCTTTAAGTATTGCAACTGCGGTGTTTATTTTGTATTTCGGTAAATGACTGTGAATACTTAATATGCGTTCATACTCAATATCTCCGAGCAGCGGGACGTTTAAAATAACGGGGCGTTTCAGTCGCTGCGCGGTTAAGGCTTGGTTAATGTCCATTATTCTATTTCCCGCTTCTGTTTAAGAGCCACGCGGCGTTCAATGGATATCTTACCGGACGAGGTGGCTTTTATATCCACAACGCCGCCCGAGGCTACACCGAGAGATATTTTATATATCTTCTGCTCGCTCATAAGATCAACGGCACTTTCGAGTATCGGCAGTATGTTTTCGTCGCACGCGGCTATGTTGTGGTTTTCATCCGGCGCGCAGCACACCGCTTTAAGCTCAAGCTTTGCTTTTTCGGCTTGCAGCTTTCTTTTTTGGTATTGCTGTGCCTCATAACATTTGCAATCCATAGTGCCGAGCTCGGAAAGCTCTTTTTCGGTTGTTTTGTCCGGGTATTCGTTTGCGGATATCTGCCCGCAGAATTTACAAAATGCGTTTTTCATACTTTTATGTCTCCTTTAAGACTAAGATATTTGACTATAAGCTCCTGCGCCTTTTCCCATCCGTAGCATACCGCAACCGCGTAGCCCTGCCACGCCAGCGCGTCAAGCCATTTGTTCTGTTCTTCGGAAGTCTTGTTTTTACCGTATTTCATTTCTATGTATAAGCCGTGGTATCTTCCGCGCGTAACCGGCAGGCACAGGTCCGGCACGCCCGCCTTTACACCCTGACGTTTAAGGTTTGCGGCTTCAAGCCTGTTTCTGCTTCCGCCGTTCGGTATGTGGTAGAGCAGGTCAAGCTCGGGATATTTGCCGCGCATAAGCCGCGCCCAATCGAAAAGCGCCTCCTGCTCGTTTGCTTCGTGCGGTATAGGCTTACGCCGCGCCGCTCCCGAAGAGATTTGTGTTGCTTTATTTACCATCACTTTCCCCTCCCTCTTTGTTTAAAGAAATTATCCCTCGTCCGTTCTATGTCCTGATTTACCTGTGAGTTTTTATGCTGCTCGGCTAAGAGCCTGTCTCGCTCTGATTTATATTCGCGGTATCTTTTACATTCCCCGTGGCAGCCGATATGTCGGTCGGAGCAGTTATTGCAGGGTGGGGTCACGGTTCCTCGCCTACCGTTTCTTTAAGAATTTTCACTATTTCTTCAACATCCACTACGGCCTTTATATCAAACCCGTTTGCGTAAGCAATCAGACGGCTGCTTTTTATCAGCTTTTGCGAGAAATTTTTGCATGCTTCGGCTTTGACTTGCTCAACGGTTTTGAAGTTTGAACAAGGCGATTGTACGCAGTATTCCATCACTTCGCCGTCATACTCATAAACACATTTCGGGCATTCTTTCAACCTTTCAATCTCCGCCTTTTGGCGGTTGATAAGGTCAAGAACCAATTCGGTAAGAAGAATTTCTTCACACCAATCGAACACTTCGCAACTTACACAATCCTCTGCGTTTATATGGCACTCTAATGCCTTTATAATTTCCTCATCCGTAAATTTCTTATCGGTCATATACTCACACCTCATATCTGATTAAGCTCTTCGTGTTTTTCATCTAAATATTGCTCTATGGTGGCAATAATACGCTTTTGCAGTGTCGGCGAAATATCGCATTCGCGACAATTGCAACCGTTGTACATCTTAACTTTTTCACCGCGCCTTATAAGTTTCGTAGGAAATCTGCCAGTGGTTTTTCGGTATTTTACGCCGCAGGAAAATAGAAATACTTCCAAGTTATCAATTTCTTTTTTTATTTCTTCATATTGTTTGTATTGTTTTTCGGTCATTTTTCTACCTCCACAATAATACTTACTGCCGTCTTGAGACAAATTCGATAAACTCTGCAAGCGAAGAATAAAGTGTTTCGCAAAACTCCATTTTTCGGCGTTCCTTACAAGAACCGCCTATCGCACACTTGTTACAATTTTTTTTGTAAACACTCAACTATGTGCGGTAAATAATCAAGCACTTTCGAATTAGCGTAGCCTGACTTGTTAAGCAGCTTGCAGTGCCTGCAGCCCACGGCCTCCCGCACATCAACAGGATTGGGGATATCCGATATGCTTTCGTCGAATTTCGATTTTTTCGCTTCCGAATTAAGCCATCGCTTTGTGCCCTCTAAACAACATAGTTCGTCATTTTCCACGCAATCATTAAATGTGCAAGAGCAACATAAACAGTTGTCCTCTAAAAACTCCGCCATTTCCTCAACGCTCATTGCCTTTATACGCTCATAGTTTGTCATACTTATCTCTCCATTTCTGCTCGCAAGCTTTCTTTGATGTAATAGTCAACGCCGATTTTTTTGCAAATCGCCTCGGCATTTCTCCCGAATTCCGCCCAATTTATATCCGACTTGTGGTAGTTCAGTTTTCCGATTTTTACCTTGTCTGCCCATACCGCCGCAGACAATTCGATTAAAAACATCGTTTCATCTGTCACAGGCTCAAATGAAATCCAAGTCTTTATCCCTCGCTCATGCGCTTTCATAAGAGAATCAATTCTCTCTTCCCACAGTCGGAATTGACCGTCGCAGACGCCGTCAAGTGTAATGCCGTACCAATCGTTCTCGTCGAGCAAATCAAAATCTCTGCTCCCGTCGCCTTTGGTGAGTATCTGCACATTGTTTCCACTTTCCTTAATAGCCTTGATTATTTCCCTCGTAGGCGTTGTATCGTAGCCGGTCGGATAAGGGTCGCAGGTAAAGCAGAGATGAATAAGTTTTCCGGTTATCTTCTCTTTTTCAAGCTGTTGCTTTGTTGCTTTGACTATATCGGTCCTTGGCTCTACATTTGTGTGAAAAACCTCTCGGTCCTTATGCAGTACATTTGGTGCGAAACAGTAAAAACAGCGGTGTGGACAGCCCGTGTAGATATTCAGCGCATAGTCGCCGTATTCTTTTGCTTTGCCTTTCGGCTCATATATTGGTTTCATATTCAATCCCTCCCGTTAGCGCTCAGTATTGCGCATACGCCGTAGCCGACTATCGCGCCGATTATTAGTCCGATTGTAAAATTCATCATATAAACCTCTCCCTTAATTCCGAATTACGCATTCCGAATTCTGAATTATTTTCCGATTTCGTCAAGCCGTTTTTTCATAATATCCAATGCGCCGTAACAGGCGTTTTTAAACTTTGCGGCAGTTTCGGGGTTTTCTTCAAACTGCTTTTTAAGGCTTTCGGTTATCTTTTTGAAGTCCCCGTCGAGCGCGTCGAAATAAAACTTAAATTTGACCGTTTCCGCCGAGGATGAGACCGCAAGCTGCTTTTCAAGCTGCTTTGCCCGTTCTAAAGCTTTGGCTTTTTCGCCGTCTATATCGGCAAGCTTCTGTTTGTATTCGGAAAGAGTTTTTTCGGTGTCGGCTTTTGCTTTTTCGGCAGCTTCGGCAAGCTCCTTTTTATGCTTTTCTTCAAGCTCTTTTTTAGCGGCTGTCAATTTCTTATCCGCTGCCTTTTTGGCGCTTTCGGCAGCTTTGTCCTTTATTTTCTGCATTTCGGCGGGGTCGGGCTCGGCAACGGCTACGGGTACGGGCTTGTTTCTCTCGGCTTCAAGCTCTTTTTCAAGCTCGGCTATACGCTTTTCGGCTTTTTCGGCGTCCTGTATAGCTTCGTCGCGCTCTTCCTTGGCGGCGTCGCGCTCGTCAGCAAGCATATCCAACTGTTCGCCTTTGGCGTCGTTATCCTTAACAAGCTGTCTTACCTGCTCGACAGTCATACCGGCGAGATTGTTGTTCTCAACAAATTCCTCACGGTCGACGGACGGCAGTTGAGCTATAAGAGCTAGCTTTGTTATGCCGAGGTTTGCATTTGACTGCAAAAATCGCTCCCCGAGTTCCTCATACGGCTTTATATATGTATATGCCTGCCTTTCGTGGATGCCAAGCTCGGCTACGGTATAATCTTCAAAATTTTCGTAGCCCATTTCGATATACAGCTTCGTGTCTCTCATTTCCTTTAAAAGCTTTGCCGATTCCATAAGGCTTGAATATGCCGCGTTGGCGCAGGCTAATATTCTGCTGTTTAATTCATAAGCTTTATCTTTATTCGTTTTTGTTATTTCATTCATATATATTTGCTCCTTTAAGCTGTTTTGGCTGTGGTTTTCGGTGCTGATATCGGTTCGCCCGATTTTGTTCTTTTACTGCCGCCGTTTACCCAGGCAAGCCACATATCAAAAAAGGCTTTTGCCTCGGGCGTAAGCGGCGTCCGGTTATTGTAACCCTGCACCTGCGTTAAGGCTTTGTCATGCATTTCAATTGTGTAAAGCGATTTATTCGGCTCCGCAGTTAACCGTAAAAACAGAATTGCGAGCGTTCCCTCCATATGTCTGCCGGCGTACCCGCCCACGCAATGCTTCATCGCCTTGCCCTCGTCCACAATTTCTTTAATTGTGTGAGGAATAATAATCGAATATGTGCCGTCGGTAAAGCTGTATTGCTTTTCGTATTTTTTAAGGTATTTTTCAGCGGCGATTTCCTTTTTTCTGTTCTCCGCCGCTCTCTTTTCTTCGAGCATAACGCGTTCGGCTGCTGCTGCGTTATCGTGCGCTTCCTTAAGATTTTTCGGAAAAGCCACATTGTGAACTTTTAAATCGTAGCCGAGAGCATCCGCCATTTGCAGGTAATCCGTGTATTCGGAGTAATCTTTATTTTTAAGCGCATATTTAAAAGCTTCATCAAACGAAATGCCGGCTTTTTTCACCGCGTCCGCAAAGCGTTTGATATTATACTCGTTTCCGATTTCGTCAAGACATTTTTTTGCTTTTGCAAAGTCAAGCCGTTCTTCACCGAAGCGAATGCTGTGCGCCGCACGCAAAAGTCCGAGCGTGCCGCCGTTTTCTTTAAAGGCGTTGTATTCCTGCTTGCTCATTTTAAAAAAATCGGTTATATTCTTTGCTTTCCAATTCGTATAAGGAAAAGATTTTTTACCCAGGTTTATAAGCTCCCGCACAACATCACAATGTCCTAATTTTTGCAGCATTTCAAGCTGCGGGTACATTGCGAAGTATGAAAGATATGTCAACATCGGACCGTTATATACACAGCCGCAAAAATGCTGCGCGTCGTAGGATATGAAGCTGTCAAGCTGATTGTATTTCAAAAAAGTGTTTTCTAACCTGTTGAGCCCGAAAATCGTATACCACTCGTCTGTGCCGTAAAACATTGAAGTGTTCGGGAATGGTTCACCAATAGTTTCCGCGCTGTAAAAACAGTTGCCATATCCGGCTTTAAATCTTATCGCTTCGCCCGGGGTCAGAAGATAACGGCTTTTTTCTATGAGCTCTGTTTTCGGAGCGGGACTGTATTCATAATCCTTTTCGGCAAAATAGCACCTTGCTTCTACACGGTCGTGATTTACCGCATGAATTACAACAACCTTTTCTCTGCACCATAGGTTTTTACGCTGCTTTGATTTGCCGAGGTTTTTAACGGTCGTAACGGCGCCGCAAAGTGGGCAGCATCTTAAATCTCCGTGCCGGACGTGCATAAGTTCTCTGTCCTCATAACTGCTCGTGCGTGCAATGTGCGATTTTATAAAGCGCTGCCGACAGTGCGAACACTGAAATTCGCGGTCGCCGTTCAGCAGGGTATCATAAAACAGATAATGAGGGAAAAGGTTCTCTATAAGCTCTGTATCTCTTTCGGTAAGCTCTTCAAATTCGGGTGATTTCATATTCATACACCCGCCTTACAAAAGATCCATAAGCGAAATGCTTACAGGTTCTTTTTCCTTGCCTTTAACAGAAGCACATAGATCTATTGTCATTTTAAATTCAATATCCGCACCGGGGAAATAAAACTGCACCGCCCGGCGGTAGGCTTCCAAATCGCTTATGCTGTTGCTGCAATCCTTTGCGACGGCGGTCATACATTCCTTAAAGCTTTGCTTGCTTTCAATTATCGCCAGGGCAAATTCGCTCTCTTGTTTGCAAAAGCTTACCAGGGCGGATTTTACCGCCGACATCATTGCCTTTTCTTTGTCGCCGGTTATGCCGGCTGATTCCTTGTCCAGCTTTTCTTCAACATTATGTATAAGTAAATCGTTCATATCGTTATGCTCCCTCTCTTATATCAAAATCAAACATAGTCATTTGCTCGTTTGTTTCTTCGTATTGCTTAAGGTAGCCCACGCCGTCGCGGAAATAATCGGGGTTGAGCTCTATGCCGTAACCCTTTCGCCCAAGCTTAATTGCCGTGAGCGGCACCGTCATAAGCCCGCCGAACGGGTCAAGCACAAGCTCGCCGGGGTTTGAGTATCGGTTTATAATCCGCTCTACTATATCTATCTGCAAGGGGCAAACGTGTAAAACCTGCTGCCGGTGCGATTGTGTTGTGTTAAGGGTCTTCATTCGGTTTATATCATCCCGCACCTTATCCGACCAGGAAGCGGGCGGCATAAGCGCAAAGGTTGCCGGCAGTCTGCCGTCCTTATCGAGCTGCTTTGCCTGCTCAACGTGTTCTTCGTAATCGTATACGTGAGAAACGGAAAATTTCTTGTAAGCCTTTTGCAACTGAGAAATGGAAAGATTTTTAATTTCATCCTTACTTAAAAATCTGTTGCCGCTCGAACGGTAAAAAGCGTTAGCGTCGAGCTGCCACTGTGCCCGGGTATATTCTTCCTTTGATTTGCTCACAGGGTTGTCCGCATATGCTTTGGTGGTATCTGTCGGCAGCTTTCTGAAAAGCAAAACATATTCGGGGCAGCCTACACCCATCTTCGAGCCGTCCTTGCACTGTTCAGACCACCCGAGGCGGTATGTTTGATTGTTTTCCCTTACAACGTCGGTTAAAACCACAATGCGCCCCATATACCTGAAACCGTGCTTCATAAAGTGCATTACCGTCATATCCAAAAATGGGTCGAGCGTCGGCATTATACGCCCGTGCCGAACGTTCGGTTAAACCGGCACTGCAATGCCCTAATATTGAGATAAGCAACAAAAAGCTGACTATAACCGCCTGTGACGGCTACCGTGCCGCAACGATTGAAAAAAGACGTTTCGGCAACCGGCGTATAATGCCGACTTTACCGCCGCGAAAAATTCATCTGTGTTTATAGTTGTGGATGATGCGTCAGCGCCCAGGCGTTCAATCTGCGGGTATTCTGTCGGGTCTGCGCAAACAAAGCTTGTTTTTGCGCGCCCGCATTTTATTGTCAGCTTGTTGTCTTCTGCAATAACAGTCACGGCAGGGTCGCTGCACTTTTCCAAAAACGACGCCACAGCCGCGCCCGGTATGCAGGCGGCGTTCGGTTTTTCTATTGCGGCGGGCACCGAGGTAAAAGCTGCCGTCGAAAGGTTATAGCCCAATATTTCGACCGTGCCTTTTCGGGGAGTTATGTATACGTTGCCGAGAATTGCCATTTGCTTTGGCGAGGTTGCCTTGCTCGCAAGAACAAGCGCCTCAATTAAAGCGTCTCTGTTTGAAGTGAAAATCATTCTGTTATATCCTCCTTCACGTGCCTTGCAGGGTCAGTGGTGTTACGTTTCATATTCCGTTCAAATGCTGCGCGGTATGTTTCGTGGCGGTTTTTCTCTATTGCGGCGTTTGCTGTGGCTATGCTGCGGCGAATGTCGCTTTTCTTATGTGATAATTTGAGGTTTTCCTGCCGTAGCTCCTTACACTCTTTGCTCGTTTCATAAAGAAATGCAAGCTCTGCAAAAATTATCATTATTAAAGCTGCCGCAAGAAATACCAGCAGCTTTGTCGTTGTTTCGTCTAAATACATATTTCATTTCTCCTTTTCATTTTTGAATAAGTGAGCGAAGAATGGCGTTTTCCTGTTCAAGCTGCTGCAAACGTTTTTTAAGCTTTGCTTTGTCTCCGCTCTTGCTAACCCATTCTTCTATTTTCTTCGAAATAGGCGAAGTGCCCTCGACATCCGGAGCGTAAAGCCAGAAGCCACTGTTTTCGGGGTTGATTCCGACTTGTCGTGCTATAAGGTCTATAACTTCCTTTGCACCTTCGTATCTTCTGTAAAACATATCATTTGAGCGGTCTTTCATTCGGCAAAATTCAGCAAGCGTTTCCCTCGAAAATGTATCGTATCTGTAAGGATCTTTCCTTTGCTTCATTATCCCTTCATAACGGTTGAGAAGTTCAATTTCGCATTCGTTTATGATATAGCGTTCATATGTCATATTTGTTTTCCTTTCTGTTCAATCCAATTTCTTTAAAACATCACGCGCCAGGGCAAGTAAACTGTCCGCTGTTACGCAAACGGTTGTTACCCCGCCTGTTGTGGCGTAAAGAATATGCACATATTCCTCGCCGTTGTCGCACGGCTCATACTCCGCCCTTTCAATATTACGGTCTATAACCTTTAAAAGTGCTGTCAATTCTCTTCTGCAAAATGCGCTTTTGTGCATGCGCTCCATACTCACCATAATGTTATATCTTTCCTTTCTAAATCTTGACAATTCGGATTCGCCGTGTTAAAATAAATCCGGACATATTTTTAATGTCTTTGGTAATTCCCGATATGTGCTTTCTCACGGCTGGCATATCGGGATATTTTTTATGCCTAATTTTTTGAACACTATGAGCAATGTCGAAAAATTACATCTGTCGGGTCGCTTAATAATTATGCTCATTTGGCTTTCACTGAAATTACATAAATTTGCAAGATGCGCCTGCGTCCAGTCTTTTTCGGCTAATGCTACAGCAATCATTCTTGACATCGTTTCGGCCTGCACGTTATAGCTTCTTGTTTTAGGCATATTCTCACCACCTTTAATTCCGCATTTCGCATTCCAAATTACGCATTATTTTTGCTTTCCCGCTCCCGGATTATATCGGATATTGCCGTCATAATTCGGGTTTCGGCGTTGGCGGGATTTCGTTTTTGATTTAGTATTGCAGATAAATATCGTGGATTGTATCCGGCTTTTGCGGCAATTTCTTTGTGGCTTATATTGTTTGCGAAGGCTTTTCCGACTGCATCTGCTATCCAACTATTCAACATAATACCTCCTTTTAAATAAATGTTTACAATGTTCAACAAAAGTGCTATAATTGCCCATAGGATGATATGTTAACGGAAATTCAGCGCTTTCGGTTTGTGTTGAACTTATTCGTCATATCTGCATTATAGCAGAACAAATTCAACAAGTCAACTGACATGTGATGAATTTATTCAACTTCGGCGCTTTTTACAATTTACGAGGTGATTTTTGTGTTTTATGATAAATTCATCGCATTATGCGCTCAAAAGGGAATTACACCCAATAGGGCGGCAAATGAAATCGGATTTGATAGGACGAGCATAAGCAAGTGGAAAAAATCGGGGTTTACACCGCAAAGCAAAACTTTGGTTAAAATAGCGCAATACTTCGGTGTCGACGTTCAAGAACTTGTTTCTGCAACCAGCGCCGCTCCGACAGAAACAATTAAAACATTAAAATCTGAACATATAAACACAATAAAAATCGCCGGCAGGGACGGCTCATACGAGGAGCGTGCCCTTACCGACGAGCAATTGGAGTTGTTTAAAAAGATGATAGCCGCATTACCCGAAGCTACGGATTTATAAAAAACAAATAGAAACAGAGGAAGTATAATGGATTTCTTAGCATTTGACTTTGAAACTGCTAATCGCAACAAGTCTCCGGTTTGTGCGTTGGGCGTAGTCGTTGTTGAACTTGTCAACAGAAAAGTTTATGTTAATCAACGTTTCTGCCTATTAAACAAATGAAGAAGTGATTTTTTGTGTTTTATGACAAATATATTGCGTTGTGCAAAAGAAACAGCATAAGCCCCTCGCGAGCCGCTCAAGAAATAGGATTTAATAAATCGAGCATTACCAATTGGAAAAACAACGGTTACACACCGAGAAAAGAAATTTTGGTGAGTATAGCTGATTATTTTAATGTCTCTGTAGATTATTTGCTCGGCAAGACCAGTTCGAATACAAGCGATCCGAGTGAACATATAAACACAATAAAAATCGCCGGCAGGGACGGCTCATACGAGGAGCGCGCCCTTACCGACGAACAGTTGGAGTTGTTTAAAAAGATGATAGCCGCGTTGCCCGAGGCTACAGATTTGTAATTTATTACGGTTGTATTATAAAATTTATATAAAGGAGTTTGTCAAATGGATTTTATCGACGAATTAAAACAATTTTCAAAGCGCGTAGAAACTATCAAAGACGGCATACAGACCGAAGAGGCTACAAAAACCTCTATAATTATGCCGTTCTTTGCCATGCTCGGCTATGATGTTTTTAACCCGACCGAATTTTGCCCGGAGTTTACTGCCGATGTAGGAATTAAAAAAGGCGAAAAAGTAGATTACGCGATTTTAAAAGACGGGTCGCCTATAATTCTAATCGAAGCTAAATGGATAGGCGAAAAACTCCAAAAGCACGATTCTCAGTTGTTCAGATATTTTGGGACGAGCAAAGCGAAATTTGCAATACTTACGAATGGTCAGATATACAACTTTTATACCGACCTTGAAGAGCCTAACAAAATGGATGAAAAGCCATTTTTAACTATCGACATATTAGATGTTAAAGAACCGCAGGTTGCAGAATTAAAGAAGTTCTGTAAATCGTCTTTTGATATAGACGCGATATTTGACATTGCGTCCGAACTTAAGTATGTCAACGCGTTTAAAAATCTGTTTTTAGAGCAATTGCAAAATCCCTCTGATGATTTTACAAAGCTGTTTTTAAACGATATATATTCGGGTGTAAAAACGCAGAATGTAATCGATAAATTCCGCCCAATACTTAAAAAGTCGCTTAATCAGTGTATAACGGAAACAATGAACGATAAAATCAAGACCGTATTGGATAAAAACGACGCAACGGACGAAACCGAAGAAACCGCTCCCGAAGAACAAAAACGCGAGAAAAACATCATTACTACCGACGAAGAGCTTGAGGGTTATTTCATCGTAAAAAATATTTTAAAAGACACTGCGCCTATGAGTGATATATTCTACCGCGATACCGAATCATATATGAGCGTTCTTTACAAGGATAACAGAAACAAGTGGATATGTCGCTTTGTGTTTACTGATACTTTGAAATATATTCTAATACCCGACAAGGATAAAAAGTCGGTACGCCACGATATACAAAACGTATATGACATAAAAAATTATAAAAACGAGCTTATAGACGCCTTAAAGCGGTATATGTAATTTGTTAAGGGAAGTAATCGCAACGTTCAACGGAGACGAAGAAGACCTATATTTTATTGTAACCCACAAGGAGCAGGAAATGCT
>CAJJPG010000058.1 GCA_905193585.1 uncultured Oscillospiraceae bacterium
GGTAGCCGAGGGAGAGGGTCAAAGAGCCTTGTGCGTCTGCGTCAATGAGCAGCACACGCTTGTTTTGCTGGGCAAGCCCGATGCCGAGGTTGGCGGTGGTCGTGGTTTTGCCCACGCCGCCCTTTTGGTTCGTCACCGCGATCACTTTGCAATTCGCCATATGGGTTTCCTCCTTTACATAGATTTAGCCGCCTGCTGTGAAGCAGACGGCTATGTAGGTTAGAGGTACACATCGACGGTTATATCTTCCCATTGGTTTTTGCGGAGATAACAGCCTATGGCTTTTCGGTATGCTTCGGCCTCATCGAACTTGATGGTAAATGACATAAACGGCGGGAAGTTATCGCTTGGATCATATGCCATGCAGTTTGACGGATATGGTGCAGTCGTCCAAAAAGTCCTACCGGAGTATCGTTCTGCACAGGCTGCTATAAAGGACAGCAAGAACTGATTTTGATACGCAAAGCCTTAATACTTTAAGGTAACAAAGTATCTCTGAAATCCCCACCGTTCAATTCTGTGCGGTGGGGATTTGCAGTGTCGGAAAAATGTCCCCCTCTTGCCTAAAGGGAGGCCGAGTGTGCGCGTAATTTGACACAAGCGTAACAAGCAAAATATCTATTGGAGATATATTATAAATGTTTGAAACTTATAAGATAAATAAAGATAATACAGCTCGATTTACTTTGGGCAGATATGTGAGCAAACCGCTGTTGGTGTTTGGAATAAACCCAAGTACGGCAACAAAGGAAAAAAATGATACAACAATATCAATTGTTGAGCACATTTCTGCAATAAGAAAATGCGACGGGTATATTATGCTGAATATTTATCCGTTAAGAGCTACTAAGATAGATAACAATT
This sequence comes from uncultured Oscillospiraceae bacterium, assembly GCA_905193585.1. Lineage (GTDB taxonomy): Bacteria > Bacillota > Clostridia > Oscillospirales > Acutalibacteraceae > UBA737. The sequence goes on from CAJJPG010000058.1 coordinate 865, forward strand.
TTGATAAATCGTGTAATAAAAAGCTTTCGGACGAAAATCTGAAATACATAGCCGACAGTATTCCCATGAGTGCCGAAATTGTTGCCGCATGGGGAACAAATATCGTTAAACGCGATTATTTTATTGAAATACTAGGGCAAATAAATAAGATAGTCAGTAATAAAAAGGGTAAATGGGTTTATCTGTCGCTTACAAAATCAGGGCATCCTCATCATCCGACAAGATTAGCTTACGATAAAATGATATTCGCACCGTTTGATATAGAAACTTACTTTACCAAGTTCCAATAATAAAACTAAATCAAGAATTGCATATTCCGATCCCCGCCGCCGATTTTCGGCGGCGGGGATCTCGCAGTATTTCTAAAGCGCGGGTATCAAAAGCATTTTGCCCTCGGGCAGACATTCGCTTTCAATCTCGTTTATTTTCATTATTTCGTTAACGCTTGCGTTATATTGCTTTGCAATATCCCAAACACATTCCCCCGCCCCTGTGAAATAAATCGTCATTGCGAATTTTGCGGTTTGCTGCGCGGGCGTGTTTTCGTCAATTTCAATATCGGTTATAAGCGACATTTTCCTACATTCGTATATTGCGGCGTTTATTCCCATGTCTATTCTAAGCTCTATATTCTGCGCGCCCGTTATGGTGTAGCCGCAGGAAAGTATTTCTATTTCGGGCTCGCTGCGCAGTGAGTCCGGGCTGCATTTTATGGGGTACCTGTATTCAAAATCGATCGCCTTTTCGGAATATGCGCTTTTGTTATCCTCATCCCCCGTTATAAGGCATACAACGGCAGTTCCGCATATAATCATATTGCCCGTTTCAAATTTAGTGCTGACCGACTGCATATCGCACCATAAGTCGTATACCTGCGACAGCGGTTCGTCAAGGTCGATAGCCTTTTTGCAGTGGTATGTTTCTCTTGCGTTATCGCAAATTTTTTCAAAGCAAATATTTTCCTTTTTAATTCCCGCGCGGTGCTTGCGTGAGTAAGCGTCGGTAATAACCGCTATATCGTTGCCGCAATAGGCGCTGCAGGAAAGCAGCAGTTTGGCTGTCAGCGCAAAGCTCTTGGTCTCCCCCTCGGATACGCGCGGCTTAATTTCAAGAAAAGCCATATCGGCGCGCGTATCGCATTCGCAGGAATCGTTTACCCCTTCCATATCCACAATCTGACTGAACGGAATAACCGTTTTAACCGTTTGCGGGGCGTTTCCCTCATCGGTGCAGTAGAGAATACGCACCGCCATATCGCCCTTTACCACAATTTTATCGTTAATTATCTTGCTTTCCCTAACGCATGGGTTGGCGTCATAGCGCAGAATACTGCAAACAGTCGGCTGCCCCTGCCCTATCGGTATATCCTCCTCTATCATGAGGTATTTTTCTGAATAACCCATAGGTACGGTTGCGGGCGCGCTCTCACATTTCTGCTCTATTCCGCAGCAGTCCGCGTCGGACACTATATCGGTTGATTTACGCTTGAAAACCTTTACCGTAATGCCCACCGCGCCGTGAATATCTACCTTTCTGCCGGTAACCGCGCGGCAGTTTATGTATTCGCACTTAGCCTTGACCGAGAGGTTCCCGCCGTTACATTCCTCGCTCATTTCAAGATTTTTGCTGAACGGATACTGGTATTCGTAGGAGCAAAGCCGCCCGCCGTCGTCGGAGTACAGCACGGTAATACAAACGCTGCCGTCTATTGTGATATTTTTACCGTTTATGCTTTTAGCCGAAATTCCGGCAAAAGCCCTGCACTTGAAAATTTTTGAAATATCGGGGCAATAATCAGGCAGGGTCAGATCAACGTCTATCGGCTGCTCTGCGCTTTCGTTAAATAAGGTATCGTTATAAAAAACACTTGTTCTGATTATTTTTTCTTCCATATTTCTTTCCTCTCTCTGTGCGTTATTTAGTAAATAGTATTCGGTGCGGCGGCGAAATATTCCGCATAAAACCTGTTTTTCCTTAAATATCTCAAAACTTTGTACTTTTTACTTGACATTTATGCTTAAAATCAATATAATAATATAGCTGTTTGTTTTTATAGCAGAGTTACTTACACGGAGACGTATCGAAGTGGTCATAACGGACATGACTCGAAATCATGATGCCCCTTGAGGGACGTGGGTTCGAATCCCACCGTCTCCGCCAAGCCCTGAAAGTCACATAACCGGTCGGTTATTCGGGTTTCGGGGTTTTAATTTTTTAAGGGAATATACTGCCGTGTCTTTCGGCAGGCATAATAATCAGGAGAGAAAAAATGAAACTGTATATCGATCCCGGCACGGGAAGCATGCTTTTTGCGATTTTAATAGGTATAATCGGCGCGTTGAATTTTCTGCTTAAAGGGTGGATAATCAAACTGCGCTTTTTGCTGAGCGGCGGTAAAAGCAATACCGAGGAGCAGCAAAAAATACCGCTTGCGGTTTTTGTGGACGATAAAAGGTACTGGAATGTTATGGAACCCGTCTGCCGTGAGCTTGATAAACGCGGGGTCGATGTGGTTTATATGACCGCCTCGCAGGATGATCCTACCCTTAACAATAATTACAGCCATATACATGCCGAATTTATAGGCGAGGGCAACAAAGCGTTTGCAAAGCTCAATTTTCTGCGCGCAAATATTCTGCTTTCATCCACCCCGGGGCTTGACGTTTACCAATGGAAACGCTCGCGCGGCGTTGATTGCTATGTGCATATTCTCCACGCGGCTAACGAGGTTGCGGGTTACAGAATGTTCGGTATCGATTATTACGATACCGTGTTTGTTTCGGGCGATTATCAGATACGCGATCTCCGTGCGCTTGAAAAAAAGCGCAACCTCCCCGAGAAAGAGGTTGTGGAAATAGGCATACCCTATATGGACGAAATGAAAAAGCGGCTTGAGCTTTCGGGACCCGTTCCCGAGCACCCAACAACCGTGCTTATTGCGCCTTCCTGGGGCAAAAGCTCCATTTTCAATAAATTCGGCGGCAAGATAATTGAAAAGCTCCTATCCGACGGGTTTAACGTAATCGTTCGCCCGCACCCGCAGTCCTATGTTTCCGAGACGGAGCTGATAAACGGGCTTATGGCGGCTTATCCCCCGTCGGACAGGCTTGAATGGAACCGCGATAACGATAATTTCGAGGTTCTGAAAAAAGCCGATATTTTAATTTCGGACTTCTCGGGCGTTATTTTCGATTTCACACTGGTTTACGATAAGCCCGTAATTTATGCCGACACAAAGTTTGATAAAAGCCCTTACGACTGCTGGTGGCTCGATACGCCCTACTGGACGTTTGAAATTCTGCCGAAAATAGGAAAACAGTTGAAAAACGAAAATTTCGATTCGCTTAAAGAAATGATTACCGAATGTTTGACCGACCCGAAATATGCCGATGGTCGCGATACCGCAAGAGCGCAGACATGGATGCACCCGGGCGAGGGAGCGGCGCGTGCGGCTGATTATTTGGTAAATAAGTTAAATCGGCTGACCGAAACAAAAACGGAGGGTTAAACGTGACTTTTTTTGAAATTATAGATTCGTTGCTTTTTAAGCCTCTTCAGCTTTTGTTTGAGGTTATTTATGTATTCGCAAATAAATTTATAGCCAATCCGGGGCTTTCTATCATTGTTTTAAGCCTGGTAATGAACTTTTTGGTTTTACCGCTTTATAAAAGAGCCGACGCTATGCAGGAAGAGGAGCGCGATACCGAGGCGCGCCTGCACAAGGGCGTTTCGCATATAAAAAAGACCTTCCGTGGCGATGAAAAAATGATGATTTTGCAGACGTACTATCGGCAAAACAATTACAAGCCGACCTATGTTCTGCGCGGCGCGATCTCACTGTTTTTGGAAATTCCGTTTTTTATTTCGGCATACCGCTTTTTGTCGGGGCTGGAGCTTATAAGGGGCGTTTCTTTCGGTCCCATTGCCGACCTCGGCGCGCCCGACAGGCTTATTGCGATAGGCGCTTTCCCTATAAATCTGCTACCCATAGTTATGACGGCGGTAAATCTTGTCTCATGCGTTATTTTTACAAAGGGAGCCGCCCCGAAAACCAAAATTCAGCTTTACTCAATGGCGGTATTTTTTCTGTTTTTCCTTTACACCTCGCCGTCGGGACTGGTATTTTACTGGACGCTGAACAATATCTTCTCCCTTATTAAAACAATTTTCTACAAGCTGAAAAATCCCGGAAAGGTGCTGGGAATCATCTTTTCGGCTGTCGGCGCGGTTCTTGCGGTATACGGGCTGTTCTTCTACCCCGCACCGTCCTTTATAAATGTAAAAAAGCTGTTTATAATATTCCTCGGCATTGCATTTCAATTGCCGCTTGCCGCAAATCTTCTCAAAGAAAAAACCGATCTCTTTGCGGGTAAGCAAGCCGTTCCGAACAAAAAGGTGTTTTTTGCGGGCGGAGTGTTTATGTCTCTGTTCACCGGGCTGTTTATTCCCATTACGGTAATTAAATCGTCGGCACAGGAGTTTGTTAATATCCGAAACTACCAAAATCCCGTTTGGTTTGCAATCAGCAGCTTTTGTCTCGCGTTCGGCGCTTTCGTTATATGGCTCGGTATTTTTTACTGGCTTTCCTCCCCCGCCGCAAAGGTGTGGTTTGAAAAAGCCGTTTGGATACTTTCGGGCGTAGCGGTCGTTGACTTTATGTTCTTCGGCAAAAACTTAGGGTTGCTTTCTTCTACCCTCACCTTTGAAAAAGGCGTTATTTTCTCCCGCCGGGAAATGCTCCTCAACGTCCTTGCGGTTATAGCCGCGGCGGCTGTAATGTATCTTGCGTTCTGCTTTTTAAACAAGCATATTTTCAAAGCGCTTACCGTTGTAATACTGGCGCTGCTTATTATGATCCCGGTGGATATTGTCAACATAAATTCGCAGGTTAAAAATATCCGCCAAACCGCCGAAAACAACGGCGAAGTTCCGAGTTATACCCTCAGCAAAAACGGTAAAAACGTTATTGTAATGATGCTTGACAGAGCCATGGGCGTATATTTGCCCTATTTGTTCAACGAAAAACCCGAATTAAAGGAACAGTTTTCAGGCTTTAAATATTACAGCAACGTAATATCCCCCGGCGGCTCTACAAACTTCGGCTCCCCCGCTCTACTCGGCGGATACGAATATCTTCCCGAGAACATGAACAGGCGCAAGGACGAAAGACTTGTGGACAAGCATAACGAGGCTGTAAAACTCATGCCCGTGCTGTTTGACAGTCACAAATTCAATGTAACAGTTTTCGACCCGGTTTATGCCAACTACCTTTGGAATTCCGATATTTCCGTATTTTCCGATTATCCCGGTATAAAGGCATATGTGACCGAGGGCGCATACGAATCGCCGTCGGTTTACCGCAATTGGCGCGCCAGCAACCTGCGCAACTTCTTTATGTACAGCCTTATGAAGGTAAGCCCCGCGGCGGCGCAGAAATTTATTTACAATAAGGGCGATTACTACCGCAGTGACGTAAAGGCGGAAAGCACCTCGCTTGTTCAGACAAGGGAAAACGTTCACAAGGGCGAGGGGCTGTACAGTTCCTTTATAAAGGCATATAACGTGCTTGAAAATCTGCCGCAGATTACAAATTCATCCGACAGTGATAAAAACACCTTTTTATTTATGTTAAGCAACGCTACGCATGAGCCTATGCTGCTTAAAGAACCCGAATACGTCCCTGTCGAAACGGTTGATAATACCGAGTATGATAACACACACACAGACCGCTTTGAACTTAACGGATTTAAGTTGGATATGAAAAACGAACTGCAATACATGCATTACCAAATCAATATGGCGACAATGATGAAATTAGGCAGTTGGTTTGACTATCTGAAAAAAATCGATGTGTATGATAACACAAGAATTATTTTGGTATCCGATCACGGAAGAGAACTGCGCCATAATAAAGCATATATTTTTAAAGATAATACCGACCTTGAATCCTTTTATCCCCTTTTGATGGTTAAGGACTTCGGTTCCGAAAAATTCACTTCATCCGATGAATTTATGACGATTGCCGACGTACCTACTTTAGCTATGGACGGTCTTATTAATAACCCCGTAAATCCGTTTACAGGCAACAAAATCAACTCGGATTATAAGAATAATAATCCCGTTTACGTTTTCGGCTCAAATAAATGGGACGTCAACGAAAATAACGGAAATCAGTTCATTCCCGGTCCGTGGTACGAAGTGAATAAACGGAACGTAAAGGATAAACACAACTGGAAAAAAGTAGGCGAAAATCAGATTTTCCCCGACGGCTTTGCGGAATAGTCTATATTGTAGGCTCCTTTCTTTTTGACGACAGTCAAAACAGAGGGGACCGCCGCCGTCAGCGGCTGTCACGTTAGTGACTGAGGGGTATTTCTAATTTCTAATGTCTAACGTCTAATATCTAATATTAACCATCTAATTTTTATTTCTGCCCTTAATAATTCCAAGCTCGCCTATGCCTATCAATATCAGCATACCGCCGAAAATTTTCGCGGTTATATCCCCGCCGAGCAAATCGGTGAAAAGCAAGCCGCCCGCCGTGCCCACAAGCCCCCAGGCGGCAATTTTAAGCACAAGTTTCCACTTGATTTGCTTTTTAAAGCCGTAAACCGCAACGGCTGCTATTGCTATGGGAATAAAAAACAGCAGGTTTATACCCTGACTTTTCAATTGCGGCATATCGGTGAATACCGATAGATATATTATAAGCACAGCGCCGCCGCCCAGCCCCATTGCGCCTATTATGCCCGAAAAAAGCCCCGCTAAAAGGGCTGCAAAATTCATCTTAACAACAGGCGAACGCCTGCGTATATCATAAACCCGCCGAATATGCACTTTAACCATTTCGGAGATATTTTGCGCATAATAAACGTTCCGAGCAGCGAGCCTATAATGCCGCCGGGAATAAATATAAATGAATCAGAAACCGAAACGTAACCCTTTATAAGATAAAGCGCCGCCGATAATACCGTAATAGGCAAAATTACCGCAACCGCGTTTGCGTGCGCCTGCTTGCGGTCAAGCCCCAGTTTTTGCAAAAGCGGCACGGCAATCATACCGCCGCCCGCGCCCAAAAGACCGTTCACAAGCCCCACCGCAAGCCCCGCGCCCGCAGTGAGAACGCCCTTGTTTTTTAAAAATTTCATAGTACCACCGCATATATTTTTCCCTGCGTTGGTCTGTAAAATTCATTAACATTCCCATTTATATTTTTTCATATCAACCGTGCCGTTTTCTTTAAACTCCACGCCCTCTTCTTCAAGCAGGGCGCGTTGTTCTGAGAAGTGCGGCGCGGTTCTCCCCGCGGCGTTTACTACCCTGTGGCACGGGTAATCGCCGTAAAACCCCGCAACGCTCAGCACTTTGCCTACAAGCCGAGCACCCCGCTCTCTGCCAATAAGCGCGGCTATCTGCCCGTAGGTAGCCACTTTGCCCTCGGGTATTTCGGATACTGCCGATAATATTTCGTAAACTATATCGTCGGAAAGTCTCATAGTATCATTTCCCGAAATTCCTCTTCGCTTATAACCTTAACGCCAAGCTTATTCGCTTTGTCGAGCTTGCTGCCCGCCTCTTCCCCCGCAAGGACGAATGAGGTTTTTTTAGAAACCGAGGAAGAGGTCTTACCCCCGAACGATTCTATTATTTCCGAAGCCTCGGTTCTTGTGTAGGTAGGCAGCGTGCCCGTAAGCACAAAGGTAAGCCCCGCAAAGCGGTTATCCTTTACCTCTTTTAACGATTTCATATTAACGCCGCTGTTTTTAAGCCTTTCAAGCATAGCCGCGGTTTCGGGCAGCGAGAAAAACTCCGCCGCCGAGTCTGCCAAAACGCCGCCAATGCCGTCAATCTGCTCTATTTCCTCGGCGGTAGCCTTGGCTATTGCCTCAATACTCCCGAAATGCTCGGTTAAAAGCGCCGCCGCCTTGCTGCCTATATGGCGTATTCCGAAAGCGAAAACCAGCTTTGCCGCGTCGTTTTGCTTTGATTTTTCAATCGCGTTTTTAAGGTTCTCCACGCTCTTTTCGCCTACGCGCTCAAGGTTTTTAACCTCTTCGTAGTCAATCGAGTAAATATCGTCTATAGAGTGTATAAGCCCTGCTGAAAGCAGCTGTTCAAGCATTGCAGGGCCTAAGCCCTCAATATCCATAGCGTCGCGCGAGGTAAAGTGTATCAGGTGGCGCAAAAGCTGCGCGGGGCAATCGGCGTTGGTGCAGCGCAGAACCGCCTCGCCCTCTTCGCGCGTTACCGGCGAGCCGCATGAGGGGCATTTATCGGGCATTTTGTAGACCGATGAATTATCGCTCTTCTTTGAAACGTTCAGCACCTCGGGAATAATATCCCCCGCCTTGCGCACCACTATCGTATCCCCTATTCCTATGCCCTTTGAATTTATAAAGTCTTCGTTATGCAGCGTTGCGCGGCTTACGGTAGTGCCCGCAAGCTGTATCGGGTCAAATACGGCGGTAGGAGTCAGCGCACCCGTGCGCCCTACATTTATTTCAATACTTTTAAGCACCGTTTCCTTTTCTTCGGGCGGGTACTTAAAGGCAGCCGCCCATTTCGGGTATTTTGCGGTGCTGCCAAGCTCTTTGCGGTATTCAAGGTTATCCACCTTTACAACTGCGCCGTCAATATCATAGGGCAAGCCGCCGCGCGAGTCGCCTATGCGCTCAATTTCCGAAATAACGTCCTCAATATTATCGCAGCGCTTATAGGTCGGCAGGGTGTGAAACCCAAGGGATTTCACAAAGTCAAGCGTTTCAATGTGCGATGTAAACTCTTTGCCCGTTATTCGCTGAATATTGAAAACAAATATATCAAGCCCGCGCTCTTTAACGATTTTCGGGTTTTTCTGTCTTAAAGAGCCCGCCGCCGCGTTTCGGGGGTTTTTCGCGGGCGCTTCGCCCATAAGCTCCTGCCGCTCAATAAGTTTCTCAAAACTTTCTTTCGGCATATACACCTCGCCCCGCACTTCAAGCTCGCCGTCAAATCGTATGGCTTTGGGTATACTTTTTATCTGCATTAAATTAGCGGTCACGTCTTCGCCCGTTACGCCGTCGCCTCGTGTTGAGCCGCGAAAGAAAAGCCCGTCTTTATATTCAAGCGATACCGAAAGCCCGTCGATTTTCGGCTCTACCGAAAAAACGGTTTTGCTAAGGTCGATTTTTTCCGCAAAAGCGCGCAGCTCGTCAAAGCTGAAAACGTCCTGCAAACTTTCCATTTTAACCGCGTGGGTCACCTCGGCAAAGAGATTGAGCGCCGCGCCGCCCACGGTCACGGTGGGCGAGTCTTCTTTTTTGAATTGCGGGTATTCCTTTTCCAAATCTTCAAGCTCGCGCAGCAGCGCGTCATACTCGTAATCCTCAATTTCCGGCGCGTCTTCAATATAGTACTTTTTGTTGTGGTATTTAAGCGTATCGCTTAAATAATTTATTCTTTCTTCCGCTGCCTTTACGTCCATATTTCGTTTCTCCGTTTCCGTTTAATTATCGGCAACCGCGCCGTAATCGTTAATAAGTCCCGCTGTGTTGTCGTTTTCGCTCTCTATAACGTTTGTGTATGCCCCCGGCACCGCACCCGAAATCACGGTCTGCGCGGCTATTGCCGAGGTCTCGGCGGTCACGCTGTCTCTGAAACCTGTCATTACAAAGCCGCCCGAAATGCTCATATCTATCATTATTATATGCAAAACCTGATTTATACCGACAGATTTGAACTCATGTGAAAAATTGACTACCGCCGTTGCCGTAAGCTGCATTTTAAAGCGCAGTTTCGGTCCCAATGCGTTTGTGTATACGTTTGAGAAAAAAGTGCCCACGGGTATTTTAATCTCGTAATACTCTTTTTCGTCAACCTTGCGCGAAAGCCTGCCCGATATTGCGCTTTTCAGCGTGTTGATTTTTACAATATCTATCTCCGCGCTCGTAACGCTGCCGTTTTCCCCGCGGGAGAGCACCACAATATCATCGTATGTAATGCCGTTCTCGTTCAGTATTTCCAAAACCGCCTCGTTCGCGGCGTTATACATTACCGTTTGCGCAATGCTTTCGGCGTATTTGATTATAACAGGCCGCATACGCAGAAAGAAAACCGAAGCAATAAGCGAGCAAATAAGCAAAAGCGTAATAAAAAAGCGCCAGAACGCAAAACCCGAACCCCGCCGATATTTCATATAAAACACACCTTTCGCAAGCTACAACATATATTACGAAAGGAATTTCGGTGTGATAATAAAATCAGCGTTCATTTGTTAAAAAATCAATCTTTCTCTTGACTTTTTCA
>CAJJPG010000059.1 GCA_905193585.1 uncultured Oscillospiraceae bacterium
CTGTGTTCGAAACGCTTTCGATGCCGTACAGGATCAACCGCCTCGGTAATAAAGGAGCTTGTTGAGAATTCAATTGACGCGGGAGCGGATAACATAACGGTTGAAATTCAACACGGCGGCATTACATATATGCGAATAACCGATAACGGCTGCGGAATAGCAAGCGGTGATGTTCCCACGGCGTTTTTGCGCCATGCCACAAGCAAAATTAAAAGCAGCGGCGATTTAAACGCAATAGGCACATTGGGCTTTCGCGGCGAGGCGCTTGCCGCAGTTTCCTCTGTGGCAAAGGTGGAAATGTTTACAAAGCCTAAGAATTGCGACCTCGGCACGCACTACGAAATATACGGCGGGCAGGAAAATCTGTGCGAAGAAGCAGGCTGCCCCGACGGTACAACAATTGTTATACGCGATATATTTTACAACACGCCCGCGCGTATGAAGTTTCTTAAAAAGGATGTTTCCGAGGCGAACGCCGCCGCGGCGGTGGTGGAGCGCATAGCGCTTTCGCACCCCGAAATTGCCTTTAAGCTGATAAGGGACGGCAAGCAATCGCTTATGACCCCCGGCGACGGCAAGATAAATACCACCGTTTACAGCGTTTTAGGTCGCGAATTTGCGGGAACGCTTATGGAGGTAGACGGCGGGCTTGACGGAATAGGCGTTAAGGGACTTACCTGCAAGCCTGTTTCGTGCAGACCTACGAGAAATTACCAGTTCGTGTTTTTAAACGGCAGACTTGTCCGCTCGGGTACGGTGACGGCGGCTGTTGAGCAGGCTTACAAAAACAGCGCAATGATAGGCAAATTCCCCGGATTTGTGCTATATCTGTCAGTTCCGCTTGATACGGTGGATGTAAATGTTCACCCCGCAAAAACCGAGGTGCGCTTTTCTGACGAACGCCGAATTTTTGACGCGGTGTATTCATCGGTTAAAAGCGCGCTTTCAAAAGGGGATACCCGCCCCGAGGTAAAGCTGAAGGAACCTGTATTTAACCCGTTTGAAAGAATGAGCACGGCACAGTACCGCCAGCAGCCAATCAGTAAACCAACGGTTGCCGAAGAAATATACAAGACGAAGCCGAGTTTACATAACATCCCTGAAACTGTAACGTTTAGAGACGCAAACTATAATCACGATAAAACAGAAAAAACAGTATATGTGCCTAAAGAGGTTGTTGAACCGCCGATTGCGCAAGCGGAAAAGCCGATTGTCCCCGAAAAGGTTGCGGTTGACATAATGCGAGAGGTCGAAGATGAAAAACCGCCTGTAACCTTGATAGGCGAGGCATTTTTAACCTATATTATAGTGCAAATGGGGGAAAGCGTGTTTATGATAGATAAGCACGCGGCGCACGAGCGAATTTTATTCAACAAGCTGAAAAAAGAGCAAAAAACCGAAATGCAGGCGCTGCTTACCGCCGTTACTGTCTCCTTAACGAGAGAGGAATATAACGCCGTAATATCAAACACCGAAAAGCTCAGTAAAGCAGGCTTTGAGGTTGAAGATTTCGGAAATTCCTCTGTTAGGGTGTCAGCCGTTCCCGCGGCGCTTACAAAGGAGAATATACCATCGGTTATAAGCGAGCTTGCGGGCGACCTTTTAAAGGGCAAGGCACCTGATGCCGAAAGACTTGACGATATGTACCACACGGTAGCCTGCAAAGCAGCAATAAAGGCGGGCAGCAGGACAAGCCCGCTTGAAATGCAGAAATTAGCCGAAAGGGTGCTATATTCCGACGACGTTATGTACTGCCCGCACGGGCGGCCCGTTGCCTTTGAAATAAAGCGGCGCGAGCTGGAAAAGCAGTTCGGAAGAATACAATGAGCAAAATTAAAACGGTTTTTGTGGCAGGTCCTACCGCCTCGGGTAAAACGGAGCTTGCAATAAAGCTTGCAAAGCGGTTTGACGGCGAGATTGTCTCGGCTGACTCTATGCAGATATATAAAGGTATTCACATAGCGTCCGCCGCGCCCGATACGGCTGAAATGCAGGGCATACCGCACTATATGATTGAATTTTTAGAGCCGGGTGACAGCTTTTCGGTTGCGGAATATGTAAAAGCGGCGCGCGCGTATATAAAGGATATTGCAAGCCGCGGCAGGCTGCCTATTGTGGCGGGCGGAACGGGGCTTTATATAAATTCTCTTGCGGATAATATAAACTATATCGAGGAGAAAACGGACGAAAACCTGCGGCACGAGATTGAAAAAAGGTTTGACAGCGTAGGCGCAGAGCAAATGCTGAAAGAGCTTAAAGAAATTGACCCCGAGACCGCCGAAAGGCTTAATTTAAACGATAAAAAGCGCATAATACGCGCGTTTGAAGTATACAGGCTTACAGGCAGAACCATAACCGAGCAAAACGCGCTCTCAAAAACGGGCGAGGCTTTAATTGAACCGTGTATTATAGGCATTACCTACCGCGACCGCGAAAAGCTGTATGATAGAATAAACCTAAGGGTAGATAAAATGATAGCCGCAGGGCTTATAGACGAGGCAAAAGCGGCGCTTGAAAACACTGCGGGCGGCGCATATCAGGCAATAGGCCACAAGGAGCTGAGCGGTTATATTTCGGGCGAACTTACTTTAGAGGAAGCCGCAGAAAACCTTAAAAGACAAACAAGAAGATACGCCAAGCGCCAGCTTACATGGTTCAGGCGGGACGAAAGAATTAACCGGATATACGCCGATGAAACTGACGACGTATTCGCGTGCGCTGCGGAAACGGTAGAGAAATTTTTAAGAACGGAGGAAACCGATTGAAAAGCGAAAAGGTACTTAAATTTTTTGTTGTGCTGCTTATAGCGGTTTTTTTCGTTCATCAGGCGGCAGCGGCGGTATATAAGCCTATAAGCACCGAAAGCGCATCCTACTACACCGCGGCGGACGGGCTTAATATAACGGGGCTTATTATAAGAAACGAAACGCTTGTAAAATCGCAAAGCGGCGGCGTTATGCACTTTATAGCGTCCGATGGCAGCCGCGTTGCAAAGGACGGCGTTATAGCCAATATTTACGATAACGAATCGGCCTCAATAACACTCACCAATATTGACAGCGTAAACACCAAGATTACCGATATTGAAGAAATGCTGAGCTACAACGATTTAGAGGCGGCTGACCTTGATATGATAAACAGCAGGGTGCAGAAAAGCCTTGACAGTATGATCGTAAGCGTTTCGGGCGGAAAATTCAACGGCTATTCTGAGTGTAAAGAAAACCTGCTTTCATCACTTAACCGCAGGCAGATAGCAATGGGCGAAACGGCTGATTTTTCTTCGCAGCTTGCAGCATTAAAATCCGAGCTTGCCTCGCTTTCGGCTTCCTTGCCGGCGGCAAAGGGCACAATTAAGGCGGAAAAATCGGGCTATTTTGTTTCCAAAACAGACGGGTACGAGCAAACGCTTACTACTGATATTTTAGATACGTTCACCCCCGAAAAACTTGACTCCGTAAAGGCGGAGCAAACCACGACGGACATTATAGGGAAAATAGTTTCCGATTACGAGTGGTATATTGCAGCGAAGGTGAGTATTAACGAATCGCTTAAATATAAAGAGGGCGACAGCCTTATAATTTACACCTCGGTTAAATCATACCCGCAAATGCCGGTAACGGTTAAAAAAATAAATATTTCGGAAAGTTCTTCATCCGCCGTGCTGATTTTTGAGTGCAGCGATATGAACAGCGAGTTAGCCTCAATGCGCTCTGGTCCTATGACGGTGGTTAAAAAGGAATACAGCGGGCTTAAGGTGCCCAAAAACGCCCTGCGCGTGGTTGACTCAAAGCGCGGCGTTTATGTGCTTACGGGCATGCAGATAAAATTTGTTAAGGTAAATGTGCTTTTTTCAAACGACAGCTATATAATCTGCGAAAAACAGACCGAGGACGAAAATGTGTTAAGACTTTACGACGAGGTTGTGACAAGGGGGAAAAATCTTTATGACGGAAAAATTGTCGGTTAGCGAGCTTACTGAAAACTATAATGCCGTTAAAAAACGGTTATCGGCAGCCTTGCAAAAAGCGGGCAGACCCGAAAACGCCGTAACGCTGCTTGCTGCCACAAAAACGGTTGACCCCGAAACCATAAACCGTGCAATAGAGCTTGGAATTACCCACATAGGGGAAAACAGGGTGCAGGAGCTGCTCTCGAAAAACGGGCTTATAAAGCCTGTGCACAATCACTTTATCGGGCATTTGCAGACCAACAAGGTTAAGAATATAATTGATAAGGTGGAAATGATAGAGTCGGTTCATTCAGAAAAGCTTGCCGCCGAAATTTCAAAGCAAGCCTGCAAGGCGGGTATTACAATGGATATATTGCTTGAAGTGAATATAGGAAACGAAGAAAGCAAATCCGGCTTTGCGCCCGAGGAAACCGAGCAGGCGGTAAGAAAAATTGCGGAAATGCCAGGAATTTCGGTAAAAGGGCTTATGGCAATACCGCCGGTTGACCCTTTGTATGAGAATACGAGAAAATATTTCCGTAATATGTATAAACTGTTTATTGACATTGGAGCCAAAAACATAGATAATAGTAGTATGAGCGTTTTGTCGATGGGAATGTCGAATGATTTCGATATTGCGGCGGAAGAAGGTGCGATGATAGTTCGCGTGGGAACCGCGCTTTTCGGTAAACGCATTTACAAATAAAAATATAAGGAGCGGAAAAAATGGGATTTTTTGATAGCATAAAAAATATTATGAGCATCCCCGAGGAAGACGATTACGATGAGGAAATAGAAGATGTTGAGGAGGAAAAACCTGCCGAGCGCCGCAAGCCTGTGCAGCATGAGCCGGCGGCAGCACCTCAGCGCCGTGAGCCCGCACCGCGTGTAGTGGGCGGCGGAAAGGCTAAGACCCTAAACTTTAATCAATCACAAATGCAGGTGGTTTTGGTTAAGCCCGACCGCTTTGAGGATGTAACCTCAATAGCCGACCACTTAAACGCAAAAAAAACGGTAGTGCTTAATTTAGAGGCTGCCAACCGCGATGTTTCCCGAAGAATAATTGACTTTTTAAGCGGTGTTGCTTATGCCAATAACGGGAATATACGCAAGGTTGCAAACAGCACCTTTATAATCGTCCCGACCGACGTTGACGTGATGGGCGAGCTTATGCTTGACGATTTTGACGAAAGCAAGATGTACTTTTAATGGACGCAGAGCTGCTCCCGGCAAGAATTAACGATACCGCAGAGCTTTGCGAAAAAACCTGCACACCGAAATTTTTGGGCTTTTTAACCTCGGCAGAAGCCGCCCTGGCGCGGAACATTTTAAAAAATGCGCGGGTAAGAAACGATTTTTTCGGCGGCTATGAGGGGGCTGAGCGGGTAATACTCGGCTGCTTTCCCGATTGGGCGGAGGATTTTCCTTACCCTATATCGCCGCTTACCGTTTCTTTCAGAAAGGCGGATGTGCTTTCCCACCGCGATATTTTGGGCAGCCTTATGGCGCTCGGCATTAAGCGCGAGACTGTTGGGGATATTTTGATTGAAGAGGGCAGAGCCGTTGCTTTTGTGAGCGACGATGTTAAAGAGTATATTTTAAATCAGGTAGAAAAAATCGGCAGAGTAGGGGTTAATATAACCGAGGGCTGTACGTTTCCGCTGCCCGAGGGCGATAAATTAGAGGAATTTAACGTCACTGCCGCATCCGACCGGATTGACTGCGTTGCGGCGGCTTTATGCGGGCTTTCACGTTCAAAGGTTTGCGAGCTGATAGCGGCGGGGCTTATAACGGTTAATTCCGTTCCCGTTTCAAAGCCCACAAAAAGCGTTGCGGCGGGGGATGTTATATCCGTCAGGGGAAAGGGCAGATATATTGCGGTCTCACTTGACGGCAGGACTAAAAAGGACAGAATTGTAATAAAATATAAAAAGTATATTCAGGAGGTAAAGAAATGTTAAGCGTTGCCGAAATAAGGAATGTAAAATTCACAAAGGCTATGGGCGGCTACAAGCAGGAGGAGGTAGATGTTCTTCTTGACAGAATAGAGGCGGACTACATACAGTTCGAGCGCGCCTTTAAGGAATACAAGGCGAAAATCGACTCTATGAATAAGGAAATAGAGACTCTTAAAAGCTCGCAGAACAGTATTCAGAACGTACTGTTAAGCGCCCAGAAGCTTGCCGACCAGATAGTGGACGAGGCAAAGCAGAAGAGCGAAGAGATAATAAACAACGCCCAGTCTAATATAGAGGTGATGACCGCACGCGAAAAAGAGCTTGCAACCGCCTTTGAATTAAAGGCGCAGGAGCGTAAAAACAACCTCCAAAAAGAGCTTGACGATATGGTTAAAACCGCGCAGATAAAGGCTGACAGTATGAAGGCTGCGGCAGAAGACAGCGTTGCGCGCCAGCAGCTGCTTTACGATAAGCTGAAAATGGAAATGTCCGCTTTCAAGGCGGCGCTTTCCGCAAAATATAAAGAGCACCTTGAAATGCTCAAAACCCTGCCCGACACAGCGCCTATGGACCCCAAAAGAATGGCTGAGGTAGTAGCTGCGGCGGTTGATAAAGCGCCCTCGCCTGAGAACTTTATAAAAGCCGAGGCAAAAGCGGCAGAGCCTGTAAGGGCAGAAGAAAACACGGCTGAAAAGGCTGAAAAGCCTGCGGGCTTTAAGGTTGCCGAATCAGGCGAAAAGGCTGAAACAGAGGAATAATTTTTTCAGGGGGCTGACCTTTTGCTTTCTTATATATTGGCTGTAGTCAGCGCTGTGCTTTTGCTCGGCGCCGACCAGCTTACAAAATATTTGGTTTCCGCAGGGTTTACGCTCGGCGAGCGCCGCGAGTTTTTAAATGGGTTTATAGACCTTACTTACATTCATAACCGCGGCGGCGCATGGGGCTTGCTTTACGGCAAAACCTATATTTTAATTCCGATAACCGTTATTGTAATGGCGGTTTGCATAATTCTTTATAAAAAATACGGCAAGAAAAACAAGCTGCTTTTTTGGGCTATTATGCTTGTGCTCTCGGGCGGAATAGGCAATATGATAGACCGCGTATTCAGGGACGGCAACGTTATTGATTTTCTGCATTTCGAGTTCTTTCCGTCGTTCCCCGTTTTCAATGTTGCCGATTGCGCAATAGTTGTAGGCGCGGGGCTTTTAATACTTTATTTTCTTATAGATTCGGTTAAGGAATCAAAGCGGAAAAGCGCGGAAAAAACCGATGAATAAAATAACCGAAACGGTCGGCGCAGATAATACGTCCACAAGAATTGACGTTTTTACCTCCGAAATTGCCGATATAACGCGCTCGCGCGCCGCAGCGCTTATAGCGGACGGATGTGTGACGGTAAACGGCAGAAAAGCCGCTAAAAGCGATAAGGTAAAGGCGGGGGATACCGTTACCGTAACAGTGCCCGAGCCCGCCGTGTACGATATAACGCCCGAAAATATACCGCTTGATATAGTTTATGAGGACAGCGACCTGCTTGTGGTAAATAAACCAAAGGGTATGGTGGTGCACCCCGCTGCCGGCAATTACAGCGGCACGCTTGTAAACGCCCTTATGTTTCACTGTGGCAGCTCGCTTTCTGGAATAAACGGCGTTATGCGCCCGGGAATAGTGCATAGGATAGATAAAAACACAAGCGGGCTTTTAATAGTTGCCAAAAATGATTTGGCGCATACCTCCCTTGCAGAGCAAATAAAGGCACATTCCTTTACACGCGAATACCACGCGGTGGTTTACGGCGCCTTTCAGGCTGATAGCGGCACGGTGGACGCGCCTATCGGCAGGCACCCCGTAAAACGCAAGCAAATGGCGGTGGTTGCCGGCGGCAGAAATGCTGTTACGCACTACAGCGTTACAGAACGGTTTGAGGGCTTTACCCACCTGACGCTGAGGCTTGAAACAGGCAGAACGCACCAAATTCGGGTGCATATGGCGTATATCGGTCACCCCGTGGCGGGGGATGATGTGTACGGACCTAAAAAGGTTATAACCGAGCTTTGCGGGCAGTGCCTGCACGCAGGCAAAATAGGCTTTATTCACCCGCGAACAAACGAGTATATGGAATTTACTTCGCCATTGCCTGAGTATTTTACACGCTTTTTAAATAAATTAAATCCGTTGTAAATTGATTTGATTCGGAATTGTAAAATGAGGAGTATAATAAATGGGCATTTTTTCCGATTGCCTTTTCGGATGCGATATTGACGGAACACTGCTTGTAAACGGCATTATAAATCCGCGCAATATTGAAAAAATAGAATATTTTATAAGCGAGGGCGGGCATTTCTCGCTTGCTACCGGCAGAACGGTAGGGGCGGTGGGACCCGTGCTTGAAAAAATCAAAAATATTTCACCCTCGGTCGTTGCAAACGGCTGTATGATATACGATTATAAAAACGAAAAAGTATTGGACGAGCTGTTTTTGGAAAAGAGAGATTACCGCGTTGCAAAGGCGGTGCTTGATACGGGTCTGCCCGTGGGAATTGAGGTGCACTGCGGCGCGGATATTCTTACAATATGCGAAACAGAGGAAACGAAAATTCATCAGGAATACGAGCGTCTTAAAAGCCGCAACGTCTCTTTTGAAGAGGCGGAAAATTATAAATGGAACAAGGTAGTTTATCTTTTTGACGACCTTGAAGTTTTGCAAAAAGTTAAAAAGCTTATTTTCGCGCTCGGCGCAGGTTCTGCCTTTTCCGATACTGCGGCGGTAATTTCGGGCAAAAAGCGAAATTATTACGAGCAGTTCCCCGCGGGCGTTTCTAAGGCTGAAGAGCTTTTAAAGCTGGCGAAAATTTTAGGCATAAAAAAAGGCGGAATTTTTGCCATGGGGGATTATTATAACGACCTAGAAATGATAAAATGCGCCGATATTTCCGCCGTGCCGCAGGATACGCCCGACGATATAAAGGCATATGCCGATTTTGCGGCGGGCAGCTGCGAAAACGGTGCGGTTGCGGATTTTATAGATTATTTAACAGAAATTAAGTCCGCTAGGGTTTAATATATTATTCGGAAAGGAATGATTTGATGGACGCTGCCGAAAAAAAACAACTTGAAATAACGGCGTGCAAGGTCAGAATGGGTATTATTGAGGGGGTGCACAGTGCTAAATCGGGTCACCCGGGCGGTTCGCTCTCGTGTGCCGATATACTCACATATCTTTATTTTAAGCATATGAATATAGACCCAACTAACCCGAAAAAAGCCGACAGAGACCGCTTTGTGTTATCAAAGGGTCACGCTGCGCCCGCGCTTTACGCAACCCTTGCAAACCGCGGCTATTTTGATGTATCGCTGCTTAAAACACTGCGTCAAATAGGCAGTATTTTACAGGGTCACCCCGATATGAAACATATACCGGGCGTTGATATGTCCACAGGCTCTCTCGGTCAGGGCATTTCCGCGGCGGTGGGAATGGCACTTTCCGCCAAGCACTTTGGGGATAGCTTTAAGGTATATGCCGTTTTGGGCGACGGTGAAATTGAGGAAGGTCAGGTTTGGGAGGCGGCTATGTTCGCCGGAAACAAGGGACTTTCCAACCTTACCGCATTTGTTGATTACAACAATTTGCAGATAGACGGAACTATTGAAGAGGTAAACTCGGCAGCCCCGATAGATAAGAAATTCGAGGCGTTCGGTTGGCACGTTATCACTATTGACGGCCATAGCTTTGAAGAAATCGAGAACGCCTTGAAAGAGGCTGAAACGGTGGACAAGCCCGTTGCAATAATCGCTAAGACCGTAAAGGGCAAGGGCGTTTCCTTTATGGAAAACGCAGTAGGCTGGCACGGCTCCGCCCCGAATGACGAGCAGTATGAGCAGGCAATGACAGAGCTTAACGCGGCGCTTGCCGCTCTGAATTGAGGAGGGGAATGTAATGGCAGAAATTAAAAAGGTTGCAACACGCGCAGGCTTCGGCAGCGCTTTGGTGGAACTCGGCGCCGAAAGAGACGATTTTGTGGTTTTGGATGCGGACTTAGCCGCCGCCACGCAGACAGGTATGTTTAAAAAGGCATATCCCGAAAGATTTTACGACTGCGGAATTGCCGAGGCTGATATGATAGGCATTGCGGCAGGTATAGCGGCTACGGGCAAAAAGGTAATTTGCAGCTCGTTTGCAATGTTTGCGGCGGGCAGAGCTTACGAGCAGGTGAGAAACTCGGTAGGCTACCCGCACCTTAACGTTATTATAGGCGCGACCCACGCGGGAATTTCCGTCGGCGAGGACGGCGCTACCCACCAGTGCTGCGAGGATATAGCCCTTATGCGCACAATTCCGGGAATGACAATTATAAACCCGGCTGACGAAACCGAGGCTAAAAAGGCGGTAAGAGCCGCGCTGGAAATTGACGGCCCTGTATATATGCGTTTCGGCAGACTTGCCGTTCCGGTTATATTTGACGATGATTATAAGTTTGAAGTAGGCAAGGGTGTAGAACTTCGCGAGGGTAACGATGTTACAATAGTTGCCACGGGTCTTATGGTAAACGAGGCGCTTGAGGCTCACAAGCTGCTTAAAAACGAGGGTATAAACGCACGCGTTATAAACATTCATACAATTAAGCCGCTTGATAACGATATTATTTTAAAGGCGGCTAAGGAAACGGGCGCTGTTGTTACCGCCGAAGAACATTCGGTTATAGGCGGGCTCGGCGGTGCTGTTTCGGAGCTGCTTTCCGAAAATTATCCCGTTCCGGTGCTGAAGCTCGGCGTTTACGATGTGTTCGGTCACTCCGGCCCCGCGCCCAAGCTGCTTGATGAGTTCGGCTTGCGCGCCGTAAATATTGCGGAAAAAGCCAAAAAAGCATTGGCGCTTAAAAAGTAAATATTTGCTTTATGTGTAGATATATGTCGATATTTGTTGTGTATTCACAAATATCGGCATATATTTTTTCTGTTTGTTTCGGAGTTTTAACAAAAATGACTTGATAATTGCCTATAATACTGCTATAATATATGTGTTAATTACGGTAGGAGGTCGGTTATGAAGGAATTTTTAAAAGCATTTTCGTCAGCAGGCGCCTCGGACGCTTATAAATATTTAGGCTCGTTTTCCGAAAAAAGCAAAACTCTTTTCAGGGTTTGGGCGCCTAATGCAACGGCTGTTTCGGTTGTCGGCGACTTTAACGAATGGGATGTATC
>CAJJPG010000060.1 GCA_905193585.1 uncultured Oscillospiraceae bacterium
GTAGTATATACCTGCGCCGAGAACGAGAATACTGATGATGAGTCCGATGATTTTAACAGCCATTATTTTTTCCTCCATTTCAATAAGGGGTATATGTT
This sequence comes from uncultured Oscillospiraceae bacterium, assembly GCA_905193585.1. GTDB lineage: Bacteria > Bacillota > Clostridia > Oscillospirales > Acutalibacteraceae > UBA737. The sequence continues at coordinate 99 of CAJJPG010000060.1, forward strand.
ATTTATAATGCAAATATATCTTTTTGTCAATATTCCCGAATATGAAATAATAGACAATACAATCAGGGTACAATGCTTTTTTGAAGAAACAGAGCAGATTGCGGGCGTACCGCTTGACCATTCATTTTTGAAATACAAAAAAGAATTACTTGCATATGGTTATGTGGTGAAAAAATTTTCAATGAAAGCACAAACAGTGCTGTTTGTCAAAAAGGAGAAAACACAATGAATTCATTAAAAAAAATTCAAACACTTTCCAAAATCGGAAAGGTGCTGAGCAAAATAGCGTTTATTTTTTCCGCTATCGGCTTTTTCAGCGGTGCGGCGGGGCTTATAAGCCTTGCTTTCGGTAAGGACGCACTGGCGGTAATAGGCAATATTAAAGTGCACGGCACGATACTCAGCGATATGGGCGTGAATGCCGCAAATTTTGCCGCGGCGCTTTCGGGTTGGATGATTGTATGTGCCGGCGAGGCGGTTGTGGCTAGGTTTGCGGAGATATACTTCAAAAACGAGCTGCAGGCGGAAACGCCGTTCACCATCGGCGGGGCAAAGGAATTGCAGCGGCTCGGTATTTTGGTGATTGCCGTTTCCGTTTTCTGCAATGCGGCGGGAGTTTTAATTGAAGGCGTTATTTCCGGATTTAGAAATGTTGAAAATACAGTAGAATTTAATGTATACTCAAATGTTGCTTTAGGCGTAGTGTTTATTATTGTTTCCTTGCTTTGCCGCTGCGGCGCGGAGCTTAGTTCGACGGGAGTGACAACGAAATGAATTATGTAAGAATAACGAAAGATAATATTGATAAAGAGCATATTTGCTGTGCCATGTCGGGTAAACAGAGCCTTACAAAAAAGGAATGGATGAAGCAGCGGTTTGATGACGGACTCGTTTTTTACCGAAGCGAGGAGCGCGGCAAGTGCTTTATTGAGTACATCGCGGCGGAAAATGCGTGGGTACCGATTGAGGCGGAGGGATATATTTATATCAACTGCCTGTGGATTGCGGGTTCAATGAAAGGCCACGGCTATTCAAACGACCTTATAAACGAATGTATACGCGATGCAAAGGCGCAGGAGAAAAAGGGTATATGTATTCTCTCTGCGGACGGCAGAAAAAGGGAATTTCTTTCCGACCCGAAGTATTTGGCGCACAAGGGCTTTACGGTTGCCGATACTTCTGACTGTGGGATTAATCTGATGTATCTGCCGCTTGAGCCGAACGCCGCGCCGCCTGAGTTCAAGGCATGCGCAAAGCACCCGAAAGCGGCGGGAGATGGCTTTGTTCTTTACTATACCGACCAATGCCCATTTACCTATTATTGGGTGCCGCGGGTACAGCAAACGGCGGCGGAGCACGGTATTCCGTTTAAAGTAATACATATTACAACTAAAGAGCAGGCGCAAAGCGTACCCGCGCCGGTTACGACATATGCGCTGTTCCGTGACGGAAAATTTGTAACTCATGCCATACAGTCGGATAAAAAATTTCTGGCGCTTGCGGGTGTGTAAGGAGACACTTTTAATAATGGAAACAGAAAGATTGATACTTAGAAAATGAAAAGAGACGGATGCAGAAGATCTGTTTGAATATGCCCGCGCCCCGGATGTAACGCCTTTTGTATACGCGCATCACGTTGTGTGCGCCTTGGAAAGCGGTGACGGCACAATTTATACGGGCTTTTGTATTGAGGCGTGCGGCGGTGTAATGAACCTGTGCGCAGAGCGCGTTGCCGCTTTGAATATGTATGTAAACAGCGGTCAGACTAAAATAAAAAGGCTTATTGCTTTTCGCGATAAAGCCCCGTTCGGGGGCGGCAGCGGTATGCCTTGCGGAGCGTGCCGCGAATTTTTGTATCAGTTGAGCGAAGAAAACGAAAACACGGAAATTATGGTGGATTACGGGAGCAGAAAAAACGTTACCCTTAAAGAATTAATGCCCGACCGGTGGGGAAAGGAACGTTATTTAAAACGGTAATGCACCGCCCCGCCTGAAAGAAATCTTAGACAGACCGAACAGAGTTATCCCGTAATTTCGGGATAACTCTATTTTCATATATATCCTGAAAAAGTGTCACTTATCTAAATGGAGACTGCATGTTTGACTTAAATGTATCAGAGTCGGCGTTTCGGAATTTAAAAAGTTCATTGCAGACCGCCGTTTTCGTTCAACCGATCAGCTATTGCGGCGAAAATTTCAGCGCAGCTTTTAGTTTGTTTTTCAATGTTTTCGGAAAAAACTATTACGGTATATTGCGGCTCATCTGCCGGGAAAAAGCCGCAAAACCACCCCTCGCATATTTCCTTGCCGTTTTCATACCTTCCGGTTTGCGCAGTTGCGGTTTTTCCCGCGGCGCTCACGGTTTTGGGCGCTGCCGCCTTGCCTGTGCCCTCGGTTATAACGGCGCTTAAATATTCGCGCAGTTTTTTTGCGGTCTCAGCCGTCATAACTCTTGTTCTGCCGCGCTCTGCGGCAGGGGTCAGCTTGCCGCCCGCCAGTGTGCCCGCAACCGCCGTGGGAAGCGCGTAGCTGCCGTCATATGCCGCCGCACAGTAGAGTGTCAGCATTGCGGCGGGGGAGAGCAGCAGCTCCCCCTGACCTATTGAAAAATTAGCGAGGTAGGCTATATTATCAAGGCTTTCTCTCTGTGGCAGGCTGCCCGCCGCGCTCGCTATTCCTTCGCATATATCAAAGCTTTTACCGAAATTAAGGCTTGACGCCATATTAAAAACCGCGTCGGCACCTATGTTGAAGGCAAAATTGTAAAAAAACGTGTTACAGGAATTTGCAAGACCGCTTTTAAGGGTCATAAGCCCGTGTCCCGAGCGCTTGTGGCATTTAAAGGTACGGTCTATTATTTTGCAGCTGCCCGTGCAATTATAGCTGAAGCTCCCTTTGCCAGCCTCTATTCCCGCCGCGGCTACGCAGGCTTTAAAAACAGAGCCGACATTAAACGCGGCAAGCGCGCGGTTTAAAAGGGGTGAATTATCCGCTCCTAAATACTCCGTAAGATTTGTGCAGTCAAAATCGGGGCGGCTCACCATCGCCCTTATTTCGGCGGTTTTTGAGTCGGCTATTATAACCGCGCCCGCCTCTATTGCCTCCGCCTCTTTTTCCGCAGCCGTTTGAATGTTTATATCAAGCGATGTAACCACGCCGCCCGCCGTAACCGCGCTGTCGTTTTCCGCCGCGGGCTTTACGCCCGCCAAAATATCACCCTTGCCGTCCTTTGTGTATACAAAAGCCGCCTCCTTTTCCGAGTACAAAATACCGTCATAGGCTTTTTCTATTCCCGCCATACCGCGAAAATCCGAATCGGTGTAGCCCAAAAGGTGAATTGCGGGCGTATCGGCGGAATTATGCGTGTATACCCGCATACAGGCAATGCCGTCGCAATCTATTTCCTGCGGAACCTCGCAAAGCACGGGCTTTCCGCCTTTCAGCTTTTCAAGCACGCCTTGCAGCTCGTCGCCGTAAAGCACCCCGCTTATAGCCGTAACTGCTCGGGGTGTGGGTGATACGGCGGCTATAATTTTGCTTTCGGCATTGGTAAGCGGCACCATATTTCTGTCATATATCGTGCCGCGCAGCTTTCCCACGGTAAGCCGATAGCTGCTTTGTCGGTTTAAAACAGCGGAATAATCCGTCAGAGCGGACACCGCCACCCTTAAAATACAGCTGAAAAACAAAACCACGCAAATAAAAAATGAAATTGCGGCCCGCTTTGCAAAAACCGCGCCGAAGCCCGTATCAGACATAAAAAAACACCTCACGCCTTTATTATTGACGTAAGGTGTTTTTTTAATACTTCATTCTGAGCATTGCGCCGGGCTTTACAGGTCGGTCAAAGGGAATTTTCAGCTTCATCATCGGGTGGGGAGCAACCTCAATTTCGTTTCCGTCGCCATCAAAAAGCGTATTTGCCAAAACGGTAAAGGGCGGCTTGCCCGGCTCTAAGCAATCAAACTCCTGCCCGCGCAGAAATTTATTTTTTAGCACAGCTGTAATGCAGCCGTTTTCATAACCCTCCACTATTGCCGCTACGGAGTAATCCCTTATATAACCCGCGTTTTGGTAGGTCTGCGCGTTTTGCGGCGTGCCGAAATAAAAGCCTGTAGAGTAGGTTCTGTGGCTTATTTTGTTAAGCTCATCTGTCACCCATTCGGGGCATTTCCAATCGCCGTCGGCGGTTTTCAGGCTGTCAAGCGCGCCGCGGTAGGCGTTTGCGGTAACGGCTACATAATAGTGCGATTTCGCCCTGCCCTCAATTTTTATGCTGTCTACCCCGGCGGCCGCCATTTTATCAAGCTGCTCCGCCATACAAAGGTCGTTCGCGTTTAAAATATATGTGCCCTTATCGGTCTCGGTAATATCAAAATACTGCCCGGGGCGCTTTTCCTCCATAAGCGAATAGCTCCAGCGGCAGGGCTGCGCGCAGTCGCCGCGGTTTGCGTCCCGCCCGGTCATATAGCTTGAAAGCAGGCACCTTGCCGAAAACGAAACGCACATAGCGCCGTGCGCAAAGGCTTCAAGCTCTAAGTCCTGCGGGGTTTTCGCGCGTATTTCCGCAATTTCCGAAAGAGAAAGCTCTCTTGCCAAAACCACCCTTTTAGCGCCCATATTGTAAAACGCGTTCGCCGTTTCGTAATTGCATATACCCGATTGCACCGAAACATGCAGCTCTGTATCGGGCGCGTATTTTTTTATAAGCCCTATTGTGCCTATATCCGCCGCTATAAGCGCGTCCGCACCCAAAGCGTTTACGGTTTTTAAAAATTCTGGCAGGCGGGCTATTTCTTCATTGTGCGGTATAACATTGCAGGCAATATGCACCTTTACGCCGTGCTTATGGGCGTATTCTATGCCTTTTTTCAGGTCTTCCTCGCCGAAATTCGTCGCGGCGGTGCGCATACCGAATTCCTCGCCCGCAAGGTAAACCGCGTCAGCGCCGTAATCAACGGCGGCGCAAAGCCGCGTAAGGTCGCCCGCGGGGCACAAAAGCTCGGGAATTTTATTTATCGCCAATCCAGTTGTTCTCCCTTTTAAGTCGGTTTATCGTGTTGTTGTGCTCGGTTAAGGTTTTATTATAGTAAAACTTCATTTTAGCGTCGGTCACAAAGTAGTAGTAATCGAAATTCGCAGTCGGGTCGGCTGCCGCTTTTATGGAGTTTTCGCTCGGCGAGCACAAGGGTCCGGGCGGTAATCCGTCCGATTTATAGGTATCGTACTTGCCCGAGCCGTAGGGGTATTTCTGTGTTGGGGAGGATTGCAGCTTCGGGTATTCGTCGCTCTTTAGGCGGTTGTAGAACACCGCCGCCACATTCGGCATTTCCTCGGGGCTGCCGCCCGCCTCAAGCTCTACTATTGAGGCTACGGTCATAACCTCGTGCAGAGTGTAGCCGCTTTTGGATATTTTAGCCCGCACGCCCTCGGTCAGCTTGCTGTCAAGCGTTTTAAGCATACGGTCAACAGCTAAGTGCGCGCACTCCTTGGAATCGTACGAGTAAAAATTATATGTTTCTGGGAAAAGGTAGCCTTCAAGCCTGTAATAAACCTTTTCGGTAGGTATATCCTTTACAAAATCGTAATCAAAGCTGCCGTGCTGAACCTCGTCAATAAAATCGGCTTTTTTGCAAATTCCCTTTTCTTCAAGAATTTTTGCAATATCGTCAACCGAGGACATTTCAGGTATGGTCACCTTAATGCTGTTCGCCTTTGCGCCCTCTTCTATAAGCATAACCGAAAGCGCCTCGTAGCCCGCCTCGTTATTAAAGGTGTAAAGCCCGTATTTAAACTTGCCGTCGTAGTGCTTAAGCTTTGCGTAAACCCTGAAAAGCATGGGTATTTTAACCGCGCCGCACTCCTTTAGCTGCTCGGCTATCTGTCCAGTTGACATTCCCTGCTCTATTACTACCTCGCAATCCTTGCCCCTGCCGAAGCCTATGCCCATATAGTCCGCTCCCGCAAAAATTATGCCGAAAGCAAGCCCTACCGACGCTACCACTATGCAAAGAATCCAAATTACGTTTTTAAGGGTATTTTTTCCCGCAGAGTGTTTTGCCCCGCGTTTCTTGGGTGCGGGCATTATGGGCTCCTCGCTTATTTCAAAGCCCTTGCCGATTACAAAATCGTCCTCAAATGTATTATTGTTTTCATTATTTTCGGGGGTAATATCGGGATTTTTTTCGTCCATTGTTTTCCTCTCCGCAAAATTATTTTTTATAAAGCATTGTTTTTTTCAGTTCCTCGGCTGCCGCCTTATCGCCCGAAAGCGTTTCAAGCAGCAAAAAACCGAAGTCAAAAGCCGCTCCCGCGCCGCAGGCGGTTACAATGTTGCCGTCGCGTATGGCGGGCACTTCCGCAAATTCGGCGCCGATTAAGTCCTTTTCAAACCCGGGGAAACAGGTGGCTTTTTTACCCTTTAAAAGCCCCTTGTGCCCGAGTACCGAGGGTGCCGCGCATATCGCGCCTATAATCAAGCCCCGTTCGGCGGCATAGTCAAGCGCGTTTTGCACCGCTGCGCTTTTTTCAAGGTTGAGCGTGCCCGGCATTCCGCCAGGCAGTATTACCGCCTGCATATCGCTTTCTTTAATTTCATTTTCGCCTATATCGCAGCAGACCTTTATTCCGTGAGCGCCTGTCATTTCACTGCCGCCCACGCCTACGGTGCTTACCTTTATACCGCCGCGCCGCAGAATATCAACGGGAGCAAGCGCCTCACATTCTTCAAAGCCGTTTGCTAAAAAAACGTAAACCATATCAAAGCACCCTTTCAAGTATTTCGTCTGATATATCCTCAATTCCGCGCGGCTTGCCGTCCTTAGCGCAGGGCACGGTTATCCAGCCCGAATATTCCGCCGTGAAAAGCGCCGCTTTACGGCAGTTTTCAAGGTATTCAACATCGCTTTCGTGAATATCCTTTTTACCGCCGTCCTCTGAGTAGCGGCGGTTTAAAAGCCGCTGCGACACTTCAATCGGCATATCCAAAAATATTACCCTGTCGGGTCGCGGAATACCTATTTTGTTATACTCAAAATCATAAAGCCAATCAAGAAACGGTTTCCATTTATCGGGGCTTAATTTCGATGCCTGATGAATGGCGTTAGAAGTGGTGTATCGCCCCGCAACGACCGTTCCGCCCGCGTTGTAATAATCGCCCCAAACGGATTTATACGAGGCGTACCTATCCACCGTGTAAAAGGCCGAGGCGGCGTAGGGGTTTACATCATCAGGGTGAGTGCCGAAATCGCCGCGCAGATACATTTTTACAAGCGCGCTCGAATCGCTTTCATACTGCGGGAAAGAAACCGTGCGGCAGTCTGTTCCGCGCGCTTTCAGCTTTTTCGGCAAAAGCTCTAACTGGGTGGATTTTCCGCTGCCGTCCAACCCCTCTATTACTATAAGCCTACCCATTGTTTTTAAGCTCTCCTATATGGCGGCGCACCTCGTCTGCCTTTCCGCAGGACATTTTACCCTCTGAGCAGGCGCCGCAAACGCAGGCGGGTCCCGCATTTTTGAAAAGCTCTGGCGCTACTGCCGATACCAGTGCGAGCATTTGGTCGGCAATATCCCTTATTTCCCACTGCGCCCTGTTGCAGCAGCGAATACGGAAGAAATTTTTAAGCGAGCGGGCGTTCATTGTCATAACCATCTGCGTCTCGCAGGAGTTGGGCAGCACAAAGCGCGCGTCCTCAATCGCCTTTTTCTCGGCAAGGCGGGTTGCGGTCTTTTCGTCCTTACCCTCTGCCATAAAGGTTTTTATATGCTTTTCCTTTAAAATTTCGGCAAGGCGGTCGTATTTTCTCTGGTCCTCCGCCATTATTTCGTCGTAAAGCCTTTTAGCCTCGGGGTCTGCCGCAATTTCGGGCGGGGTAACATAGCCGAAGCTGCCCTCGCGCACATAGCGCTGACTTTTCACCGAGAATGACGCCATTCTGTGCCTTGTTATCTGTGCCAAAAGCGAGCGCGAAACGCCCTCAATACCGAAAGTAAAGCTTGCGTGCTCAATGGGGCTTTCGTGCCCTATTTCCGAAAGCATTTCTACAAATGCCGCCGCCTTTTCGTCGGTCAGGCTGTCGGTAAGCCCTGTTATATCCGAGCTGCTGTAGCACAGCTTTGCCGCCGCAGCCACCGTGTGCTCGGGGTTCGGCGTGTGCGCCAGCAGAATAACCTTTGCCATTTTATATTCCCCCTGTGATTTTCTCTTTTTAATTATAACAGGAAAATACGCTGTTATCAACAGTTTTATTTATGGTACGCGCCGCCCGAGTTGATTTTATAGGCTCGGTAAAGCTGTTCGAGCAGCAGCACTCTGAAAAGCTGGTGCGGGAAGGTCATTTTTGAAAATGAAAGCCGTATATCGGCGTTTTTTTTAACCTGCTCCGCAAGTCCGTGCGAGCTGCCTATTATAAAGGTAAACGGTGTGCCCGAATTATCCGCCGTGCGTATTTCGGCTGCCAGTTCTTCGCTTGAAAGCATTTTGCCCTCAATACACAGGGCGGCTGTGCGGCTGCCCTCGGGAATTTTCTTTAAAATCTGCTCCGCCTCGCGGTCAAGCGCGGCGGCAATTTGCGCGGCGCTCGGTTTTTCGGGCAGCTTAAAGGGCGAAAACTCCGCGATTTTCAAATCGCAAAAGCCGCGCAGCCGCTTTATATATTCATCCGCCGCTTCGCGCAAATATTTTTCTTTAAGCCCCTCGGGGGCTATAAGAGTTACTTTCATCATAAAACCGTCACTCCGTTATTTTCAGGGGCTGCAACCTCTAAAATGCAGTCCGAACCGATAGCCGCGCCCGCGCTTGCAAGCGCGTTTTTAGCGGAGGAAAGCGCTAAAAGCGGGGTGTTGTTGTTTCTGCTTAAATGCCCCAAAATAAACCGCGTTGTGCCGCTTTTTAAAAGCCCCGCCAGCTCGGCGGCGCAGGCATTGTTTGATAAATGCCCGCGGTCTGACATTATGCGCATTTTAAGTTCGGCAGGGTAGGGACCTTTTTTCAGCATATCAATATCGTAATTCGATTCTATAAGCACCGCGTCGCTGCCCGCAATGGCGCTGCGCACGGTATCGGTCATAATGCCGAGGTCGGTGCAAACGGAAATTTTCCGTCCGTCGGGCATTAAAAAACAGTAGCCCCCGGGGGCGACCGCGTCGTGGCTTGTGGCAAAGCGGGATATGCCTATACCGCCCGCCTCCAGCGTTTCGTTTTCTATAACCGCGGTTTTGGTGTGCGGCGGTATTTTGCCGGCTGCGGCAAGGGCCCCAAGGGTTTCGGCAGAGGATATAAGCACGGCGTCTCTCGCTGCGTTAAGCAGGGGTTTTAAGCCCTTTATGTGGTCTATATGCTCGTGAGTTATAACCACCGCCGCTATTTTTTCAATTCCGCCGCCTGCGTTTTGAATTGCGGCGGTAAGGGCTTTGCAGGACGCGCCCGCGTCGGCGAGAACGGCGCCGGTTGCCCCCTCTATATATGTACTGTTGCCGGTAGACCCGCTGAAAAGCGGACATATTTTCGACATTTCTTTACTCCCGAATTTAAAAATTAAAAATAGCCCCCATTATTTGCGGGAGCTATTTTACACTGTAATAATAATTCCGCATTACGAATTCCGCATTACGAATTATAATTTATGCTTGCTTTAAAGCCTGAAAATTATCAAAGGTTTTAACGCGCTTTATATCAGCGCCCAAGGCGGAGAATTTTTCAACCACGTTTTCGTAGCCGCGGTCAATATGGTCAATTTCTTCAATTTCGGTTGTTCCCTCGGCTGAAAGCCCCGCAATTATCATTGCGGCACCGGCACGCAAATCAACCGCGCGCACGGGGGAGGGCTTTAGCTTTTCAACGCCGGTTATAACCGCCATTTTGCCGTCAACCTGAATATCCGCACCCATAAAGGTGAGCTGCTCAACATACCTGAAACGGCTGTCCCACACACCCTCGGTTATTATGCTTGTACCGTCTGCTATGCTTAAAACCGCCGCTATTTGCGGCTGCATATCGGTTGGAAAACCCGGGTGCGGCATGGTTTTAACGTTGCATTTACGCGGGCGGCGCGTCATTTTTACGCGTACCGATTCATCAAATTCGGTAATTTCCGCGCCTGTTTCGCGCAGCTTTGCTATAATTGATTCAAGGTGCTTAGGCGTTACGTTTGTTACAAGTATATCGCCCCGCGTGGCTACTGCCGCCGCCATATATGTTCCCGCCTCAATCTGGTCGGGAATAATGCTGTAATTAGCGCCGCTTAAGTGCTTAACGCCGCGTATTTTAATAACGCCGGTGCCCGCGCCCATTATGTTTGCGCCCATTGAGTTTAAAAAGTTGGCAAGATCCACTATATGCGGCTCGCGCGCGGCGTTTTCTATAATTGTAAGACCGTCCGCCTTAGCGGCAGCCAGCATTATATTTATCGTCGCCCCGACGGACACCACATCAAGATAAATAAGGCAGCCGGTAAGCGACATTGCCTTTGCGTCAACCATTCCGTTTTCTATGGTCATTTTGGCGCCCAGCGCCTCAAAGCCCTTTATGTGCTGGTCAATAGGGCGAACGCCGAAATCACAGCCGCCGGGCGGCGCTACGCGGGCGCGTAACATTCTGCCCAAAAGCGCGCCGAGAAAATAGCTTGAAGCCCTCATTCCCTCTGCCATTTTTTTGGAAACAACAAAGGAATTTACATGGCGCGGGTCAATTTCCACGGTAGATTTGTTTATCATTCTTATCTGTGCACCTAAAGACTGCATGGTTTTAAGAATGGTGGAAACATCGGATATATCAGGAAGATTTTCTATAACGCAAGGACCGTCAGAAAGCAAAACCGCCGGAAGAATGGCAACGGCAGCATTCTTTGCGCCGCTTATGCGAACCTCGCCGTGCAGCGGGCGTCC
>CAJJPG010000061.1 GCA_905193585.1 uncultured Oscillospiraceae bacterium
TTCTTTGAGGCGGCAAAGGGAATAAGCGAAATAAACGGTCAGTACATAGCAACAGTTGCGGTTGCATATATTCCGGTTGCGTTCGTTGTGTTTGCGGAGCACATTGCAGACCACAAAAACCTTTCCTCGGTAATTGAAAAGGATCTTCTTGAAGACCCGGGACTTCACAGAACCCTGCTTGGCGACGGCGTAGGTTCTGTTGCCGGCGCTGTCTTCGGCGGCTGCCCGAACACCACCTACGGCGAATCGGTAGGCTGCGTTGCTATAACCGGCAATGCTTCTGTTGTAACCATATTTGCAACGGCAATACTTTCAATTATAATTTCCTTCTTCGGTCCGTTTGTAACCTTCCTTTCCACAATTCCCAACTGCGTAATGGGCGGCGTGTGCATAACCCTTTACGGATTTATAGCTGTATCGGGACTTAAAATGATACAGGAGGTTGACCTGAACGATAACAGAAACCTCTTCGTAGTAGCTGTAATCCTTATCTGCGGCATAGGCGGTCTTACCGTATCATTCGGTAAAATCACAATCACCTCTATCGCATGCGCGCTTATACTCGGCATAATCACAAACATTATTCTCGGCAACAAAAAGAACAAAGCTGAATAAACGGATAAATTTATAAACCCAGCCCGACATTTCTTAAACAGAAATGTCGGGCGCAATGTTTTTTTATATATCTGATGTCAGACAGCAGACCGACACCCATAAGCTGTTTTTTGCTCGCACAGATTTTAGACTTTCATCGGTTTAGTTTACAACCCCTCAGTTTCGCTTACGCTCAACGGCGTCTCGGCTGCCGCCTCGGTCGGTGCTTCTGCTCCGCAGAGGTGTCCACCGGACACCCGCACCCTTACACAGGGGAGCCTATTTGCAACTTTATTAGCGTTTTCCTTTAAATTTAATCACGCAAGACTGAAAGGCTGAAACCGTCGGTTCTATTCGCCTTCCTTTTCGGGTAAAGTAATTGTTATTTCGGTGCCCTCGCCGGGTCTGCTTTCAGCCGAAATTTTACCGCCTAAGCTCAGCGCTATGTGCTTTACTATTGAAAGCCCAAGCCCCGTGCCGCCGCTTTGCTTTGAGCGGCTTTTATCCACACGGTAAAACCGCTCAAAAATACGGTCTATATGCTCGGGCGCTATGCCTATGCCCGTGTCGCTCACCCGAATAAATGCGCTGCCGCCCGCAGAACCTACGGTCACTTTAACGCTGCCGTTTTCGCGGTTGTATTTTACCGCGTTATCGCAAAGGTTGTAAATCATTTCAAAAATAAGCGATTTCCCACCGCTTACAAGAGCGCTCTCGCCCTCTGCCGTTACGGTTATTCCCGCTTTCTTTGCTACGCCCGAAATGCTCTTTACCACGTCGTTTGCGACCTCAAGTATATCGGTTGTTTCCGCTTTTTCGGTATCCTCCGTGCCCTCGTCCAGCTCTGAGAGCCTTATAATATCATTCACAAGGGCAAGCAGGCGCGCAGCCTCGCGGTTAATATCCCCGCCGAAGCTCTTAACATCACCGGGCTTTACAATGCCGTTCATAAGCATATCGGATATTCCGCAAATTGAGGTAAGCGGGGTTTTAAGCTCGTGCGATACGTTCGCCGTAAATTCGCGGCGCAGCTTTTCACGCTTTTCCTTTTCGGTTATATCAACCAGCAGTATAACCGCGCCGCAGGGCTCGCCGTTTTCATCGTAAACCGGGTTTGCGGTTATGTTGAAGTATTTTCCGTCCAGCGGCAAAACATCGTCACCCGAGCGCCTTTCCTTAATATCGTCAAATATTTTTCTGAAAACTTCGCTGCGGTTGAGTGTTAAAATATTGCTGCCGTTTATATCGCCCTGCGTTCCGAAGAATTTTTCAGTGCCCTTGTTGTGGGTCAAAATATTACCGTTAATATCGGTAAGCACCAGCCCCTCGCTCATATTCTCGGCAATCGCCTCAAATTCGCGGCGGCTGCGCATGAGCTTTGCTATTTGGCGGTCAATTTTGCGGTTTTGCGCGTTTATTTTTGAAATAAGCGGCGAAAGCTCGCTGTATGCCGTATCAGCCACGGGTCTGTCAAGGTCTATTTCGTTTATCGGCTTTACTATTTTTTTAGCTATAACCGACGCTAAAATATTGGCAAGCACAAACACCATAATCGCAATGGCGCAAATAGGCGGCAAAAGCTCCAGCACCACCGCCCAAACGGTAAGCGAAGCGCCCGCAACGCGCAAAATATTGCCGTTTTTAAGCTTTTTTGCGTAATAGCAGGTCTTTTGCCCCAAGGTCTCCGAGCGCCGCGTATCATACCCCTCGCCGTCGGCTTTCGCCTCTTTTACCTCACGGCGGTTCGAGTGGTTTTCCATAGCTTCGGGGTTGCTCTTATTATCGTAAAGCACCTTGCCCGAGTGGTCTATAAGGGTTATTCGGTCGCTTATATCCGAATATTCGGAAAGGCTGTTTTCCTCTGCCGCAACGCTTATTATTTCCGCCTTGCTGCGCAGCTCCTTGTAGGATTTTTCATCATATATCTGATACTGCACTCCCACCGTGAAAATAAGGCAGGCAAGCATTGTTATAACGGTTGAAATAAGTATTCCTCTGTAAATTTTTCCGGTCATAAAAATACCCCTTTTGTCAAACTATTTTATAGCCGACTCCGCGTACTGTTCCTATAATATCTCCGCTTTCCCCGAGCTTTGAGCGCAGGCTTCTTATGTGCACGTCCACCGTGCGGTTTTCGCCGTCGTAATCGTAGCCCCATATATCGTTCAAAAGCTGATCTCTCGTAAACACCGCGCCGCGGTTTTTAAGCAGCAGGCACAAAAGCTCAAATTCCTTTAAGGTAAGCTCGGTTTCCTTGCCGTCCACCGTTACAATATGCTTTGTCTTGTTTACATAAAGCTTGCCTACGGTGTATTCAACGTCTGCCGCCGCGGTTCTGCGCAGCAGCGCTTTTATGCGGGATATAAGCTCCATTGTGCCGAAAGGCTTGGCTATATAGTCGTCAGCGCCGCTGTCAAGCCCCACTACTTTATCGTACTCGGTGGATTTTGCGGTTAACATAATAACTGGCAGCTGCTTTGTATCGGGGCGGGAACGCAGCCACTTTAAAACGGAAATTCCGTCCTCCTCGGGCAGCATTATATCAAGCAGGGCAATATCGGGCTTTTTATGCGCAACCGCCTCTTTAAAAAGCGACGGCAGCGGAAAGCCTTCCGCCTCCATTCCGGTTTGCCTTAACGCGTAAATTACAAACCGACGTATGCTCTCGTCGTCTTCAAGCAGATATACCATTTTCCCACGTCCCTTTTTTATTTTATCTGTGCGTGCCGGTAATTGAGTATTCCACCCACTCGGCTATATTCACCGCGTGGTCGCCTATGCGCTCAAGATATTTCGCAATCATTAAAAGGTCAATGCAAAACTCGCCGTTGGCTTTATCCTCGGTTATAAGCTGCACAAGCTCATCCTTAACACAGTTGAAAAGGTTATCCACATTATCGTCATACGCCATAACCGCGCGCGCCAATTTCACATCCTTTTTTACAAAGGAGTCAACGCTGTCAGTCACCATTTTGGTGGCGGCGTCAGCCATATCCTTAATGTGAATTTTGCTTTTAACATTACTGTTTTTAATGAATTTCGCAATTTCGGCAATATCATATGCCTGGTCGCCTATGCGCTCCATATCCGAAATCATTTTAAGCGCGGAGGATATAACCCTTAAATCGCGCGCCACGGGCTGCTGCTCAAGCAATAGCTTCATACAAATAGACTCAATATCCCGCTCCTTGCGGTTAATTTCGTCCTCGGTTTCAACCGCTTTTCGGCAGAGCGCGTCGTCGTCATCTAAAAAGCCCTTTACCGAGGCGCTTATGGCGTCCTCGCAGAGCGCGCCCATTGTTATAAGCTCTAAATTCAGCTTTTCAAGCTGACTGTCAAATTTATTTCTCATAATCAACCGAACCTTCCCGTAATATAATCCTCAGTGCGTTTATCCTGCGGGGTTGAGAACATTTTCTCGGTCTCGGAGTATTCTACCACCTCGCCCAAAAGGAAAAACGCCGTGTAATCGGAAATTCTTACCGCCTGCTGCATATTGTGCGTAACCATTATTATGGTGTATTTCTTTTTAAGCTCAAGCGCAAGGTCTTCTATTTTTGAGGTAGAGATAGGGTCGAGTGCACTTGTAGGCTCATCCATTAAAAGCACCTCGGGCTTTACAGCTAATGCGCGCGCAATGCAAAGGCGCTGCTGCTGCCCGCCCGACATTGCAAGAGCACTCTTTTTAAGCACGTCCTTGGTTTCGTCCCATATAGCGGCATCGCGCAGCGATTCCTCAACAATTTCATCAAGCTTTGCCTTTGAGCGTATGCCGTGGGTGCGGGGACCGAAGGCTATGTTATCATATATCGACATAGGAAACGGGTTAGGCTTTTGGAAAACCATACCAACGCGCCGGCGCAGCAGATTCACGTCCATATTGCCGTAAATATTCTCGCCGTCCAGCAGCACCTCGCCCGTAATGCGGCAGCCCTCAACCAAATCGTTCATACGGTTAAGGGATTTAAGCAGGGTTGATTTACCGCAGCCCGAGGGCCCTATAAAGGCGGTTATGCTGTTTTCCTGCATACCGAGATTTATATTTTTAAGCGCCTTAAAGTCATTATACCATAAATCAAGATTTTTTACAGTAAATTTTTCCATAGTTTTTATTTCCCCTTTGCCGTAATTCTTTTAGCTATAAGACCCGACAGCATATTTATTATAAGCACCAGTATCAGCAGCACCACCGCCGTGGCGTAAGCCTCATTCATATATAGCCCCTCGCTTAAAAGTGCGTACATATGAACAGAAAGTGTTCTGCCCGAGTGCATTAAGTCCTTCGGTATTCCCGCAACCGTGCCCGAGGTGTATATAAGCGCCGCCGTTTCGCCCATAATTCTGCCGACCGACAGTATAACGCCCGAGAGTATTCCCGGTACGGCGGAGGGCAGCACCACCTTGAAGACCGTGCGCAATCTGCCCGCACCCAGCCCGAAGCTGCCCTCTCTGTATGCGTCGGACACGCCTAGCAAGGCTTCCTCGGTAGTGCGCATCATAGTGGGCAGTATCATAATAGCCAGCGTCAGCGCGCCCGAAAGCATTGATTGATGAAAATGGCAGGCGATAACGAATATTAAATACCCGAAAAGTCCGTAAACGATTGACGGTATTCCCGCAAGGGTTTCGGTTGTGACCCTTACCACCTTTACAAGCGTGTTGCCGCGCTTGGCGTACTCGGTTAAATAAACCGCCGAAAAAATGCCTATAGGCGCTGCAAGTAAAAGAGATAAAACCGTCATTATAACCGTGTTTATTATTGCGGGCATCATTGAAACGTTTTCGCTGTTGTACTTCCACGCAAAAAGCGAGGGCTTAATGTTCGGTACGCCCTTAATAAGTATATACGCCACAAGAAAAACCACAACCGCCGCCGTAAGCAATGCCGCAAGCCAGGTTATAAGCAGCATAATAAGCGAGCCGGGGTGATTTTTGTAATTTAAGAATTTTTGCTTTAAGGAGATTTTATTTACAGCTTCCATTTACTTTTTCTCCTTTTTAACAAGTGAAAACAAGAGGTTTATTATAAGGATAAACACAAACAGCACAACCGAGGTTGCTATAAGCGCCTCTCTGTGTAAATCGGCGGCGTAGCCCATTTCAAGCACTATGTTTGAGGTTAAGGTGCGCACGCCGCTGAAAATGCTTGTGGGTATTATAGCCTGGTTGCCCGCGACCATATTAACCGCCATAGCCTCACCTATTGCCCTGCCTATTCCTAAAATAACGCCCGCCGTAATGCCCGATTTCGCTGCGGGCAGCACCGTTCTGTAAATGCTGCGCTCGTGCGTGGCGCCCAGTGCCAGAGCACCCTCGTAGTAGCTTTCGGGCACGGCGCGTATTGCCGCCTCGGAAACGCTTATAATGGTGGGCAAAATCATAATGCCTAACATTACAGAGGCGGTAAGCACGCTTTTACCCGAGCCGCCGAACAAATTCTGCATTGCGGGCACAATTACCACCAACCCGAAAAAACCGTACACAATAGAGGGTATTCCTGCAAGCAGGTCAACAGCGGGCTTGAATATTTTATAAAGCCCCTTAGGGCAAAAGCGCGCTAAAAACACCGCGCATAAAACGCCTATCGGTACGCCGATAATTATAGCGCCCGCCGTAACGTAAATGCTGCCTATTATCATCGGCAGTATGCCGTAAAGATCTTCAAGCGGTTTCCAACGCTTGCCGAGAAGAAAATCGGCAAAGCCTATTTTGCCCATTGTGGGTATTCCGTTTGAAAAGAGAAACACGCATATTAAAATTACCGATATAATGGAAACGCAGGCGCAGAGCATAAACACAATGCGCATTGCCGTTTCTTTTATTTTTGAAATTGTTGTGTTCATAAATACTCCTGTCATGCGGCAAAGCCCTCGTGATTGAGGGCTAGCCGGAAAGAGGTGATCCTTTATTTTATTTCGCTCCACTTTGTAAGCGAGCCGATGTAGATGTTTTTGATCTGCTCGCTTGTAATCGCGTCAAGGGCGTTATCCTTATTTACTATTACCGCAATGCCGTCAAGCGCAATCTTAATAGAGTTAAGTCCCGCTTCCTTTTCGCTGTCCTTTACATCACGCGACGCCATACCTATATCGTATATTCCGTCAATCGCGCCTTTCATACCCGAGGAGGAGTCATTCTGCTGAACATCTACCGTAACATCGGGGTTTACCTTTACATATGCCTCTTTAAGCTTTTCCATTACAGGCGTTACCGAGGAAGAACCGCCTATGGTAATCTTGCCTTTTTGACCGGAGGCTTTGTAAGCGCCTGTGTTGCCCTCGCTTATATAGCCGTTCTTTTCAACTACCGCCTGACCGTCTGCGCTGAGGATAAACTTGATAAAGTCGCTTGCTGCTCCCGTAGCGTCGCCCTTGGTGGCAATGTTGAACGGACGTGAAACCTTGTATTCGCCGCTCTTTACGTTATCGGTGGTAGCCTCTGCGCCGTCAACCTTTAACGCCTTTACCTTGCTCTTATCAAGTGAGCCGAGCGAAATATAACCGATAGCCGCCTTATTACCCTGAACCGTTGTAATCATAACCGAGGTGGAGTTTGTGGTTTCTGCGGTATCAATTGTTTTATCAACCTTTTTGCCGTCGGCGTTCTTTTCCTCTATTCCCAAAAGCTCAATAAACGCGCCGCGCGTGCCCGAGCCTTCCTCGCGGGTCAGTACCGATATTGCGTCTGTTCCCGTGCCTGTTCCGCCGTTATTATTGTCTGTTCCGTTGTCTGCGCCGCAGCCTGCAAGTGCGAATACTGTCATAAGGGCTGCAAGACCTAAACTCAAAATTCTTTTCATTTCTTTTTATCTCCTTTTCATCTTTCTGCCCCTATTATATTTCCCCTATGTTAAGTCTGTAATCAAAGTAATGTTAAATCCATGTTAAATATCGTCTTAAAAAATTCTTAAAACTTTTCCCTGTTGTTTTTTTGAAAAAATGTGTTATAATTGGTGTATATTAAACCTCGCACTCTGAAAGGAATGTTTATAAATATGTCTTTCTGGAAAGCAGAAAATAACATCTTTCTTTTTTTCAGACAAACACTTCCCTGCTTTATAAGGGAAAATTTTGAAATTAAAAGCTCAAAACGTTCAAAAATAATCGGTGCTGTAATATGCGCCGTTACTCTCATTGCCGTTATACTGGATGTAAACGCATATACCTCGCAGGAATTTGCCTCAAAATGGCTGCTGCTTGCCTTTGCGCTTATGTGTCCGTTTATTCTCGGTATAGCCGCGGCGTATTCGGTTGTTATTAAAACCGATAAGCTAAATAAGGTCTGGCATTTTATAGGGCTGTTTTTAATGCCGTTTGTCACCATTACAATGACCGAATGTTTAAATAACGTATTTATTTACAATATGACCTATTTGGGTTTTTTCGGGAATTACATGCTTGTAATAATAATGTATTTCCTGATTTTTGCCGTTTCGGGCAGTTTTCGGCTTTCATATCTTATAGTCAACCCCGTATTATTCGGTTTCGGCGTTGCGCACAGCTATATTATGGACTTCCGCGGCACGCCGTTTTTGCCTATGGACTTTTTAAGCATAAAAACCGCCGTAGGCGTTGCCAACACATATAATTACACCCCGACATATAAAATTATGACGGCGGCGCTTATATTTATATTTATTATAATTATAGGCGTAAAAACCAAGACTCCTAAATATAATGTTCTTACAAAGGTCATTTCACGCGCCTTTACGGGAACGTTTTCTTCGGTTTTATTAATTCTTTTTTATTTTACAAGTATTTTTGCCGATATGGGCGTAAAACCCGACTTTTGGAATCAAACAAGGGGCTACCACAACTACGGCTTTGCCTTTAACTTCTTCTGCAATACGAAATACCTTTATATGTCGCAGCCGAGCGACTACGACCCCAAACAGATAAAGGATTATGTAAGCAGCGTTATAAGTGATACCGATAATAAAAACAACACCGACGACGATTACACAAAACCGAACATTATTTGCATAATGAACGAATCGCTTTCGGATTTAAAGGTGCTCGGCAACCTTGAAACCAACGAGGACTATATGCCCTTTATGCGCAGCCTTACCGAAAATACGATTAAGGGCAACCTTTATGTTCCTGTAATAGGCGCAGGCACCTCAAATACCGAGTTTGAGTTTTTAACCGGTCACACAACCGCGTTTTTGCCCTCGGGCAGCAACGCGTATATGCTGTATATTAAAAACCCCATAGCTTCGCTTGTTTCCACGCTTAAAGGGCAGAGTTATTCCGCCGCGGCGCTCCACCCGTATTATGCCGAGGGCTGGAACCGAACCAAGGTTTACAATTATCTGGGCTTTAATAAATTTACAAGCCTTGAAAATATTATTGATATTTCGCTTATGCGCGAATACCAGACAAACGGCAGCGACCCGAATTACCTGCAATCGCTTATAGAACAGTATTACCCGGATGAAAGCAATATGCTGATACGCCAGTATATAAGCGACTCTTATGACTATAAACTTTTAATAAGGGACTATGAACAGCGGGATAAATCCGTACCGTTCTTCTGCTTTAATGTTACAATGCAGAACCACGGCGGTTACACCACAAGCTGCGTAAATTTTGACGAAAGCATTTACGCAACCTCGGTTTCAAAGCCATATACCAAGGCAAACAAATACCTTTCCCTTGTAAAGGCGAGCGACAACGCATTTAAGGAGCTTGTGGAATACTTTAAAAATGTTGACGAGCCTACGGTCATATGTATGTTCGGAGACCACCAGCCCTCGGTTGAATCGGAATTTATAGCCGAGGTTATAGGTACAAACAGCCTTTCGGGGCTTACACCTACGCAGGAGCAGAGCCGCCATGTAACACCCTTTATAATATGGGCAAATTACGATATAGGCTCGCAGACTATTGATAAGCTAAGCTCCAACTATCTGTCCTCCCTCGTTCTTAAAACCGCGGGCGTAAAGCTGACGGAATATAATAAATACCTCTTAAAACTTTCGGAAACGCTGCCTGTTATAGACACGGTGGGATATATAGATAACGAAAACAACTATTACAAATGGAGCGACGTATCCCCCTACAGTCATTTGCTCGATGAATACGAAAAAATACAGTATAACAATATTTTCGACCAGAAAAACGCCGATTCGGATATATTCTATATTAACGGCTATGTTCCCAAAGCGACCGATGAAGAATTGACCGATGAAAGCGGAGAGGAGAATTAAATGCGCAACACCTCGCTTTGCCATATAGAAAAAGACGGCAAGTACCTTATGCTGCACCGTGTTAAAAAGGAAAATGATTTAAACCGCGATAAATGGGTGGGCATAGGCGGAAAATTTGAGGACGGCGAAAGCCCTGAAGAATGTAACGCGCGCGAGGTGCTTGAAGAAACGGGGCTTACTTTGCTTAATGCGCACTATCGCGGAATAGTGACATTTGTTTCGGACAAATGGGAAACGGAGTATATGCACATATTCCTTTCCGACGCTTTCACGGGCGAAATTAAAGAGTGCGACGAGGGAACGCTTGAATGGATAGATAAGCAGGAACTTTACAGCAAGCCCATTTGGGAAGGCGACAAAATATTTTTAAGGCTTTTGGAAAAGCCCACACCCTTCTTTTCGCTCAAGCTCCAATACATAGGCGATACATTAGTAAATTCCGTTCTGCACTTTACGGAACAAAAAGAGGAAGTTTTATGAATATATGTATTTACGGTGCGTCAAGCAGCACGATTGCAAAATCGTATATTAACCCGACAGAGGAATTGGGCGAGAAAATGGCAAAGCGCGGGCATAACCTTGTTTACGGCGCGGGCGCGTTGGGGCTTATGGGCGCCGCCGCGCGGGGCGTTTTAAAGGGCGGCGGTAAAATAATCGGCGTTGTTCCCGCCTTTTTCAAGGTGGACGGCGTATTGTTTGACGATTGCACAGAAATGATTTTCACCGACACTATGCGGGAAAGAAAGGGCATAATGGAGGAAAAATCCGACGCGTTTATTATGACCCCCGGCGGACTTGGCACATACGATGAATTTTTTGAAATTCTCACCTTAAAGCAACTGGGAAAGCACACAAAGCCCATAGCCGTGTTTAATATTAACGGTTATTTTGACCCGCTGCGCACAGTGCTTGAAAATGCGGTAAACAAGCAGTTTATGAGCCCGCAAAGCCTGCGCCTGTGCGAGTTTTTCGACCGCCCCGACCGACTGCTCGATTATCTTGAAAGCTATTCCGATTCGTTCACCTCAATCGGTGATTTTAAGGATATAAGATGATATAAAAAATAAGATTATAAGCATAATTGCGGATATCGTTTTAATAATGATC
>CAJJPG010000062.1 GCA_905193585.1 uncultured Oscillospiraceae bacterium
AATCGAACCTCACATTTTGTGAAGTTCGATTTTTCTTAACTTAATGACATTGCCCGAAAGGGGGGCTTTTGCTTTTTAGATATCAGATGTTAGACGGTAGACATTAGATAAATACCCCTCAGTCACTAACGTGACAGCCGCTGACGGCGGCGGTCCCCTCTGTCAACTCGTTGACGTCTCCCCACACCGTGGGGAGCAACCCCCTCTGTTTCGGCAAAGCCGAAAAGAAGGGAGCCTTTTTTGCTTTTTTGTACATGTCGGTGAATGGCGGTTTTGTTTTGTTATATTATGGCGTTGCCGGGAGGGAAACGCTGTGAAAGAAAATGACAAGTTACTTTATAAAACCTTAAAGTCGCTGCTTAATGAAAGGCTGTCGGACGCGGAGGCAGAGTCGCTTAAAGACGAGGGGTTCGATATTAAAGACCCAACAAGAAAAACCGCGGTTATGATTGCGCTTTATAAGAAGGCGGCAGGTGGGGATCTTTCGGCTATAAAGGAGCTTCGTTCAATTATCAGCGAAAAAGAGACCGAAAAAAAGGAAAGCGGCAGAGCGGTGGTGATAATAGACGATATCGGAAATTAAATTATCGGAAATTATCGGCGGCGGGTACGATGAATACTGGAACTGCGACAAGCGTTACAGGGTATTAAAGGGCGGCAAAGGTTCAAAAAAATCAGCCACAACGGCACTTAATTTTATTTACAGGCTTATGAAATACCCGGGCAGTAACCTGCTTGTGGTTCGTCAGGTTATGAACACCCACCGCGACTCAACCTTTGCCCAGCTTAAATGGGCGCAGGAAAGGCTGGGGGTTACGCACCTATGGCGCAATACCGTATCTCCAATGGAAATGGTTTTTGAGCCGACGGGGCAGAAAATAATTTTCAGAGGGTTTGACGATGTTCTGAAATTAGCCTCTGCCACCGTGCCAAGCGGGTTTTTAAACTTTGTTTGGATAGAGGAGGCGTTTGAAATTGCGCACGAGGCGGACTTTGATAAGCTTGATTTATCGGTTCCGCGCGGCGTGACAGAGCCGCCGCTTTACAAGCAGACAACGCTTACGTTTAACCCGTGGAGCGGCACGCACTGGCTTAAAAAGCGCTTTTTTGATACCGACAGCCCCGATGTAGCCTGCTTTTCCACCAACTACCTTATAAACGAATTTCTTGACGATACCGACAGAAAGGTTTTTGAACGTATGAAGAAAACCAATCGCAGGAAATACGAGGTGGCGGGGCTTGGAAACTGGGGCATTTCGGAGGGGCTGGTTTACGAAAACTGGTCGGTAGGAAAAAGGGAAATTCCCGAAAACGAACGCTTTTGCTGGAAGAACTTTTTCGGGCTTGACTACGGGTACACAAACGACCCGACGGGCTTTGTGGGCTTTGCCGCTAACCCCGGGACTAAAGAGCTTTACATTTTTTGCGAGTTTTGCAGAACGCGCATGCTCAACTGCGAAATTGCCGAGGAAATAAAAAAACTTGGCTACGCAAAGGAGCGAATACGCGCCGACTGCGCAGAGCCTAAATCAAACGACGATTTAAGGCGGCTGGGAATCACGCGCATAGTGCCTTCGGTCAAGGGGCGCGACAGCATTTTAAACGGCATAGCCGCCATAAGCGAGTACCGCATAACGGTACACCCCGATTGCGTGAATATGATACGGGAGTTATCGTCTTATGTGTACGACGACCGCACAAACGAGCGCGGGCAAAGGCTGCCGAAAGACAGCGACAACCACCTGTGCGACGCTTTGCGCTATGCGTTTGAGGATGTAAAGCATTTTCACCCGAGAAAGGAAGAAAAGCCTGTTTACCGCACTGCGGAGATAGGCGGAGCTGATTTGAACGGAGGATGGGACGTATGACAGTGTTCATTATGTTTTTAGCGGTGTTGGCTGCGTTTGCTTTAGGTTTTTTAACCGGGGTAAGCACAGTACCGACCCAAAAGCCGAAAACTGTAACGGCAAAAAAAGAGGACGAGGAGCTTTTAAGGCTCCGGCGGGAATATGCTAATTTTCTTTCCTATGACGGTACCGAGCAGGAAGAAGACAGCACCCGCCCGTAAAAAAGAAAGGAAGAATAAATTTGGAAAACGTTGGTTTTGAAAACGCCGAACAACCCGAGGCGGCGGAGAAAGAAGAAACGTCGGCTGCAGAGGAAACCACACCGAGCGCCGGAAAAGAAGTGTTCGTTCCTGTAAAATTCAATAAGGAAATTAAAAATTTAGGGCTTGAAGACGCGGCGCGACTTGCGCAAATGGGGCTTAAATTTGAGGCGATAGCCGACGATTACGAGGCGCTGAAAAACATTGCTGCGAAAGCGGGACATAGTGTTTCCGAATATATAGCGGCACTCAAAAAGCAAAACGAAGAGGTACGCCTGCAGGAGCTGACCGATAAATGCGGCGGAAACGGGGAAATGGCAAGCTATGTTATGCAGCTTGAAAACAGCGGGGAGGAAAGCGACGGCTTTAAGGAGCTTAACGCGGAATTTCCCGAAATAAAAAGCATTTCCGATCTGCCCGCCGCAGTAGCGGAAAACGCAGAGCTGCGCGGTACAAAATTGCTTGACGAGTATTTACGCTACCGGCATGCAGAGGAAAGGAAAGCGAAAAACGCTGCCCTTAAACAGAAAAACGCCGAGAGCATAAGCCTCGGCTCGCTTACCGACCGAAAGGGCGGAATAAACCCTGAGACCGCAGAATTTTTAAAGGGTCTTTGGAGATAAAAAAGGAGAAAAATTATTATGTCATTCAATTCAATAGAAAACGCAACCAGATATTCAACCGAGCTTGATAAGCTCTTTGCTCAGAAAAGCGCGACCGGCTTTTTTGCCGATAACGCGCTTGCAACCAAATTTGTAGGCGCGAAAACCGTAATTATACCCGATGTTGATTTTCAGGGGCTTGCAGACTACGACCGCGACACGGGCTTTACCAAGGGCGCTATAACCGTAGCTAACACCTCTTACACCATGTCTATGGACCGCGCGCGCTCTTTGCAGATAGACCGCGAGGATATGAGCGAAACGGGCATTGCAAACCTTGCGGGCAAGATTCTCGGCGAATACGTTCGCACAAAGGTTGTGCCCGAGTGCGACGCATACGTTATTTCAAAGCTGGCGGGGCTTGCCGCTACGCGCTCAAACCTTGTAAACGGCGACAAAACAAAGCCCTACGAAGCGCTTTGCAAGCTGATAAACGAGGTTCAGTCGGTAGTGGGATATGACGAAGAGCTTGTAGCCTTTGTTGACAGCTATATGTATGCCGCTCTGCAGAACTCCAACGAAATTTCGCGTATGATAACCGTCTCCGACTTTAAACAGGGAGAAATTACCCTCAAGGTTAAATCTATAAACGGCGTAGCTATTATACCTGTAGTTTCCGAGCGTATGAAGACCGCCTACACCTTTAACGCGGCAAACGCGGGCGGCTTTACCCCGCAGGCGAACGCACGCGAGGTATATATGCTTGTATGCCCCAAGAGCGGCGCGCACCTTGTAAAGAAAACCGAAAAAATGAGAATATTCACACCCGAGCAGAACATTGACGCCGACGCTTACAAGTTCGATTACAGAATTTACTATGATGTATTCGTAAACAAGAGCGGTCTTGACGCGGTTTGGGCATGGCTTTCGCCCGCAATTACCATAAGCAGCAACGTAGCCGATAAGAGCGTTAAGGCGGGCAGCATAAGCGGTTCGCTTTCGGTTACCGCAACCAGCAGCGGCACGCTTACCTACCAGTGGTACTCCTGCAAGGACGCAAACAAGACATCAGCCGTTAAGGTAGCAAACGCAACCACAAGCTCCTTTACTATACCCACCACGCTTACAAAGGGTACATACTATTACTTTGTAAGAATAATTGTTGACGGCATTGCCGGCGTTGACTCCAAGGTTGCAAAGGTTACGGTAGCTTAAAGTTTAACAAACAACGGTACGGGGGAGGGGCAACCCTCCCTTTACTCTAAAAGGAGGAAAAACTATGAACAAACCCTTTGAAATATATGAAGAATACCGCAAGGCGGCTGATTTTAAGTCGGCGCTCGGGAAACGCGGGCTTTACGAGCAAAACCGCATTAACGAGCGCTTTTACATAGGCGACCAGTGGTACGGCGCGAAATGCGGCAACGACCGCCCGCTGGTGCGGCACAACATAATAAAGCGAATAGGCGATTATAAAATGTCGCAGATATTAAGCGCGCCGCTCTCGGTAACGTTTTCGGCGGAGGGCATACCTACGGCGGAAGACGGAAGCGACGACAAGGTAAGTATGATAAACAAGGCAATGTCGGCGCTAAGCGACTACTACAACGTTACGGCGGAGCGGGTAGGGCTTACATCGCTTTACGCCACGGCACTGAGAAACGCGTATATAAGCGGAACGGGCGTTTTATACACCTACTGGAACAGCGATATTAAAACGGGGCTTTATGCCGATAAAGAGTCACGCATGCCGATAAACGGCGATATTTCCTGCGAGGTTTTAAATATTGAAAACGTTTATTTTGCCGACCCGTATATATCGGATATTCAGGAGCAGCCCTACATAATTATTGCAAGCTGCCGCGAAACAGAGGCGGTGCTTAGGGAAGCGCGGCTGCACGGCGCGGATATTTCGGTGCTCAGAGCGATTGAAGAGGACTCGGACGACGGAAAGGTTACCGTGTTCACAAAGCTGTTTAAGGAATATAAAGCGGTCGGCGGCTATACAATTAAAAGTGTAAAGGTTACCGAAAACGCCACGGTGCGGAAGGTATTCGACACGGGGCTTTCGCTTTATCCGCTTGCGGTTTTCTCCTGGGAAAAAAGGGGAGGGCTTATATACGGTGAAAGCGAGGTTACATACCTTATACCGAACCAGATTGCCATTAACCGCATGATAACGGCGAGCGTTTGGTCGGCTATGACTACGGGCATGCCCATGATGGTGATAAACGGCGACACCGTGCCCGACGGCATAACCAACGAACCTGGGCAGATTGTAAAGGTTTACGGCAGCAGCGAAGAGGTGAACGGCGCGATAAAGTATGTGGCTCCGCCCGATTTCAGCCAAAATTTCGACCAAAGCCTGCAAACGCTGATAGACAACACCTTAACGCAGAGCGGAGCAAACGAGGTGGCGCTCGGTGACAGCCGTGCCGACAATGCAACCGCGCTTATAACAATGCAAAACGCCGCGATAATGCCGCTGCAGATAGTTAAGAACCGATTTTATTCCTTTGCGGAAGAAATTTCACGCATATGGGCGGATTTTTGGATTTCGTGCTACGGTAAGCGCGCCATAAAGCTGAAAGACGGCAGGAAAACCAA
The DNA here is from genome assembly GCA_905193585.1 of uncultured Oscillospiraceae bacterium. Lineage (GTDB taxonomy): Bacteria > Bacillota > Clostridia > Oscillospirales > Acutalibacteraceae > UBA737. The sequence continues at coordinate 5,317 of CAJJPG010000062.1, forward strand.
ATATTTCGCATTTGACGCCGACAGGCTGCGCGGACTTATTATAAACTCAAAAATAGAGGTAGGAACGGGCAATGTTTACAGCGAGCGCGAGTGTGTAAACACGCTGCTTAATCTTTTTGAAAAGGGAATTATTGATAGACGGCAGTTTTTGGAGCGCCTGCCGGACGGCATTGTTCCGAACCGACAGGGACTTTTAAGCAGTGAAAGCGAGGAAAAAGAAAATGAAAGGGTCTGAAATTTATAAAAAAGCAATGCTACTGCTCGGCTACAATGATATTATTAATAATCAGTCATTGCAAGCGCGTTTTGAAGAGCAGGGCTCTGACCTGATTTCACAAATTGCGGCTGATTTGCGAATTTCGGGAATACCCTCGCTTTCGGTTGATTTAAGCGCAAGCTCAGCGCAGACCGAGGCTCTTATATACGGCACCGCAATGCTTTTATCGTTAGTGGAGGGGGATTCTTCAAAAAACCGTATATTTACAGAACTTTACAACGCCAAACGTGCAGCGGCACTGAAAAACACTGCTGAAATTACCGATGTAATGCCGCATACGGAGGTGAACGGACAGTAATGAAATTCAGTTCTTTAAGTGAAAAAAGCGAAAAAATCTACCGCGTCAGAAAGCTTGACGGCGGCATAAATAATTCTGAGCTACCAAACAATATAGCCGATAACGAGCTGACCAAGGCTGAAAATATGGATTTTTGCGACGGAGTTTTGCAAACAAGACCTGGACTTTCGGCTACCGAATATGATATAATAAAAAATGAAACGGAATCGTTATTTGAAGAAGTTTCGTATGCTGTTACCGATGTTTCGGTATTTGCGGGCGGCGAAAATAAGCGTTTGGCGTATGAAAAGGCTTATGACGGCGATTCGCATTATATTTATTATATGTACTTACTGGGTGCCGACGGTTCAAAGCAGGCTGCCGGTGTAATATACTTTAACCGCATAAGTGACGACAGCTTTTTTACCCCGTATAGCCTGCTTTTTTACAGCGGCAAGCCCGTAAACGGCGGCGGTATTTTTGCTTTGGTTGCGGCGCGTAATCAATATAATTCCTCTGAATACAGCTATAAGGTTTACGAAATTAACAGCGCCTTAAACGCCTGGGATAACACCACAAGCTTTTATGAGCCGGTTATTATGATAAACGGCAGGGGAAACAATTATGAGAGCGCGAAGGCTACAAATGTGGCATATACTGCTCAGCCCAAGTTTTTAGAAGCAAGAAATATTCTTACAACGCGTTTTAAGGCATATTTCACATCTGACGGACATTCGGACACTTTCCGCCTGCCGTACAGCGGGCTTGCAAGCGAATCTGTAATGTGTCGAATATATACAAGCCTTACAGACTACACCGACTGGGTTATATATTCAAATTCTACCAGCGATACGCAAACCTTTTACACCGCAAAAATTACAATGCACGTTGACCGCAGCAAGGGTATAATTTATTTTACCGGAGCTGACGGGAAAAGCTACCCTGTGCCTACAATGAGTATGTACCATGAAAATAACATTTGCGTAAGAGCGGGGAAATTATTTGGGGAAGAAATGAAAGAAATCTGCACACTTACCTGCTGTGCGGCGTATGATTCAAAGCTGGTATTTTCCGGCGGCTCGCAAAGGGGAAGAATTTATTCGGTGCCGTATTCAAATCCGTTATATTTTTCGGAAAAATCAGTTGCGGATATCGGCAGCGGGGAAAATGGTATAACGGCGCTTTTGAACACAAAGGACGGGATTATCGCCTTTAAGAAAAACGAAGCGTATAAGGTTAAAATACGGCATGGCGGCGCACTTAATATGAGCTCGTTGCTTGCAGATGACGACTCGGTATTTTACGAAGGGGACGCAATTTCTCAAACGAAATTAGCCGATATAGGCTGTGCCGGCAGGCGCGCCTGCGCGCTGTGCGGCAGTTATCCGGTTTGGCTTGCCGATGACAGCAAAATATACTCAGTAAACACATCTTCCGGAAAAATATCAATGATTTCAGCACCGGCAAATAACTTTTTGAGCCGGCTCAGTAATACAGAAAAGCAAAATGCCGCTGCTGTGGGTGAAAACGGGAAATTCCGATTACTTTTCGGCAGTAAAATGCTTACTGTAGATTACACAGCCGGTGAAAATCAGCATAAGTTTTATATATGGAACTTTGATAAAATCAAACCGATTGACATTTTGTTAAACGGTAATGAGCGCAAATATGTATGCACAGGCAGCGACGGTAAGGTGTTGTATTATGCAGCCGAAAACGATGTTAATTCAGATACAAATATTAAAAGCTCTTACAGCTCCCAACCGGAAATTGAAAGCATTACATTTACGTCGTCATTCTCAACAAAATGCTTTGATTTTGGGGTTTTATCAGTCAAAAAGCATATAGAAAGCATTGCAATTTCTTCTGCGGCAAGGGGAATTTTGAAAATAAAACTCACCGGAGATACAACAGAGGAAATATCGGTTTGTTTAAGCGAAAACCAATATAATTGCAATTCGCTCAGCATTGTACGCCTGATACCGCATATAGGGGCAGTTAAAATGCTCGGGCTGGCTTTTTCTTCTGAAAGCGGTATGAAAATAGGGGAAATATCATTTAATTACAGAGAGGCATAAATATGAAACGAATTTTTATCTGCTTAATTGCATTTTTACTGCTTGTCGGCTGCACTGTAAGCGCCCCGAAAAATCAAGCGGGCAGGGAAGAACCGACAAAGTATAAGGGTGTTTCAAGCGCAGGCATATGGATATCCTACAGTGAAGTAAATGCGATGCTTAAAAGCGAAAACGGGTTTAAGGCGGAATTTGACAAGGCAATACAGAATTGTAAGCAGCTCAATATCGGCAATATTTATCTACATATTCGCTCACATTGCGATTCGCTTTTTAAATCCGATTATTTTCCGCAAAACAAGCTGGCGCGGGGGCTTGATTACGACCCGTTTGAATATGCGGTAAACGCCTGCAAAAACAGCGGAATAAAAATTCACGCATGGATAAATCCATACCGAATTAACGCCGCGTTGGACGATGTATCAGCGCTTGATAACGACAGTCCGGCGTATAAATGGCTGAACGACGATAACCCCGATAACGATATAAATGTGGTGCGCTGTGGCGGGATATACTTAAATCCCGCCGAAAGCGAGGTAAGGCAGCTTATAATCGACGGTATAAGAGAATTGCTTTCAAAATATATTATCGACGGCGTGCACTTCGACGATTATTTTTACCCGACCACCGACCCCGAATTTGATAAAACAAGCTATGAGAATTACTGTAAAACCGCCGAAAACCCGATTGAACTTGACGATTGGCGGCGGGCAAATGTAAACACACTGCTTGCGGGCTGCCGCGCGGCAATTAAGTCGATAGGCGGCGAGAAAGTTGATTTTTCAATAAGCCCCGCGGCGTCAATAGATAAAAATTACACTGATTATTACGCAGATGTCAAATTATGGGTAAAGTATGGAATTATGGACACCATAATCCCGCAGCTGTATTTCGGTTTCGATTACCCAAACAAGGATTATTGCTTTGATAACCTGTTGACAGATTGGGTGAGTGTGGGTAGTACAAATGAAAATGTAAAGCTGGCAATCGGTCTGGCGCCGTATAAGCTCGGCACCGATAACGAGCCCGATACCGCCGAATGGAAAAACGGCACCGATATTATAGCTCGTCAAATAAAATCGTGCACAAACAACGGTGCTGTTGCAGGATATGTATTATTTTCGTATTCGTCGGTTTTTTCAGAAGCTGTACAGACGCAGGAGCAGCTTGAAAAAATTAAAGAAGTAATCGCAAAGTGAATTTTAACCGATGTGTTATTTAAATAACTAAAAACAGCGGCATTGGAAAAGGTGCTGCTGTTTTTAATTATATCTGAATTATCGACCCTGAATTATAAAAAATGGGATAGGGCAAGCAGTTTGTGGCGACTTAAAATTACATATCCAATTGCGTGAAAGAAAAGTTTCGCGCAATTAGGGGAGGAAGTATGCGAGGAAAATATTCGATTATCGGTGCGTTTACGTGTATCAGCCGTATTTGCGGGTATCGGTTTATAAGTATGAGTTATTAAATGTTTTATTATCCGATTTACTGTACGAATTGCTTATATAAATCTATCTGTCCGTGGATTGCGGGCCAGCGCGAGGAATTTTTCAGAGTTACAACTATGTATTCGTTTTCGGTAGTATTGTTTTTACCGAACGACGCAATACAAAAGCCGGATTCGTTTACAAAGCCTGTTTTTCCGCCCACGATAGTTGCGGTTTCAGGCTCAGTGCCGTACATATAATTAAACAGCGTGGCGCTCATTGGAACGCCGTCTGGGTGTTTATTTGTGGGATTGCTACGGTACTGGTATGTAGAAAGAATTTTACGGCAGAGCGGATTCTGAATTGCGGTTTCCAATATTACAGCCATATCGTAAGCCGATGTATAGTGGTTCTTATCAAACAGCCCCGTAACGTTTGTAAAATGGGTGTTTTTAAGACCTAATTCCTCAACCTTTTTATTCATCAGCTCGACAAACTGGGCTTCGCCGCCGGATATTTTGGTTGCAAGACCCACCGCGGCATCGGCGCCGGACGGCAAAATTGTGCCGTACAGCAGATCGGTCATTTTAATGACCTCGCCGTTCAGAAAGCCAGCAACCGTAGCCTCGGCTACAAATAACGGGTCGGTAATATCGGTTGTCATGGTGAAAGTGTCGTCATAGCTTTTAATATTTTCCTGCGCGACCAAGAGCGTCATAACCTTTGTGGTTGACGCCGGATAAAAATGCTCGTTGGCGTTTCGCGCCGCCACTACCCTATGCGTTTCAAGATTGACAATAATTGCCGCGCCCGCATCATTAGTAGTCGGAATTTCGGCGGTCCCTTCGCCAAATTAGTATGTTATAAGCGGTTCTTTTGGTTCTTCGGTCACGGCTGATGCGGC
>CAJJPG010000063.1 GCA_905193585.1 uncultured Oscillospiraceae bacterium
GGGTAAAATTATTGAGAGCCAAACGATTTCTTGTTATGCTTTAAGACCCACCTACTACTGCGACAAAAATGGTCTTAGACATATAACTCACGAAGAATATGCAAGGATGAAGGGATATCCGGATATCGCATATAATAATTGCAGAAATAAACATGATACATATCGTAAGATATTTCTGGCGCCAAATATATTTGTTTTTTCAAGCATCGTCGAATCTTTAAAATCGTATATAAACGAAATCTCAACAGGCCAAACATCATACATAACTGAAAATGAAATCAAAATCACAAAATCGGGTAAGAAACCCAAAGAAAAAATTTCCGTTTTCGAGGAACAATTAAATAAACCCAACAGCATTATTAAAAAAATTTCAATTAACAATCTTAAAGGATTAAGTAATGTTGAGATTTCGATAGACGGCAGAATTACTGCTATTATGGGATTAAACGGTGCCGGCAAATCCACAATATTACATGCGTTGGCGTGTTCCTTTTCTCCTTATAAAAAAGCTCAGAATTATCAATTCAAATCATTTTTCACCCCAACACCCGATTCACTGTGGGATGGAAGTAGGTTTAGTCTTGCACTATACGATGAGAACAAAAATATTGAAACGACAAAGGAGTATGAAAAAAAGCCTAAAGAGTGGCATCCGCGTCTTTCGCGCAGACCCCAAAAGGATGTTATTTATATCGGTATTGACACATGTTTGCCCGCCATTGAAAAGGAAAAACAAACATCTTTGATTTATTATTCAACCACAAATTCAAAAAATCCGCTTGCAAAACGAATTGTAAATGCAGCATCGAGTATTCTTGATATTGATTATGAGACCTTAACCGACAATGTCAATAAGAAAAAAACAAGAATAGGTGTTAAAACAAAATCCGGGAAACAATATAGTGACCTTACAATGGGTGCCGGCGAACAAAGATTGTTTAAAATTCTTTCCGAGGTGTACAGTTGTGAACCATACTCCCTGATTCTAATAGACGAAATAGACTTATTGCTACATTCAAAAGCTTTAGAAAGATTAATAAAAAAGCTTTACGAAATCGCTAATAATAAACATCTGCAAATAATCTTCACCACCCATTCTTTAGTAATGCGAAATCTTAAGGATTATTTGGATATAAGGTATATTTGCAAAATCTATAATGATACTATTGTTTATAATACTATTAATCCTGATGTGGTTTATGATATTAGTGAAATCAGAGAAAAGCCTTTACATATTTACGTAGAAGATGATCTTGCCAAAGTTATCATCAATCATATTACTTCAGCAATGCACATTTCAAAATATGTCCGCATAACTGAATTCGGAGCAATTGAGAATGCATTTACTATTGCTGCATCACTGGTAATTAATGATGCTCCGTGCAATAATATATTAATAGTCACAGATGGCGATAAATATATTACAGATGACCAAAAAAGAAATCAGTTAAACCTAAAGCTGTCCGGAACTGAAAGCGATCACAATAACAAAATTGAAAAGGCACTTTCATTGATTACACAATTCACACTACCGGAAAACACAGCGCCGGAAAAATATTTACACGATTTATTAATAGAACTGGATAATGAAAATGAAATTACAGAAATAGCAAAAACAATTACAAACCCCAAAGATTCACATGGTTGGATAAATGATATCCTCAAATCTATTGAAGTCGATGAAAATATTACATTGTCTAAAATAATCGACACAATTTCAACTCATCGTGACTACTCAATATACATTGAAAAAATTAAAAATTGGTTAGCACCGAAAAAGCGTGAGTTGAATTTAACAGTTTAAAGAAGCATCAGTAGGCTTGATTCTATGCTTGCTGATGCTTCTTTTATTAAAAATCATATTGTTTCAAAACAAATGCTAATAACTAAAATTGTGTATAATGAATTATTTTCAAGCGGTTTGTCAGTTGTTCCGTTTTAATCATTCTATGTTGATTGCAGCGCCTCGCCGAAACGCTGATAATGCACAACCTCGCGCTCGCGCAAAAATTTCAGCGGATCGGTTATATCCGGGTCGTCTATAAGCCTCAAAAGGTTATCATATGTCACGCGTGCCTTTTGCTCTGCTGCCAGGTCCTCGTGCAAATCGGTTATAACATCACCTTTTGATTGGTAATATGTCGCCGTCCACGGCACGCCGTTTGCCGCCGCCTGATATACGCCGTTTGTATGGCTTACAAAATACGGCGCAAAGCCGCTTGCGTTTATTTCCTCGGGCGTAAGGTTTCTTGTCAGCTGGTGTACCATAGCGCATATCATTTCCATGTGCGCCAGTTCTTCGGTTCCTATATCGGTAAGCATTCCCTTAACCTCGTTATAGGGCTGACCGTAGCGCTGGGTTAAATATCTCAGCGCCGCAGAAGCTTCGCCGTCCGGACCGCCGTACTGCTCCATTATAATTTGAGCGTATTTGGGATTTGGGTTTTTAATATTAACCGGGTATTGCAGTTTTTTCTCATAACTCCACATAAATTTCAGCCCTCCGTAAAGTCGTTATCCCACGGCCATGGGCCGTCTATCCATTTCCAGTTTCCCTCTGTCGGTGCGTCGTTCGCCGTTATTATAAGGTCACCGAATTTTTCACGGTATTCCGCCATAACGGCGTCGCGTTTTTCGCGGTACTCGCGCATAAGCTCCAGCGCCCTTGCGCTTTCGGGGTGTGAATCAAGAAAAAGGATAAGTTCATAAATCGCAAAATCCAGCTCGTAGAGTTTGCGCCTTAATTTCATTCTTTCATTCATCTGCGCGCACCTCCCAAAAACGGTTTGTCAAGCTCGGGGAAAAGCGTCCCGTTGCAAAACGCCTTGTCAAGCGGATAAACGCTGTCAATCGGCTGCATATTAATAAAAACCATGGTAAGCGGGTCTGTACAGTCGGTGTTTGCGACATCTCCTCGAACCGTTCTTCGGGGAGCGGTTGTGCAACCGCATTTTTCGTAAAAATCCGCAACATTAAATCTTGTTTCCATTCCTGTTTACTCCTTTTTTAAATTGAGGATTTTGTCCTATAACAGTTTATTGAAAAGCCTCGTAATTTGTTACAAGACTTCATATTAAGAAAATATTAAGATATTATAAATAAAATTAATAAATTGATAAATTTACCTTTTGCATATTGTAATCTATTGACTTATTATATATAATTAGTGTAATTGGGCTAAATTTGTTATTTTAATAACAATCAATTTTTAAAACTATTTTTTACCCTTGGGGGAGGTGCTCTGTTTTGTCAAATGTTGTAGACAATCTGTATGTTGTCGGAATGGGTCTGGGCGTTGTTTTTGTGGGATTGATTTCCATAATTATTCTCTGTTATATTATAGGTGCCATATGTATGTCGTCCGATAAAAAAACAGAAAATGCTGCTCCGGCTCCTGCCGCTGTTCCCGCGCCCGCACCGATAGAAAACCGCGGAGAAATAATCGCTGCGGTATCGGCGGCTCTTGCGGAAGAAATGGGAACCGATGTTTCCGCAATCAGAATTTTGTCATTTAAAAAAATTTAAGAAAAAGGTGTTAGAAAATGAAAAAATACAATGTTACGGTAAACGGTACCGCATATGAAGTAACTCTTGAAGCTGTAGACGCGTCCGAAGTAAAAGCAGCTCCCGCTCCTGCGGCAGCCCCCGCGCCCGCTGCTGCTCCGGCTCCCGCCGCTGCGCCCGCAGCCCCTGTTTCGGGCGGTAAAGAAACCGTTTCAAGCCCGATGCCCGGCAACATTTTAGCCGTAAACGTTACAAACGGCGCTGCGGTTAAAAAGGGCGACGTGCTTATGATTCTCGAAGCTATGAAAATGGAAAACGAAATTATGTCCCCTTGTGACGGAACGGTTCTGTCTGTTAACGTTACAAAGGGCGCATCGGTGGAAACCGGCGCTGTTCTCTGCGTTATAGGCTAACGGTTGGGAGAATTGACATATGGATAAAATAATTGATTTTGCCAAAACAACAGGCTTTTATATGCTGTTCGGCAATATGAGAGAAAACTGGACGTCGCTTGCGATGATTCTTATTTCTCTGTTCCTTTTGTACCTCGGCATTAAAAAGCAGTTTGAGCCGCTGCTGCTTGTAGGCATAGCCTTCGGTATGCTGCTTACAAACCTTACCGCGTTTACCGGTGCGGACAATGCCATGTACCACACCGAGCTTTGGACGCAGTTTATGGATGAAAGCTCCGAATTTTACCACAGCTACGGTTATATAATGTCAAACGGCGGCTTGCTCGATTTTCTTTATATCGGCGTTAAGACCTGCATTTACCCCTGCCTTATATTTATAGGTATAGGCGCAATGACCGATTTTGAGCCGCTTATCGCAAGCCCGAAATCGCTGCTTTTGGGCGCTGCCGCGCAGGTTGGTATATTCGTTACATTTATCGGCTGCTTAGCGCTCGCTTTCCCGGCAGAGGCTGCCGCTTCTATCGGTATTATAGGCGGTGCGGACGGTCCTACCGCCATTTACACCACTTCAAAGCTCTACCCGAACCTTTTAGGCCCGATAGCCGTTGCCGCTTATTCGTATATGGCGCTGGTGCCTGTTATTCAGCCGCCGATTATGAAGCTGCTCACCACAAAAAAGGAGCGCGCTATAGTAATGAAGCCGCTGCGCAGAGTAAGCAAAACGGAAAAAATAATTTTCCCGATTGCGGTAACCGTATTCGTTGCTCTGCTTGTTCCCTCGGCTACTCCGCTTGTGGGCTGCTTAATGCTCGGTAACTTATGGAAAGAATCGGGCGTTTGCGAGCGTCTTTGCAAGACCGCGCAAAACGAGCTTATGAACATTGTAACCATATTCTTAGGCATTTCGGTAGGCGCTACCGCCACCGCAAAGGCATTCTTAAATTGGCAGACCATAAAAATACTCTGCATGGGAATAGTGGCTTTCGGCCTCGGTACTGCGGGCGGCGTTTTGCTTGCAAAGCTTATGAACCTGTTTACAAAGAAGAACAAGATAAATCCGCTTATCGGCTCTGCCGGCGTTTCCGCCGTTCCTATGGCGGCGCGCGTTTCGCAAATGGTGGGTCAGAAAGAAAACCCCTCGAACTTCCTGCTTATGCACGCCATGGGACCGAATGTTGCGGGCGTTATAGGCTCTGCTATTGCGGCGGGCGTTCTTATTTCGATTTTCGGTTGATCGGGGGTTTAAAAAATGGAAGAAAAGAAATTATATATAACCGATACCATTCTCCGTGACGCGCACCAGTCTCAGGCGGCTACGCGCATGCGTATCGAGGATATGCTCCCCGCGCTTGAACAGCTTGATTCGGTAGGCTACTGGAGCCTTGAATGTTGGGGCGGCGCTACTTTTGACGCGTGTATGCGCTTTTTGAACGAGGACCCGTGGGAGAGACTGCGCACCCTTAAAAAGCATATGCCCAACACTAAGCTGCAAATGCTTCTGCGCGGTCAAAACCTGCTCGGCTACAAGCATTATGCCGATGACGTTGTTGATATGTTCGTTAAAAAGTCGATTGAAAACGGCATTGACGTTATCCGTATTTTTGACGCGCTTAACGATACGCGCAATATGGAACAGGCTATGAAGAGCTGTAAAAAATACGGCGGAATATGCGAGGCGGCTATAAGCTATACCGTCAGCCCCGTTCATAATGAGGAATACTTTGTTGAAATGGCAAAGACCCTTGAAAAAATGGGTGCGGACGTTATCTGCATTAAGGATATGGCGAATTTGCTTTTGCCCTATAAGGCATATTCGCTTGTTAAAAAGCTTAAAGAGAACGTTAATGTTCCGATTCATCTGCATACCCACAACACCACCGGCACGGGCGATATGACCTATCTTATGGCGGCGCAGGCTGGCGTTGATATTGTTGATACCGCGCTTTCTCCCCTTGCAAACGGTACTTCGCAGCCCTCTACCGAGGCGCTTGTGGCGACGCTTCAGGGCACCCCGCGCGATACCGGGCTTGACCTTATGAAGCTGAGCGAAATAGCTGCGCATTTCCGCAAGGTTGCCGATAAGCTTAAAGCCGAGGGTATACTTGACCCGAAGGTGCTTAATGTTGATACAAAGACCCTTATTTATCAGGTTCCGGGTGGAATGCTTTCAAACCTTTTATCTCAACTTAAGCAGGCTAACGCCGAGGATAAATACTATGACGTTTTGGCTGAAGTGCCGAGGGTAAGAGAAGATTTCGGCTATCCGCCGCTTGTAACGCCCACCAGCCAGATTGTAGGCACACAGGCTGTGCTCAATGTGCTTTCCGGCGAGCGCTATAAGATGATCACCAAGGAATCAAAGGGACTTTTGCGCGGCGAATACGGCAGATTGCCCGGTAAGGTAAACGAAGAGGTTCGCAAAAAGGCTATAGGCGACGATAAGGTTATAACCTGCCGCCCCGCAGACCTTTTAAAGCCCGAGCTTACCGATTACGCAAAGGAAATGCGCGATAAGGGCATAGGCAAATCGGAAGAAGATGTATTAAGCTACGCACTGTTCCCGCAGGTTGCCGAAAAGTTCTTTGCGGTAAGGGATAAGAAGACTCCCTCAAATATTGATGAAAACGGCGTTCGTCAGCTTGTTGTTGAGGACTTGTCCGTTTGAGCTTTTTAAATATGCTGTCGCTGATATGCGACAGCATATTTTCACATCATAATAAACAGCATAAGCATTTCTTTAACCCGTTCGTATATTTTCGCGGCGTCCGCTGCGGGCAAAGGATTTTTGCCAAGCCCCAATTCGATTGTAAACCCGGGTCGGCAAAATTCGGTTATAAACCAATCCTTAAACCCGCCGCCGTCGGCAATGCCCGTTGGCACGTCAAGCGCGTAGCCCGATGAAGTAGCCATTATTTCCGCCATCTTTTTTGAGCGTGGCGGCACTGTTTCGCCGTAGTTCCAATATATCACTTCACCTTGTGAATGAAGCGCCGCCGCCTGGCGTATATTTACCGTGCGGCAAAGCTCTGTAAGCGCCAGCGTTTCAGGCTCGCTTTCGGGTCTGTAGCCCCCGAAACGGGTAGATGCAGGACCCAATATTCCGGCTTTTATCTCCTTATTTTTCAGGTTTTTCCAGTCGGCGTTAAAATTGTGGTTAATATCAACCCCGCGCAGGTTTGCGTTCCAATGCTCAAAATCCCCAAGGCACAGCCGCTTTACGGTGCTGCCAAGCTCCCCGCAGGCGTTTATACCGTTAATGCTTATTTCGCAGCCGTCCGGGTTAACGCAGGGAATAAATATTACTCCCCTATCCCCTAACGCACGCGCGGCGTTTAAGCCGCATAGATAACCTCCGCCTTTTACGGCAGCCGCCAGTTCTTCAATAAACATAAGCAATACAACCGAGGTTATATGCTCGCTGCCGTGAAATGCGGCGGCAATAAGGCTGTACTCCGCAGCCGAGCCGATTTTAAGGGCATAAATATCCCTGCCGCCGCAGCTGCGCCCGATAACGCTCCGCTTTATAAATTCGTACTCCGCGCAAAGGCTGTCTATAACCTTTCTGCGTGCGGAATAATCATAAACCGCAGGCTTTACAAACTTGTTCATCATACCACACTCCCATAAAGTATATTAAAAGAGGTTGAATTTAATGAATTTGGAAGAAAAACAAATTTCAAGTGAATATATCTATCAAGGCAAAATTATAAAACTTCGCCGCGATACGGCGCTTTTGCCGAACGGTAAAAACGCCACCCGCGAGGTTGTAGAGCATAACGGCGGCGTTTGCGTGGCAGCGCTGACCGATAATAACGAGGTGCTTTTTGTTAAACAGTTCCGTTACCCGTATATGGAGGTTGTGACCGAAATTCCCGCAGGAAAGCGCGACAGTGCCGATGAAGACCCACTTGCCTGCGGCAAGCGCGAGCTTAAAGAAGAAACAGGCGCCGAGGCTGAAAAATTCATACCCTTAGGCAGGCTTTACCCATCGCCCGGGTATTGCGGAGAGATAATCTGGATGTTTGCCGCAGCAGGTCTTAAATACGGCAAACAGCACCCCGATGACGATGAATTTTTAAGTGTGGAAAAAATACCGCTTGAAAAGGCAGTTGAAATGATACTTTCCGGCGAGATTACCGACGCAAAAACTCAAGCGGCGGTTTTGAAACTAAAACTTTTAAAAGACAGCGGGAAACTTTAAAAAGGCTTGATTTTTCACTGATATTAATATAATATATCTTTAAGACTCACCTTGAAAGGAAGATGACAATGCCCATAATTTACGACAGCCAAAACAAAACCTTTAAACTTGATACAGCTACCTCAAGCTACATTATTAAGATATATGATGAAAACTATATACTTAATTTATATTACGGAGCAAAAATACCCGATACATATGTACCGCACCGCGAATGTGTTTCGCCTAATGCCTCATTCAGCCCGGCTAATCCCGTAATAGGCGAACACGGCTTTTCGCCTGACAGCGCACCTATGGAGTACGGTACAAACGGTGCGGGGGATTTCAGAATTTCGGCGCTTGCCGTCAGAAATTCAAACGGTGACAGCGTGACCGATATTCGCTATACGGGGCACAAAATATATAAAGGAAAGCCGGAAATACCGGGTCAGCCCTCAACCTATGCAAACAGTGAGGACGAGGCAGAAACTTTAGAGCTTTACGCCGAGGACGCCGTTACAGGGCTTAAAATCACCCTTTATTATACCGTTTTTGAAAATTACGGGGTTATGACCCGCCGCGTACGCGCCGAAAACGGCGGCGACGGCACATTGGAGCTTGAAAGAATTTTCAGTCTCTGTCTTAATCTGCCCTCAATGGATTATGACCTTATCACCCTTTACGGCAGGCACGCAAAGGAGCGCAATATTGAGCGCAAAGCCCTTGCGCACGGTGTTCAGGGGGTTGAAAGCAGGCGCGGTGTATCAAGCCACTGCCAAAACCCCTTTGCGGCTTTAGCAGGCAAAAATGCCGATGAGAATAATGGCGAGGTTTACGGCTTTAACCTTGTTTATTCAGGCAATTTTTCTGCACTTTGCGAATGTGACTTTAATTATACCTCCCGCTTTATTATGGGTATTAACCCGACTGATTTCGGCTGGAGGCTGCAAAAGGGCGAATGCTTTGATACACCCGAGGCGGTTATGGTATACACCGAAAACGGCATAGGCGAAATGAGCCGAATTTTCCACCGTTTTTACAATAATAACCTTATATGCGGCAAATATAAAACCGAAAAGCGCCCGTTGCTTATAAACAGTTGGGAAGCGGCATTTTTTGACTTTAACGATGAAAAGCTTGTAAACTTTGCAAAAGAGGCAAAAAAACTCGGCATTGAAATGCTGGTTATGGACGACGGTTGGTTCGGCAGGCGCAACGATGATAAATCATCCCTCGGAGATTGGTATGTAAACGAGGAAAAGCTTAAAGGCAGGCTTTCTTACCTTATAGAGCGTGTAAACGCTGAAGGCTTGAAATTCGGCATATGGTACGAGCCTGAAATGATTTCGCCCGATTCCGACCTGTTCCGCGCCCACCCCGATTGGCATGTTCATGTTGATAACAGAGTACCAATGCTTGGCAGGAATCAGTATGTCCTGGATTTTTCACGCGAGGATGTCCGTGAAAACATTTGGCAGCAAATGTACGATGTGCTCTCAAAGAATAAAATTGACTATTTAAAATGGGATTTCAACCGCAATATTTCGGACGCCGGTTCGGCACTCTTACCGCCAGACCGCAAAAAAGAGTTTTTCCACCGCTTTATTTTGGGTACATACGAAATAATGGACAGGCTGACCAAAACCTTCCCGAATATTCTTTTTGAAAACTGCTCGGGCGGCGGCGGACGCTTTGACCCCGCTATGCTTTACTATTCGCCGCAGATTTGGGCAAGCGATAACACCGACCCGATTGAACGGCTGTATATTCAGTTCGGTACATCTATGTGCTACCCCGCCTCTACCATGGGTGCACACGTTTCTGCCTGTGACAGAACAGGCTACAAGACTAAAGGTAATGTGGCGCTTTGGGGCACATTCGGCTATGAGCTTGACCCATTAAAGCTTACCGATTCCGACCGCGAAATAATAAAGGAGCAGGTAAAGCTTTACCACGATACCTATAATTTAATAAGAAACGGCGATTTATACAGGCTGGTATCTCCCTTTGAAAACCCATACCGTGCGGTTTGGGAGATAGTATCGCCCGATAAATCCCGCGCTATGGTAACGGTGGTAACAATGCGCTTTGAAAATTCCCCCCATACTATTGTAAAGCTGAAAGGGCTTGACCCCGGAAAATACTATATGAACGAAGCCA
>CAJJPG010000064.1 GCA_905193585.1 uncultured Oscillospiraceae bacterium
TTTAGAAAATTCATTTATCAGCGTGTAGGGGTCGTACCCGCAGCGCAGCGATTGCTTTAAATCAATGCAAAACTCCGCGTCATCCCCCAAAATATCCCGCATTGAGCGCAAAAATTCAATGTCGCCCGCGCGGTAGCGCACCACGTTTTCCTGCAAAACCGTAACGCCGTTTTCCCGCGTCACGTCTTTTAAGCGCATATAGCGCTCGCAGTATTCCTCATCGGTTGTGAGTCCGTTAGGCTTGCCGCCGTGCATTATAATGTATTTCGCGCCGAAACGCGCCGCAATTTCGGAATAGCGGCGGTATTGCTCTTCCGCCTCGTAATAGCGGCGCTCGTAGTTTGAAAAAATCATAAACGATTCCGCAAGCGACATTGTGGGGTGAACCGAGGTTACCTTTATACCGTAATTATCCAAAATATCTTCAAGTATATCTATAAAAGCGGGCTTTAACTCCGACAGCGCGTTGAAAAATATTTCGGTATATTTTACTCCCGCTTTTCCGAGCTGCTCTAATGCTTCCTCGGTTTCAAGCGGATAAAAGGAAGCGGTAGATACCCCGATATTCATAATTTACCCCCTATTGTTCGGCGTTACGTAAAGCGTTTTGTTTGTAGTGTAAATAACCATTCCTGGCTTTGCGCCGTTCGGCTTTTTTACAAATTTTACGGGCGTGTAATCAACAGGCACCTGCGCGCCCGCGGCTGCGCCCGAGTTTTCGGCGGCAAGCGTTGCGGCGTAAATAAGCGTTTCGTCCGATACCTCTTTGCCGCCGCACATTACAACCACATGCGAGCCGGGAATATTCTTGGTATGAAACCACAAATCATTTTTGGCGGCAAGTGTGGTGGTAATATAGTCGTTCTGGCGGTTGTTTTTGCCTACGATTATTCTGTACCCCTCGGCAGATTTATATTCCCGCAGCACGGGCGCCTGTGCTTTTTTCGGCTTAGACGTGGGTGCTTTTAAATACCCGCCTGCGGTCAGTTCCTCGCGAATTTCAGCAATTTCTGCCTTGGTGCGGCTGCGGGATATGCTTTCAAGCACCGAGTCAAAGTAAATAAGTTCCTGTTCGTCGCGCCGCGTAAGCTCTGTTAAGGTCTGCTCTGCGGTGTGGCTTTTCTTATAGTCCTTAAAATATTTCGCGGCGTTTTTCTGCGGAGAAAGCGCGGGGTCAAGCGGAATACGAATCTGCTTCATATCGTCGTAGTAATTCTCAACCTCAATAAAGTTAGCTCCCGCCACGGCTTTGTAAAGATTAGCCTTTAAAAGCTCGCCGTAAATTCGCAGTTGCTCGCGGTTTTCGCAGCTTTTAAGCTCCTGCATACGCAAAGCAAGCTTTTTTTCGGTGCGTGCTTTCAGGTTGTTAACAAGTTTTACAATATCCCCCGCGGCGTGCTTCATTCGGTCAGCGGTATCGCGTGCCGAATAAAATTCTTCAAGCAGCTGCGAGTAGCTTTCGAATATCTTTTTCTCAAACAAACTGCCGTATTGCGAAATATCGGTAAAACTGAAATCCTGCGGCGTGCCGTCGCTTTTTATAAGCAGCAGGGGAGTGCCGCTGTTTTTTAAATCGGATATTATTCCGCCGAGCGCGGCGGTAAGACTGCCCGAAAGCCCGGATTTATATGCTGCCTCGCGGCACAATAGGGGCGAAAACCCGTCAACCGTGTTAAGCAGCGCCGAGGAAAGCTCACCGCCCGATTTTTCGACGGTTTCAATAATTCTCTCAATCGCGGTATCCAGCGGGTCAAGCTTGTGCCGCCGCTCGGGGTAGGTGTAGGCAGCGCCCGGCAGTATCATTCTGCCGCCCGATTCGGGGTCTGAGTGACGCAGCGCGTCAATTATCTTGCCGTTTTCGTTTATCAGCACAATATTTGTCTTGTTGCCTATAAACTCCGCCGCAAGGCGAATTTCAGCAATATCGCCCATTTCGTTTGTGTAGGAAAACGTAAGCTCGGCTATTCTTTCAAAGTCGGGCTGGGTCACCTTTAAAAGCCGCGCCGACGAGAGATATTTGCGTATAAGCATACAAAACATGGGCGGCACGGCGGGGTTTTCATATTTGGTTTCGGTGAACTGAATACGCGCAGCCCCGGGGCGCACGTTTATAAGGAGCTTTTTGCAAAATCCGCTTTTGCGTAGCAAAAAGACCAGCTCATCTTTTGAGGGCTGGTATATTTTATCTACAAACGTATTTTCGGCAGCCTGTAATTCAGTTACCGTTTTGTGTAAAAATGCTCCGTCAAATGCCATTTCGGTTCTCCGTAAGTTTCTTTTTAAGCGCGGCGGAAATTTCCGCAAGGCGCGTGTATTCTTCCCGCTTTTCGGGAATGTTTTCAAGCGCGTCGGCGCATTTTTTAAGCCGCGAATATTGCTTTTCTATGTATTTTGCGCCGTCCGCTGTTTGCGGGTCTACCTTTCCGCAGTAGTAAAATTCTTCGCCACAGCCATACTTTTCACCAGTGTACCGCGCCGTAATTACGGAATATAGCTTTGCGTTTTCGCAAAGCGCGGTGTCGCTTATAATTTCAAAGCCGTTTTCGCATAAAAACCGCCTTAAAAATTCGGGCGAGGTGGTGGGCTGCAAAATAAGCAGCGGCGCGGGCGCGGCGGTGGGAATAACCGAATGCGCCAGTATTGAGGCTATAACCTCGCCGCCCATACCTGCTGTAATTACAGTGTCAACTTCATTTTGCGCTATACCCTCAAGCCCGTCACATAGGCGCAGGGTTATACCGCCTACGCCCGCCGCCTTAATGTTTTTCTCGGCATTGGCAAGCGGTTTTTCGCGTATATCTGTTGCAATAACGCTTTTAATATCCCCGCGCTTTATAAGCTCAATGGGTAAATAGCCGTGGTCTGTCCCTATATCGCACGCCCTCGCGCCGTGCGGCACGAGGGCGGAGATAAGCGCGAGCCGTAAACTCAGCGCCATTATTTATTTTCAAAGTGACGGTTAAGCTTTTCAAGCAAAGCGTCGCAGTCGGTTCCGTGAACCTCGCACGCCTGCTCAATGCTTTCGCCGCGAGAAGCGGGGCAGCCGAGGCAGTGCATACCTATTTCAAAGAAATATTCAGCCGCGCTGCTGTCAATATCAAGTACCTCGCCTATAAGCATATCCTTTGTGATTTTCATTTTTTATTCTTCCTTTCGTTTTTAATATATTATGTGCTTTTTTATGTTCTTTTATCAGAACAGCTTAACACCGTTTTCAAGCTCGGTGCGGGAGTGATTGAAAAGTTTGCGGTTATCAAGCGCCCAAAGCCGCGATGAAAAATCCTCGGGCTTGGTTGCGGCGACCGCCTCGCGCATTTCAAAAACGCGTGAGTCCATAAGGTCAAGCTCGCTTAAAAGCTCCGCCTCAATAAACATAGGTCTTACCGCCGCGCCGAACTCGGGCTCGCCGTGGTGAGAAAGCACCATATGCTCAAGCAGCATTGCCGTTTTGCGGCTTATACCCAGCTTTTCCGCATATTTATCAATTACCATAGCGCCCATTGCCAAGTGACCGAGCAGGTTGCCCTCGTTTGAGTAGCCTGTGGCAATTCCCGTATCGGCAACGGTAAATTCCGAAAGCTTTGCAATATCGTGCAAAATTGCGCCCGCGAGCAAAAGCTCCCTATCCACAAACGGGTAGACCTTGCAAACGCCCTCTGCCAGCCTTACTATAGATAACGAGTGCATAAGCAGGCCGCCGCGCAGGGCGTGGTGCAGCTTAAACGCCGCAGGCCAGTAGAGCAGCGCCAAACGGTTATCGGCTAAAATGGCTGTAACTATCGCTTTAAGCTCTTTATCTTCAAAGCTGTCGGCTATTTTATATAGCTCGTCATACATCTGCTCACCCGAATAATCCGAGGATTTCACAAAATCGTCTACTTTAACGTTATCCTCGGGGGTTATTTTGCGTATGCGGTCTATTTTCAACTGGTCGTTACCGTTGTACTGCGAAATTACGCCGCGAATTTTCACAAGCTCGTTTACCGCATATTCACCGTGAACCTCGGGGTTATACCGCCAAAGCTTTGCGTTTATTTCGCCGCCCGCGTCCGATAGGGTCATATCAAGGTAAGTATCGCCTTTTGAAGAGGTCTTTTTATCAAGACTTTTTATAAGGCAAAAGCCGTCTACCGTTCCGTTATTGTCAATTGGGGTAAAATTCATTTTATTCTCCCTGATTATTCCTTAATAATAATGTTTTCGCGCGCAGGTCCGTTGCTTATCATATGTATTTTAAAGCCGATTTCCTGCTCTATAAACTCAATATATTTGCGGCAGTTCTCGGGCAGCTTGTTATATTCGGTAATTCCGGTTATGTCGCATTTCCAGCCGGGCAGGGTGGTAAGCACGGGCTTTGCCTTTTCAAGAAGACCCGTAACAGGGAAGTCCTTTGTCACCTTGCCGTCAATTTCATAGCCGGTGCATACCTTAATCTCATCAAGGTAAGAAAGCGCGTCAACCACCGTAAGCACCGCGTGGGTCGCGCCTTGAACCTCGCAGCCGTATTTGGTGGCTACGCAGTCAAACCAGCCCATTCTGCGCGGTCTGCCCGTGGTGGCGCCGTATTCGCCGCCGTCGCCGCCGTGGTCGCGCAGCTGCTGCGCCTCGTCCCCGAATATTTCGCTTACAAACGCGCCCGCGCCCACTGCTGAGGAATAAGCCTTTATAACGGTGTAAATTTCTTTAATTGCGTAGGGTGGAAGACCCGCGCCCACTGCGCCGTAGCCTGCCAAGGTGTTTGAAGATGTAACCATGGGGTAAATGCCGTGGTCGGTATCCTTCATAGTGCCGAGCTGCCCTTCAAGCAGTATTGTTTTACCCGCTTTATCAGCCTCGTAAAGCATTTTGCGAACGTCGCCCACAAGCGGAGCAATGCCCTTTTTCCATTCCATCATTTTATTGAAAATATCGTCCGCCGAAAGCTTTTCCTTATGGTAGAGGTTTTCAATCAAAACGTTTTTAACTTCAAGCACGCGCTCCAGCTTTTCACGCAGCGCCTTTTCATCGAAAAGTTCGCACACCTGAAAGCCTATCTTCGCGTATTTATCCGAATAAAAGGGCGCAATACCCGATTTTGTAGAGCCGAAGCTCGCCTTGCCGAGGCGCTCTTCTTCATAAACGTCAAAAAGCACGTGATACGGCATAACCATTTGGCAGCGCTCGGAAATTACGAGCTTGGGTGCGGGAACGCCCTTTTCAACTATGCTGTTATATTCTTCTAACAGCTTGTCAACGTCAAGCGCAACGCCGTTGCCTATGCAGTTTGTAACACCCTCGTTAAAAACGCCCGAGGGCAGAGTGTGCAGCGCAAACTTGCCGTACTTGTTTTTTATAGTGTGACCCGCGTTGGCGCCGCCCTGAAAGCGAACGACAAAATCGGCGTTTCCGGCGAGCATATCGGTAATTTTACCCTTGCCCTCGTCGCCCCAGTTTGCACCTACAACAGCCTTAACCATAGTTCATATACCCCGTTTTTTAATATATTTGCAATCACTCGCAAGGTAATTACATTTTATTATACAACGGTGCATTTTATATTTCAAGTGTTTTGTGTTACTTTCCCGCAATATGTCGAAAGGCGGGCAGCGAAACTTCAAATTTTTGTTTTTCTTCGCGGCTTTTTAAGTGGCGGAATATAATTAACAGCGAAATGAGCGCGCACCCGAGCGTGACCCCCGCGGAAACCGCAAAACGGGCGCAGATTGCCGCGAAAAGGCAGTAGGTTACAATTGTTCTGTAATAATGCGGGGATATGCGCACCGCTACCGAGAGCAAAATATAAATTGCCGCAAGGGTTAAAAGCGGAGCGGATACCGGCAAAAGCCCCAAAAGGCAGCCGAACGAAACGGCTATACCCTTGCCGCCGCGAAAGCGGTAAAAGCAGGGGAAAATATGCCCGAGCACGGGGGAAACCAGCACGGGTGCCAAATAAATATCCATATTGCCGCGGGTCATATAAAGGTAAAGAAAAACAGGCAGAAATCCCTTTATCAGGTCGCCGAGCAACGTCAGCGTTCCGCAAAGCATACCGCCGTAAATAAATGCGTTTGAGGTGCCGGGGTTGCCGTCAGTGCTGTTTGAAATTAGGTCCTTACCGAAAAGCGCGCCGTAAACGCGGGCGAAAAGTATACTGCCCGAAAAATAGCCGAAAGCGGTAAAGCAGAGTGATATAAGCATTTAAAGCGCCCCTTTCAAATTCTTGGAAAGACGGTATAAAAATCATCTTTCGTGCGTTAAATAGTATTCTTTTTTATCGGAATACATATCCCTGTCAATATTTAAAAGAAATTCTTTAAGGCTTTCGCCGTGAAATTCTGCCGTTCCCATAGCCATTGAGAGCCTGTAAGGCCTGTCGGTCGTGTTGTTGAAAAGGTTTATGTTTTCCCGTATCGTATTTTTCAGTTCGGCGGTGGATTTTTCCGAGCCGTCCGTAATTATAATTATAAATTCATCGCCCGCCATTCGCATGGGCACGGCGTTTTTCGGCACGGATTCGGATAGAATTTTGCCTATGCTGCGAATTGCGCCGTCACCTACATAATGCCCGTAATCGTCGTTTATCTTTTTAAAGTTATTCACGTCAAGCAATATTCCGTAAATATCGGCGCGCTTGGTTTTGCACAGCTTTTCCATATAAAAATTAAAATATTTGCGGTTGAAAAGCCCCGATATATCGTCAACAAACGAATTAAAGGTCTGCAATTGCAGGCTTACGAAAACAAAGCCAATCGCTATTGAAGCCCAACCCGTGGAAATGCCGTAAAACATGACCTGTGCCACTATGCCTATAAGGCAGGGAATAACAAAATAATATACGGGAAAAAATTTCACCGAGTTTCCCTTGTATTTCGCCCAATGCGCCGCGCATATGCTTTCTACAAAATAGATCAACACCGTAACGTAGAGTATCGGGGTAAGCCCGCCGCGGGTGTATACGTTTGTATCCGAAATATCGAAAAAAATTCCGTTTCCGAATAAATTCACAACCATAAGGCAGGCAACTGCAAAAAGCGGAAAGCCCAAAATTAAAGCATTATTTTTAAGCCTTTTCATACTGCGGTATATTTTAAATTCTACAAACAAGCTCCATAAATACCCTACCAAAACGGTAAAGCCCGTGCATACCGTGTTACATATATATTGCAGCGCAAAACAACCGGGGAATAACTTGCCGTCTATTAAAAAGCTTGCGGTTTCGGCTATAAGAGCCATAAGCGTTGCAATTAACATACAGTTGTAAAGCCTTTCATCCGGGCGGCTTGTTTCGCTGTTTTGTATTCTGAAAATCAAAAGCAGTAAAACCATAGAAACGCCGCAGGAATTTGCAACTAAAATTTCCGCTATGTTAATTGTCATTTTTTAAAGCTCCTTTACATTAAACTTTACTAAACTTCATTTTGCTTTTAACAGGCATACCGTCTCCACATGCGAGGTGCGTGGGAACATATCTATCGGGGTGTACTCTCTAAGCTCATACCCATTTTCGCCGAATATTTTTATATCCCTTGCAAGGGTGGCGGGGTCGCAGGAGACATATACTACCTTTTCAGGCTTAAAATCCTCGGCTATTGTGCTTATCAGCTCCGCCGTGCAGCCCTTGCGCGGCGGGTCTACCATTACAACATCGGGCTTTACACCTTTTTTTGCAAGCTCTGCCGCCGCGCCCGCAGCGTCGCTGCATATAAATTCGGCGTTAGTTATGCCGTTAAGCCCCGCGTTAAAGCGCGCGTCCTCTACCGCCTGCGGCACAATTTCCACGCCTATTATTTTTTTGGCTTCCTTCGCCATGGAAAGCCCTATTGTACCCGCGCCGCAGTATAAATCAAGCACGGTTTTACCTGCGGGAGCGGCATATTCCGCCGCCTTTTTGTAAAGTCTTTCTGCTGTGGCGCGGTTTACCTGATAAAACGAGAGGGGAGAAAGCCGCACCCGCACACCGCAGAGAATATCGGTTATATATTCCTCTCCGTATAAAATCCGACATTTTTCGCCTAAAATAACATTGGTTTTTTCGGTGTTTATATTTATGCCTATGCTTTTAATTTTTTCACCGCAAACCGATTTGATACGGCTTACAAAATCCTCCGAGCGTGGCAGCGTTTTGCCGTTTATAACGGCGCAAACCATAATTTCTTCTGTTACTTCCGCAATGCGTATGTAAATATGCCGCAAAAGCCCCGTGTGCTTTTCTTCATTATATATACTTATGTTGTTATCCCTTATCCACTCGGTGCAGGCGGCGGTTATTTGTGAAAAAATTTCGGGCTGCAGGGCGCAATCGGGGCATTTCACTATTCTGTGGGAATGAAAGGCGAAAAAGCCCGCCGCGCCGTCCGCCGCTATGGGGTACTGCGCCTTGTTGCGGTAATGCTCGGTGTTTTCAGAGGAAATTATAGGCTGCGGCGGCATATCCGCTCCGCCTATCCGCTTTATCGCTTCGTATACCTTATTTGTTTTAATGCGGCATTCCGCTGCGTAGCTTATGTGGCGGTATACGCACCCGCCGCACTGCGAAAAGGTGGGGCAGCGGTTTTCCATGCGGTCGGGGGATGGCTCAATTATCTCGGTAAGCTTGCCGAACGCATAGGTTTTTTTAACTTTCAGTATTTTAACCCGCGCCGTGTCGCCCACAGCCGTAAGCGGCACAAATATCGCCATACCGTCATATTTTCCTATGCCGCTGCCGTCAGAGGTCATATCGGTAATGTTAAGAATTATTTCGTCGTTTTTTTTCAAATCAGTTCACACCTTGGTTGTAAAATGCACCGAATAAAAAGCAACGCTTTTGTGCAAAGAGTAAAAGTTAACGCAAAGTTCATTTTTTTGTAACATTTTTCTTGACAATGCGACTTTTTGTGATAAAATAAGAATATGCTTTTTAAGCATACCTATATATAAAAGCGGCAGGGTAATAATCCTGTCGTTTTTCTTTTTTATAGGCTCCCTTCTTTTCGGCTTTGCCGAAACAGAGGGGAGCTGTCGTGCGTATGCATGACTGAGGGGTATTCAAACAAATTTTAAGCCAAATATTAGCCTTAGTTTTTCTACAATCCCTCAGTCAAAACCTGCGGTTTTGCCAGCGTCTCGGCTGCCGCCTCGGTCGGTGCTTCTGCTTCGCAGAGGTGTCCACCGGACACCCGCACCCTTTACACAAGGGAGCTTTTTTTATATCTTTTTCCCGGTGTTTTTGTCGGTGAATACCGCCTCGTATTCATAACCCAAAACATCGGCGATTTTTTTTAAATCGCTTTCGCTGAAATTATCGCGTTTTATTTTATAGCTTAATGTTGGGGGTTTAATATCCAACAGACCCGCTAGTTTAGCCATTGTCATATCACGTTCCACAAGGATCATTTTAATTTTCTTTGCGGTCGACATTATGTAATCACTCCGTTCTTAACAATTATAAGCCTAAAAACGAAAAAAATCAAAGAAAATCCGAATTAAATTAGATTGTATGCTAATTTGCACTTGACATTTATAGATAACTCTGTTATAATATTAGAGAAATCTCTAATTTAATTATAGAGATACAAAATGTAAATATTTTATGAACGGAGAAATCAAAAATGGAATTTTCTAACCTTTGGAGCAAGTGCGATCTGCTTTATTTATCCGATTATCTTGCAAACGGCGGCGAGCTTATAGAAATTCCCGAAAAGGAAAGCTACGAGAAAACCGTAAGAAAAGCGGAAAAGTCACTGTTTTCATTAGTAGAGAGATTTGCAAACAATAAGGAAGAGCACGAAGAATTGGACGAAACAATAGGTATAGCTATAACAACGCTGCGGCGAACATTTTTTGAAATGGGGCTTATAGCGGGCATAAAATTATCGCACGGGTTTTACACCCGTGCGAGAGAGTTGGAAGAATGATATTATAACAAGGCTCCCTTCTTTTCGGCTTTGCCGAAACAGAGGGGAGCTGATTTGCAATTATAATTTCAACATTTTTTCTATCGCGTCGCCGAATACCTTTGCCATGCAGGCAAAGCCGAGGTCGTTCGGGTGGCAGCCGTCAACCGTGCAGCAGTCAGCCGCGGCAGATAGGTCAAGAGCTTTTGTAAACACGGTTTCTCCGCCTATAAACATAACGTTGCGGTCGCCGCGTTTCAGTGCGTTTTCATAGGTTTCATAAACTACGGCGCGGTGCGCTTTGTTATGTTCAACGTCCGCAGGGGTGCGCGGTATATCTGTTTTTGTAGCCATAATAATGGGTAGATCGGGATTTTTTTCACGC
>CAJJPG010000065.1 GCA_905193585.1 uncultured Oscillospiraceae bacterium
ATAAAAATTCAAAAAAGCCCAGCTTTAACCGGACTTTTTCGACACGCTGAGCCGGACAGGATTTTTCCTGTCCGGCTTTGCTTTTTATATGAATATTTAATTTTTTTCCCCGAATACTATTTTCAGGGGTGAAAATATGGGTATAATTCCATGCGCCGAAAATTGCAAATACCAGTGCGACGGCTACTGCACGCTTAATAAATGCACTGCGGTCAATTCACTTTCGGGGGCCTGCCCGTATTTGCAGCCGAAAGAGGACGCGCCTACTTAATAAACGCCACCGCGTCGGATAATCTTTTAACGCCCAAAAGCTTTATTCCCTCGGGTGCAGAGTTTATTTGTTTAAGGCTTGCTGCAGGCAGTATGCACCGTGTAAAGCCCATTCGCGCCGCCTCGTTTACCCGCGCCTGCGCGCGCGGAACGCTGCGCAGCTCGCCCGAAAGACCTATTTCACCGAATGCTACGGTGTTTTCATCTATAGGAATATCGCGCAGCCCCGAAACCAACGCCATAGCCACGGCTAAATCCGCCGCAGGCTCGTCAAGCCGTATTCCGCCTACAATGTTTATATAGGTATCAAGATTTGAGAACATAAGCCCGAGCCTTTTTTCAAGCACCGCAAGCAAAAGGTTTAAGCGGTTGTAATCAAACCCGGCGGCGGTTCTGCGCGCGTTGCCGAAGCCCGTTGCCGCCACAAGCCCCTGAACCTCGGCTAAAATCGGGCGCGTACCCTCAATAATGCAGGTTATGCAGCCGCCCGAAACATCGCTCATTCTGCCAGAAAGCATCATAGCGGACGGGTTTTCAACCTCTGCCAGCCCCGTTTCGGTCATTTCAAAAACGCCTATTTCGTTTGTTGAGCCAAAACGGTTTTTTATCGCCCTTAAAATGCGGTAGGACTGATTTCTCTCCCCCTCGAAATAAAGCACCGTATCTACAATATGCTCCATTACCTTAGGTCCCGCAATATCGCCGCCCTTGTTTACATGACCTACTATGAAAATCGGAATATCAAGGCTTTTACCCGTGCGCAAAAGCAGGTTAGACGATTCGCGCACCTGAACTATGCTGCCGGGCGCCGACGAAATATCGGGGTGCTGCATGGTCTGAATTGAGTCTATCATAACAAGGTCGGGGCGCGCCGAGTTTATATATTCGCAAACCGTCTGAACGTCGGTTTCGGTCATTATAGAAACACTGTCGCTCTCAACCCCTATGCGCTTTGCCCTTAATTTTATTTGTATTGCCGATTCCTCGCCCGATGCATAGAGAATTTTAATATCCCGCTGCAATGCGTTGCAGACCTGCAGAAGTATGGTCGATTTTCCTATACCCGGGTCGCCCGAAAGCAGTATTACCGAGCCTTTTACTATTCCCCCGCCGAGCACCCTATCAAGCTCGGAAATTCCGGTTACAAAGCGGTGTTCGTCCGCCGCGTTTATTTGTGAAAGCGGCGTTGCCGAGAATGTGTGCGCAGGTCGCGGTGCAGCCGAAACCGCAGATTTTTGCGGCAGGCGCACATCCTCAACCATTGTGTTCCATTCGCCGCAGCCGGGGCATTTACCCGCCCATTTCGGCGTTTCATACCCGCACTCGCTGCAAACAAATACCGTTTTGCTTTTGGTTGCCATTTTAACTTTCCCCCGTTGTTTTATGATAATCCATTATTCCGCAAAAAATGCTGAACGCCATTTTATTTTGGTATTCTTCGGTTTTAAGCCTTTTAAGCTCGGCGGTATTGCTTAAAAAACCGCACTCCACAAGCACCGCGGGCAGCGTTGCGTTGTAAAGAATATATGTGCTGCTCGCGGCCTGCTTATTAACTCTTGAGTTTTCGGGCTGTAAAAGCCGCACTATTGATTTCTGTATATCTTCCCCGAGCTTTTTCGATTCCTCTCTGCCCGCGCTGTAAAACACCTGCGAGCCTGCCGCGGCGGAAGTGGTGAATTTATTCAGGTGAATACTCACAAACACCGCGTCGGGGTAATCTTTCATAAGCTTCAGCCGATTTTTAAGGTCGCTTTTCTTTCGTGTGGCTATTTTATCGGTTTCAACGTCATCGGTTGAAACGTCGCTTTCGCGCGTCATAATAACCTCATATCCCCCGAGCCTTAAAAACTCTTTCAGCTTTAGGGCAATTTTAAGGTTTATTTCCTTTTCCACCGTTCCGTCGGGCGCAACCGCCCCGCCGTCAAACCCTCCGTGACCCGCGTCCAGAATAACCGTAGCCCGCCGACTTACACTGCCCGATGACTGCACCGTTGATAACCTGCCGCGCAAAAAAGTGCTGAAAAAAGCAAGAACCAAAATCAAGGATAATACCGCCGCTATACGTCCCTTAAACATTCCGCAATCACTCCCCCATACAGTTTAAAATATGTTTTTCGGTGGAGCAGTAGAACATTTTGCGGCTTTAAACAAATTTAGACAATATAAACGGACAAATTTTCCGCTATGGGAAGCGTTGTACCCTGATTGTATTGTCTATCCCTGTTTTATTATAATCCGATTCCGAATTTTTTTCAATATCAAAAAAATCTGAGCGACGGGCCTTTCGCAAGCCGGTCGCTCAGATTGGTAAAATACTTCAATTATTCCTGTTTCGGCGGTCACATGGGAACAGTATCCGTCTGTGCTCTGACTCAACAGCCGGTACTTCTATTTTAGCAGAATTGGGAGACATCTGCAACTACCAAAAATCATCTCAGATAATTAAATTTGCCGGTGTTGCTCCTTACCACTATGAATCCGGTCAGTTTACTGCACATCATACGGCTATTACGAAGAAAGGCTCACGGTATTTGCGAAAAACCTTGTATCATATTATTTTGCCTGTAATCAACGACAATGAGGTCTTTCGTACATATTACAACAAAAAGTTAGCTGAGGGCAAAAGTCACAGATGTGCTCAGGGTCACTGTGTCAGAAAGCTCTTGAGAGTTATCTATCACATTTTAACCACAGAACATCAATTCCGTTCTGAACTTTTGCTGTAATCAAGTACTAATAACCTTTTTCGAATCGTCTTCCTTTAAAGGCTTATTTGTCATGCCACAAAATCCACAATTATTTATATTTCCAATGTGCATGCTAAACTATATTTATTTTTCAAAAGTTACTTGACTTTTATATAGTTAGACCCAAACGGTTTAAACTGATGCGCGCCTATGTATTGCCTATTGTAATTATTAATATACAGGCTTTTCAATTTTTTGCAAATGGAATTTTTATATTTTTTTGCACTTTTCTGCGGTGCATTTGCGGCAAAAAAGCCGAATACCGCACAAACGCTCGTGAAAGTACGGTATTCGGCTTTTTTAATTTTTTCAGGCTTTACACTCGCCGCAGCGGCGTTCGGTCAACTCCATTCTGCATACTTCAATGCTATCTCCATAAATCCTTTTTCAATTTCCTTTCTGTCCTCGTCGGAAAGTTCACGAAGCTGAATAAGCATTTCCTGCTCCTTGTGATTTGTAAGAAAATACGGATCCTCTTCATTTCCGTTATACATTAGCGTTATCCCCTTTTGCAAAGCATATTTTATAGGCCTAATTATAGCACTTTTTCTATGCTTTATCAAGACGTATAGACAATGCAATCAGGTTACAGCCCGCGTTTTCGGCAATAAGCGTAAAGGCTCTCCTGCCCCTTTTGCGGCTTTACCGCAACGAGAATTTTACCCATATACATTTTACGTTCGGTATTTGCAACATTGTTATGGTCGCAGTTATCTGAGCCCGTGCCTATAATTTTTGCGGGCGCGGAAACCGAAAAACTTACATACTCAGCCGCGTCGGGAACGGTTAAACCGTTTTCATCAACACATTCGCAGGTGAACAGCGCTATATCGCTTCCGTTCGCCGCAAAATCGCTATTCTGTGTAAGTTTTAGGGCAACAGGCTTTCCGGTAGTTACGCGTTTATCACAGCAAACCTCTTCCCCGCCGTTATAACCCTTTACTTCAAGCGTGCCTGCGGCATATTTAACGTTCCACTCGCCGTGACCGTATTTTTCAATCTGCCGTTTTCCGAGTGATTTCCCGTTCAGGAAAAGCTCAAGCTCCTCGCAATTAGTATACACCATAACGGGTATTCCCGTACCCTCAAGCCCTTTAAAGTTCCAGTGCGGAACAATGTGCGCCATAGGTTCTTTGCACCAGTGCGATTTATTCTGATAAAACGCGCCCTTTTTTTGCAAAAACAAATCAAGCGCACCCGAAACCGAGCAAACCCTCGGTATTCACATATACCGCGATTACGTTTTCTTTATCGTAATTAAGATAACCGAGAGCGCAGTTTTCGTTTTCATTGTTATCCTGATATACAACATAATCGTGCGGCAGGTCGATATGCTCCCACCTTTCGGTTGTAAGCAAACCGTCCACATAGCTATCCGCTCTGTCGGCATACCAAAATGCCGCAGGACCCGACGTTTTTCTTTTGGTTTTGCTTTGGGATACAATAAATTCCTTGTTTGTCGAGGTCGGTTCGGCAATATCGCTCTTGTGAAATTCCCAGCTCTCGTTAATTAACAATTCTTTCCTCATGCTTCTCACATCAACGGCAATTGTATTGCAGTTAAAGAAAAATGTCTATACATATAATAAACCGATTATTGCACAAAAATTTATTTTACAGACCCGCGCCCGGCGTACCAGCTTTGCTTATTTATATACATATATTCATCCGCTTTGGAAAGCAGCTCGCTCCACGAAAGGTTCGGGAAATCGCACGACAGCGCACAGCCGCAGGCAAAATGAATTTCGGGTATCTGCCCCGAGAGATTATAGGCGGCAACCGCGCTGTTTACAGCCGAAATATATTCCTCTGTTTTTTCACGGTCGGCATTTCGCACAAAAGCCGCAAATTCATCGCCGCCCCAGCGGCATAAAAGCTCCTTTGAGCCTATCTCCTTTTTAAGAATTGAAGAAAATTCAGATATCATTTTATCGCCGGCATTGTGGCCCAGCGTATCGTTTGTGTGTTTAAGACCGTTAAGGTCAAACATTATCATAGCGGTTTGTTCTTCGGCAGAGAAGACGTCCCTAACCAGATCCTCCCAATACGCCTTATTGAAAAGTTTCGTTTTTGAATCAATATATGCTTTTTTATTTATGTTTAAAAGGCTTACAACAAGCTCGTATACCGAGTAAATTAAAAAAGCCACCATTGTAATTATTATACCCGAGGATGAGCCTTTAAGATAAAAAATTATTATATCCAAAATGCCGCCCGTCATAAGAAGTGCTGTAAAAATAACAGCCTCTAAGTCTCTTTTTCCGCCGATGTTGTAAAATACCGCCGAGGAAATTATAACGAGAATATCCACAATAAGCATTATATGGCAGACAATAAGAATTCGGCGCAGCTCAACAATTGAAATGAACTGGCAAATAAGCGCGACGGCACAGATGACAGAGCTTGCAATTGCGGCAATATCAAGCACAATATAGCTCTTTTCCTTGTATTGCTTATCGGTATACAGCAATACGGGGGCTGCCAATGTAAAAAGCGCCGCCAGCGTTATATACCCTACGGGCATAGTATAGTTTTTAAACATCAAGGCGGAAAAACGCGTATCGGTTATGCGCCATATACCGAGCAGCAGCGAAAAATTACCCAGGAAAAATATATTCCACACGGCGGTGCGTTTTCTTAATATAAGGTAAAGCTGAACTACAATAAGCAAAACGCCCATAACCATACAAAGCGCCGAAAGCACCAGCTGCGGCAGGTCGGCTTTAAGCTGTTTCATAAAAAGCGCATACCTTGAGCCCAGCATAAAGCTGATTTTTCTGTTTTCAACGCTTTTAAATACGGGGGTTACGGTAACGGTAACCGCTTTGTCATTATCAAGCCGTGAAAGCGGTATAACCACCCAATAGCTTGTGGGAGATGCGCCTATGCGGTTGCTCTTTGCCGCACTTGTGCTGTAAATCAGCGTATTGTCAAACCTTACGTCAACATAGCTGTGCCCGACGTAAAACATAAGGCTTGTATCTCCCGAGTTTACCTTGCTTGTTTTAAAGCGGTATTCCTTTTTTATTCCTATAGGTGCGTCGGGCGCGGAAATATCGGTTTTTGTGTAATCGATTATTTCTTTAAATGTG
The DNA here is from genome assembly GCA_905193585.1 of uncultured Oscillospiraceae bacterium. GTDB lineage: Bacteria > Bacillota > Clostridia > Oscillospirales > Acutalibacteraceae > UBA737. Next base: position 6,110 of record CAJJPG010000065.1, read on the forward strand.
GAATTTTCGCGCGGACTGAATACGTCGGTTTTTTCAAAACAAAGCATGTAAACACAAAACACGACAAATAAAACCGCAGCAACGGCATACGCCGCATATGCTGTTTTTTTTAAGGCTTATTCCTTGCTTCATTATAAATCACCGCCGATTAAGTAAAATTAAAACATAGACATTTGGTTGGTATCGGGCAATTCGTTCATAGCGCCGAGATCAGCCAAATTCTGAATAATGGTTTTGGAAACGCCCGCCTCTATCTGGAAGTCCTCGCGCGATACAAAGTCGCCCTTTTGCGCCGCCTCGTAAATAGAGTATGCCGCTTTTTCGCCCACGCCCGAAAGCGCGCCGAAGGGCAGGCGCATCTTTCCGTTTTCGGGCAGATATTTCATAGCGTGCGAGTGCTTTATATCAATAGGCAAAACCTCTATTCCGCGGGACATCATCTCGTTGAATATAAGCATATTATTGTAAACGTCAAGCTCTTTTTTGCTGGCTTCCTTGCCCTTTGCCTTAATATTCTGCAAATACTGCCTTACCGCCTGCTTACCCTGCATTATGGTGGGCACGTCCACATCCTCGGGGCGGGCGGTAAAGTAAGCGCAGTAAAATTCAAGCGGGCGGTGCACCTTGTACCAGGCAAGGCGCAGTGCCGAAATAACATAAGCCGCCGCGTGAGCTTTAGGGAACATATACTTTATTTTGTGGCAGCTTTCAATGTACCACTCGGGCACGCCGTGCGAGCGCATATCGTCCTCCATAGCGCTCCAGTCCTCTGCCGAAACCTTGCCCTTAGCCACAAGACCCTTACGCACGGTCTCGGTTATTTTAAAGGCTCTTCCCTCTTCAAGCCCTTTATGAATCAGGTACACCATTATGTTATCACGCGTTCCTATAACCTCGGAAATCGTGCAGATACCGTTATCAATAAGGTCCTTTGCGTTGCCGAGCCAAACGTCCGTACCGTGGGAAAGACCAGAAATCTGCAATAAATCGGAAAAGTTTTTCGGCTGGCAGTCAATAAGCATTTCGCGCACGAACTTTGTGCCGAACTCGGGCAGGCAGTAGGTGCCTGTTCTTGAATCTATTTCGTCCGGCTCAACGCCAAGCGCCTTGGTTGAGGTAAACAGGCTGTAAACGTCGGGGTCGCTCATTGAAACGTCGTTTACGGGTATACCTGTGTATTCCTCAAGATATTTATATGTAGTAGGCACAACGTGACCCAATTCGTCAAGCTTTAATATTGTATCGTGAATTGAGTGGAAGTCGAAATGCGTGGTTATAATATCGGAATTAACGTCGTCCGCCGGGTGCTGTATAGGGCAGAAATCGTAAATTGTGTTGGTTTTGGGCACGATTATCATACCCGCAGGGTGCTGACCCGTGGTTTGCTTTATCTGCGCCTTTTCCACGAGCGATGCAAGGCGGTTTAACTCCGCGTTGCTTAAGGTTATGCCCTTTTTCTCGGCATAAGCCTTTGCAAAGCCGTAAGCGGTCTTTTCGGCAACCGTTGAAATAGTGCCCGCCTTAAACACGTTTTCACTGCCAAACAGGGTTTCGGTGTATTTCTGCACCGAGTTTTGAAATTCATCCGAAAAGTTAAGGTCTATATCAGGTACTTTATCGCCCTTAAAGCCCAAAAATGTTTCAAACGGAATATCGTGACCGTTGCGGTTAAGCTGAGCGCCGCACTTGGGGCACTTTTTTTCGGGCAGGTCAAAGCCCGAGCCTACCTCGCCGTGCAGGAAAAACTCGCTGTACCGGCACTCGGGGCAAACATAGTGCGGCGGCAGGGGGTTAACCTCGGAAATACCCGCCATGGTAGCGGCAAAGGAAGAACCTACCGAACCACGCGAGCCTACTAAATATCCGTTTTCCTCGCTGTATGCCACAAGCTTTTGCGCCGAAATATACATTATCGAAAAACCGTTGTTGATAATGGAGTTAAGCTCCTTTTCAAGGCGCTTTTCAACCACCTCGGGCAGATTTTCGCCGTAGGTTTTGTGGGCGGTATCCCAGCAGATATCGTGCAGCAGTTCGTCCGACCCCTCAATTACAGGGGGATAGTTGCCGTCGGGCACGGGGATAACATCGCCGTCTACCATATCGGCTATTTTATTCGGGTTATCAATTACAAATTCGCGTGCGCGCTCGCCGAAATAATCAAAATCGGCAAGCATTTCGTCGGTTGTTTTAAGGTACAGCGGCGCCTGATTGTCAAAATCGTCAAAGCCCTGCCCCGCCATAAGTATTTTACGTATTATATCGTCGCTCTTTTTAAGAAAATGCACGTCGCCCGTGGCTACAACGGGCTTGCCTAACTTGTCCGCCAGCTCAACCACCTTGCGGTTAAAGTTTTTTATAACCTCAAAATCGGTAACCTTTTTAAAGCGGTTGGGTATAACCGCTCCCGTCTTCTTATCCTTTTTATCGGGGTATGATGATTCCCGCACCATAAACGCATTGTTGCCGAGGGGCTGAATTTCAAGGTAATCGTAATAATCGGCAATTCTTAAAAGCTCCTCTTCGGGCTTTTCGTCGATTATCGCGCGGTATAGCTCGCCCTGCTCGCAGGCGCTGCCTAATATAAGCCCCTCGCGCAGCTTATCCAGTTTACTGCGCATTGTGAGCGGCTTGCCGCGGAAATCGTGCAAATGCGCCTCGGACACTAATTTATAAAGATTTTTAAGCCCTGTAAGGTTTTTAACAAGTATAATTTGGTGGTAGCGGAATTTCGCCGTTTGCTTTGCGTTTAAATCCTTTACGTCGTTATTAACGTCGTCCACAAAATAAGACTCAACGCCGTAAATAACCTTAAAATCGCCGCCCGATTTGCGTATTGCCTTAACCGCACCTGCGGCGGCGGGGTATGCCTGAACAACGCCGTGGTCGGTAATGGCTATTGCCTTGTGGCCCCACTCGTAGGCTTGCCTTACAATAGCGTCGGCAGAGGAAACCGCATCCTTTGCGGACATATTGGTGTGGCAGTGCAGTTCAACGCGCTTTTCGCCCTCGTGCTCATCCTTTTCGGTGTATTTCTGCAAAAGCGCCATAGCGCGCGGCTTTACAACAAAATCCTTTTTGTAATTATCAAATTCATAAGAGCCGTTTACAAGTATAAACGCGCCGTCCTTTAAGGGGGCAATATCGCCCATACGGTGAGTATCGATAAACAGTGACGCGTTAAGTGAGTTTGTGTGGTCGCTGAACGAGAAGTTGACTATTGTCATATCCGTTCCGCGCTTTGTCTTAATATCGCGGGTCTCAAGCCCGAAAACTTCGCCCCAGCAGGCAATTTCGGTATCGTCCCCCGTAATGCTTATCATATCGCGGGTGTGGTTTGAAATACCGCCCCTGCCGTAAAACTGCTGCGGGTTATCAAGGTAGACTATGCCGTTATCGGGTCTGCCCTCTCTCTTTTCAAATTTAATTTCCTTTTTCGGCGCAGCGGGGCGCGCGGGCGCGCTCTGCCTAGGTTCGGCTGTCGGTCTTTCGGGTCTTCTGACAGGCTGTGCAGGCTCTGCGGGCGGCAGGTCAATTTCCACCTTTTCAAGTTGACCGTCAAACGAAACGGTAATATCCCGCCCGAAACGTTCCTTTATAATATGTTTAAAGGCGTTTTCAAAGCCGCAGTCGGTTATTGTATCATACCCGCCGAATTTAAGCGTAATATTAACGTTATTATCCTTAAGCTTAAATTCCGCGCCGTTGAAATAGCCGTTAAGCGCGGCGTTTTTGACCTTTAACTCCGCTGCAATATCGACGCAGGCGGCGGGAATTAAAGCGTCCTCAGAGAAAATGCAGGAAATATGGCATTCATTTAATTTAAGCACGTTTTTAAGCTGATTCACAAGTTCGTTTTGACTTTCGGCGGTTATGTAATTTTCTGCCTTCAGCTCCGCACTTAAAGCGCGTTCGTCGGTATCAAGCGAGCATTTTTCTATAACGGAGCTGCCGAATATTTTCGAAATATCGGCTGACAGCCCTCTGTCAAATATTTGAGAAAATAATGCCTTGCCCACTTTTTTACACTCCGTTTATAATTTTTCTATTTCTGCCAAAAGCTCGTCAAGCAGTGCGCTTTCGGGCACCTT
>CAJJPG010000066.1 GCA_905193585.1 uncultured Oscillospiraceae bacterium
ACTTTTCGTTCCTCACCTTGCTCTTCCTTTGTTCGGTTTTTTGGGTGCGAGCAAAGAACAAATTTTAAGCGATCGGTTTTCCGGTCGCGTTTTTGTTTTTTGGTGTTTTGATTTAAAGATTACTTTATTGTTTTTTGGATCTATGTGTGATATTATATTTGCAGGATAAAGGGATGAAGATAATTGAGTTGGTTTAATATTTGGGGATTAATTTTTGTTGCTGCAATAATAGTGCCTAATATAGTCTATTGCGATGAAAACATAAATTTGATTGGTTGGCTTATTGTAAAATGAAAAATCAGCATATTGACGATGAATTCAGGTATAAAATGAAATGAAAATACGAACTGCAAATATAAACGATTTAAAAGCGATAGCCGCAGTTGAGGCGGAGTGCTTTCCGAAAGCTGAGGCGGCAACGGTTGAGGATTTTGCGAATAGGCTTAAATATTACGCAAACCACTTTTTACTTATGTATGACGGTGAAAAACTGGCGGCTTTCATAGACGGCTTTGTTACCGATGAGCCCGATTTGACCGATGAAATGTACGCAAGAGCCGATATGCACAACGAAAACGGTGCATGGCAAATGATATTCGGGGTAAATACTATTCCGGAATATCGCAGGCGCGGGCTTGCCGCTAAGCTAATTACCGAATTTATAAACACAGCAAGGCTTGAAAACAGAAAAGGGCTTGTGCTTACCTGTAAGGATAAATTAGTGCCGTATTACGAAAAATTCGGCTTTATAAACGAGGGCATAACCGATAAATCAATTCACGGAAATGTGAAATGGAATCAGATGCGGTTGACTTTTTAAGGAAACGGTGATTTTTTGAAGATAGAGAGAATAACATAACAGCTTTCAAGTACGGCAAGCCATATATACGCTGTACATGATACAATAAAACACCCCTGCCGGACTGTTGCCCGACAGGGGTGAATTACTGCTTAATGCTTATTCAATTTCAAGGTGACGCGCCTCGGGAAGACTTTTATCTTTCTTAGGCATTGTCAGCTTCAATACGCCGTTTTCGTATTTTGCCTTAATTTCATCGGCTTTAACGCCGCTTAAATCAAAGCTGCGGCTGTAAGAGCCGTAAGAACGTTCGCAACGAACGTATTTATTCTTCTTATCCTTTTCCTCGTGCTCCGAGTGCCTTTCAGCGCTCACGGTAAGCATATCGCCGTTTATATCAAGGTGAATGTCCTTTTTGTAAAAGCCCGGCAAATCGGCTTCCAGCTCGTAGCGGTCGCCCTCGTCTTTAATATCGGTCTTGAACTCGTCAAGCACGTTGGTATCAAAAAATCCGAACGGCGATGAGAAGAATTTCTTCTCAAATTCATCCATATCACGGAAAGGATTGTAAAGGGAATTATTTCTTTTAGCATAAGGTCTCATTTCAAACATAAGTCATACCTCCGAATATTTTTATTATTGTTTCTCAAATTTAAACTATTATATTTTTTTCGTAACACATCGGTGTCATCGCTTTCTTATTTCTTTTTACGTTTATTATTATACTCAAAAGGCTTGATTTTTCAATAATCCGGTGGTATAATTAAAATAAATTCGGTTGTGCTGACGGCACAGGAGTTGATTTTATGATAAAGGACGAGCTTTTAAACGTTTTTTTGACCGAAAACACGCTTTCGGGGCTTGTAAAGGCTATAAGCGGGGCTATGGGGTGCCCTGCGGTTATTGTTGACGACGCGTTTCATATTGCGGCAAGCTGTGCTGTGAGTGAGTATAATGACCCCGCCTACCGTACTGCGGTGAGTCACAGTGAGCTCTCGCTAGATACCTGTGCCGCTATTTCGGCACACGGTGCGGAAAAGGATTTTACCGTGGATACGGGCAATAAAAAATACCGCATTTTAAGGCTTGAAAACGGCGATACGGTTTTAGGATATATGATATTGATTTCGGCAGAGGATATGCCGTGCGATGCCGAAACGCTGAATTTTACAGCCGCACTTGTTTCAAAACAGCTGTTTTTTGAGCGGCGGCAAAGCTCGGGAACGGCAGAAGAAATAATGGCGGCGCTTTTTGACGGAGAATTTACCGACGAAGAGCATTTTAAAATAAGCGCGGCGGCAACCCACCTTTCAAACTTCCATCCCGAAAGATTTGCGCTTATTGATTTGCGGCATTGCACGCCCGCTGCCGCGGCCTTTTTGCAAACTCAGCTGAAAAATGAATTTCATGCGTCGCACCCGTTTATATATAAGGGAAAAACCGTGATGTTTCTGCACGGCGACCACAGTATGCCGCGGCTTGCCGAATTGGCAGGGCAAAACGGAACGCCGGCGGCGGTTTCCGAAAAACTGAACGGAATATTTTCGGCGGAACGGCTGTATCCGGCGGTTACGGCAACGCTTGATTACTTAAACGAAAAGGGCAAAGGCGGCGCTTTGGCTTTCGCGGAGGATTATACGCTGCTGTTAACCCTGCGCGCCGCGGCGGGAAATGGCACGGTTTTCGATAGGGACGTTAAAAAAATGGCGGAGTACGATAAAGAAAACGAGGGCGAGCTTTGCCTGACGTTATATACATATCTTTGCTGCCGCCATTCGCTAAAGGACACCTGCGAACGGCTTTACACCCACAGAAACACCGTGCTTTACCGTATAAGGCGAATAAAGGAGTTTTTCGGAATTGATACGGATAACCCCGATTTATGCGTCGGTTATCTTTTACAGGCGGCACTGGAGCTTGTAAAGACAGGTGAAGACGAACTTTTTATAAGGAGTGAAAATAAAAATGTATAAGGTTTTTAAATTTGAAAATATGTCGCAGGCAGCGCCGTATATGGACGCGCAGTCGTTTGATTACATTAACGGCTGCGAAAGCGAGAGCTTTGAAAGTCTTTCGGGCTTTGACCTTATAGCATTTGACTTTTTCGATAAAACCGCCTCTGATAGCTCCGAAGAAAAAATTATGGTTTATCTTGATAATGAGGACCTGTTTTTCTTTTGCGAGGACGATATGTCCGCGCGGCGTGTTGCCGATATAATGCAACGGCAGGATACGGCGAACGCCCCGAATGACAGGCTTCTTTACGGATTTTTCTCAAAGCTGTTAAAGGGCGACGGAGCGAACCTTGACAGAATTGAAGAGGAACTCAATGACGAAGAGGAGGCTATAATGAGCGGGGGAGATATTTCGGCGGATGAGGTGATAACCGCGCGGCGGAAAGAGCTTTTGCGGCTTAAACGGTATTACGGGCAGCTTTCGGGAATATTTGACGATATTTGCACAAACGATAACGGGCTTTTATCGGACGCCGCGGTGCGGCTGCTTACGGTTCTGGGCACACGCTGCGAAAGATATTATAATGAGGTTTGCAGCTTACAGGAGATAGTTGACCGTATGCGCGAGGCGTATCAATCTCAGCTTGAAATAAGACAAAACGAGCTTATGAAACTTTTTACCGTTGTCACGGTTATTTTTCTGCCGCTTACCCTGCTTGTGGGGTGGTACGGCATGAACTTTACTTCTATGCCCGAAATTCACTGGCGGTTCGGTTATTCGGCGGTTATAGCGGTAAGTCTTGTAACGGTCGCTTTTCTTATATGGTACTTTAAAAAGAAAAAATGGCTGTAACAACCGGGCAATGACATAAAAATCCCCCCGATCGACCGTGCGGCTGACCGGGGGGGATTTCAGTCTATCGATAGACTCCAAAATTTATTTTTGCGGCGGTAACGCCGCATTCATGTTTTTCCCATGCCTGCGCGGCGGAAAGCCTTGAGATCAAAGCAACAGTATAAGCTTTATAAGCACAAAAAATGCTGCGGCAAACACCTTTTCAAGCTGCCGTATTCCGCTTGGCAGAGCACTTATAATTTTATCAAGCGCGCTGCCCTTTTCGACGGGCACGGAGTTTATTAGGTTTCCGCCGCTGTTTTTATAGGAATTGCCGCCGCTGTTATCGTTATCGGGCGTTGTTTCGCCGCCGTTCGGCAGCTGCTCATTCTTTAGTTTATCGGTAAAATCCGAGGGCTTCATCTCTGCCAAAGGGTTATTATCTATCTTATTGTCTTCTACGTCTTTCAAAGTAAAGGTGAGCAGGTCGGTGGTGGCGTCGCACCGTTCGCAATGACGGGACATTTTGCCGAGAGCGTCCTTTGTTGCGGGTTCGTCTATAGTCCATTCGGGCGAAAAGGAGTGACCTATCGGCTCGGTTTCGCGTATTTCAATATGACCGCATTTTTCGCAGGCGCGCTGTTCCGCACCCGGTTCGGTGCAGCCGGCAGGCGCGGCGGTTTTCCACTTGCCGTATTTTTTATGCTTGCAGTTTTTTCCGTTAAACTTGATGTTTACCCCGCCGGAGGTTATTTCCGGCATTAATTTTTTCAGCTTCCAGTTGCAAAAATCTCCCTGCTTGTAGTCAATGGTTATGGGGTAAAAGCCGAAATCGGCGTTTTCATTTACCTTGAACTGAAAGCTGATCATGGTGGCGTTTTTGTGCAGGTTTCCGTTTTCGCAATTGACCAAACGTATAAGATTTTTATCGGGATGAGCGGCAACCGTATAGTCTCGCAGATAACCCCTGTAAAATCTTTCATAGGTTAAAACGCTGCTGTCATATGTAATGGAAATTGTCATTGCCATTATACCCGGGTTGTTCGACATATCGAGCTTTACTATTACCGAATCCCCGTTAACGGCGGTAACGGTATCTACCGTTATATGCCCGTCGCTGTTCTCTGCGGCGGACGCCGTAAAGCAAACGCCGAGCAAGAGTGAAATTACGGTAAAAACGCAAATAAGGGGTTTAAATATCTTTGCGGTCATATCGGTGCTCCTTATAGAATTTGTACTGTAACTATAATATCACTTGCGCCCGGCTTTGTCAATCATGCAGCTATTTAATTTTAAGTTCTGTAATCTTTTGGAAATTTTGCATATCAATTACCGCTATTTCCTTATCGCTCACGGCGTAAAAGAGCTTGCCTATATAAAGTCCTCGGCAGGTGCCCCAGGTGCTGCCGTCGCCGCCCAGCGGAATTTCCGCTTTAAGCGCAAAGCCCGTGCTTTCAAGCGAGTATATAAGGTATTTCGTGCCCTTTTCATCATTATAGGGGAATGCGATAAGGTTTTTCTCAGCGTCGGCAAGAGTCGCCTTGTGGTTTGTAAGCGCCTCTGAGTAGGTGTTGCCTACCGCCGTTTTAAAGCTCTCGGTAACATTTGCGGGGTTTGAAATATCGAAAAGAGATAATTTCATTCCGGTCACTGCGCCCGTGGTTTCATCGGCGCTTCTGCCCACGCCGAGCAATTTGCCCTCGCCGTAGGGGAAAAGATAATCGGAAAAGCCCGGTATTTTAAGGCTGCCTATTATTTTGGGAGAAGTCGGGTCGCTTACATCCACGCTGAAAAGCGGGTCAACCTGACGGAAGGTGACAAAGTAAGCCACATCCCCCATAAACCGTACCGAATAAACTCTTTCGTTTTTCGCTATATTTTCTATTTTTCCGGTTTCCTTTAAATTGCCGTCGAGTATAACAAGCGAGTTTTGGGTGCCGCCGTTGGCAAATTCCTCTGTCAGCACAAAGCGGAAATGCCCTTTGTATTCGTCTATTGAAAACTGATTTAAAAGGTGCCCCTTTATTTCACCCGTTGCTTTAAGCTCAACCTTGCCGTCGCTTATTTCAAACCGCGCTATCTGGGTCTTTTCGTCATAATAAGCAGAGGTCGCAATTATATTATCGGTCGATGCGTAAATGCGGCTAAGTCCCCCGAAAACGGTTTTTGCCGATATATTCGCGCCATCCTTTATATCATAGCCGCACACCACGGTATAGCTTGATTCCATACATTTATTATACATATAAATGCAGTCCGCCGCTATTTTTTCGGTCTTTTCGCCGCAGCCGACATACGGCACATAGGTTGAAATATCGTCTTTTTTAATATTTTCGGTGTTCACACCGTAGCTTGATACAATATAAAGCTTTCCGTTTATAAGCCGCGAATCGGCATAGCCGCCGCTTTGCTTACATTCGTTTACCTTTTTCGGCTTTTCGGGGTCTGTAACATCGTAAATTACCGCCGCCGTTTTATCGCTGTTCGGCGCGCGGCCCAAAAGCACAAGACGGTTATCGCTTAAAAACATTTCGCTTGTGTTGAAATTTTCAAGCTTTATATCGTTTAACTGTTTGGGATTACCGCTGCCCGAATCGATTATTTTTACATAGGTGTAAAATGTGTAATCGCTTGAAAGAATGTAAATATATTTCCCGTCGGTCTTTACAATGTCCGCCTCATCAACGCCCTCTACCTGCGTTGTGGTTTTGCTGTAATCGGCTTTGGCGGTTTCGGACGTGCCGTCTGTTGCGGCGGACGTGTTGCTGTCTTCAATATATTCTGCTTTTTCGTTACGGCTGCTGCCTTTTGCCATACCGTTTTTCAAGCCGTAAAGAATATTTGTTTTAAGCTTTAGGCTGTTTATTTTGTTGTAAACCTCGTCATAGGTTTCCGCGCTTTTTAAATTTACGGCTGCTTTTTTATCCTCGTGCCGTTTTATCATACAGCCCGCGCCGATTGCAAGCGCCACGCAAAGCAGCGCTGCGGTAATGTTCTTTATCGCCGAATTTTTAGTGTTGCTCATAAATCATACCCCTTTCTTTTTCTGTTCGATTTTCCAAAGCTCGTCTATGCCCTTTAAACTGCCGGGAAATAAATAAACCGAGGTGTTTTTATATTTTTTATATGAATAATACGTTGAGCCTTCATAAATATATTCTTCCGGCTCTACATAACAGTTCCATTTTACCACCGTATAAAGCGCCGCCTTATATTGCACCGTGCCGCCGTCTTTATAGGTGAATTTCACGGGAATAAGAAATAAAATCAGTATAAACACAGCCGTAATTACCGCCGCTGTACGCAATTTCCGCTCCGACATATCAATTACTTCCCACCGAGTGACTTACGCTGTAGCTTGCGGAATTACCCGAGCCTCCGCCGCTTGTCGACTCTGAATAATCATATTTATGCTTTATAGTTGTTTTGCATTCCTTTTCAAGGTAGCTTAAAAATTTTTCCGCCGCGGGCTTGCCTATATAAAACGCCTTGCCCGTATCTAAAATATTGGTGGTTAAATATCCGTCGCGGGTAACGGCGAGCGATATATTTTCATAGCCCAAAAGCTTTAAGTCTATGGCTATACCCGCCGCCGTTTCAAGATTCATAGAGTCATAGTCCTTTACCGCTTTGGCTGCGGTGTCCGAGAATAAAAGCTCCCACACCTTCGCTTTATCCACATTTGTATATTCAACGTCGCAAACAGCTTTACCGTTTTTCATTTGCGTGCCGCTAAAGGAAACAAAGGTAAGGTTTTCTTTAAGGCTTAAATCATTCATAAACTGCCCCAGCGTTTCGGGCTTGTAGTGCGGGTTGCAGCAGACGTAATATTTTCCGTCCGCGTCGTATTTCACCGCCGCGGCGCAATCTGCCGAAATACCCTTTATTTCGTAAATTTGGGCGTTTGCGGCGTATTCGCTGTTTGTGTATTCGTCTTTACCCAACACCGTAAGCTTTGTTATGCTGTTTCCTATTTTATCGGACGGAATCGGGCGGTTTGCCACACTGTACTCCGTGCCGTTTATTTTTACTATGGGGAATTTTTCGGTGTTTGTTTTTTCATCCCATCTTTTAACATAAGCAATATAATTTTCCGATGATGTCGCGCTGTTTCCCTTAGCAGAGCCGTTTGCCTTTGTGCCGTCGGTTTTTTCAATTGTGCTGTAATCGCCATCATAGTCTGCAACATTGCCGTCATATTCTTCATATGTTTCACTCGGGGCGGCGCTGTTTTTCATTTTGCCGCGCGGTATCAGCTTCACTGCGGCAAATGCTCCAACGGCTACTATTAAAAGGCACGCCGCCATAGCCGAATACCTTATAATAATGCCCCTTTTGCTTTTTATTCTGCCGTTTGCCTCGGTAATGTAGCTTTCGTCAATATCGCCTAAGGCGTTTAAAATATCCCTGTTCGTCATACGTTAAAATCCTCCCTGCCGAGATACTCTCTCAGCGCGTTGCGCGTTCGCATAAGCGTTACCTTTACCTTGCTTTCGGAAAAGCCGGTTTCGGCGGCTATTTCGCTTATCGGGCGCATATACCAGTAGCGCTTTAAAAATATTGCGCGCGCAGTCTCCTTTTGCGAGGAAAGAAAACGGTTGATAACAGCCGAAAGCATACGCGCGTCAACCGCCGCCTCGGTGCTGTGAGATGAGGGCACGCAGTAATCAAGCTCGTCCAAAACGAGGGGAAGCTCGCCGCTGCCGCGCTTTTTCGCGCTGCTGCGTTCAATTCGGTTAAGAGCTATATTACGCGTGATTTTTGCAAAATAAGCCCCAAGGCTTTTCGGCTTTTCCGGCGGTATTGCCTGCCACAGCTGAAACAGCGCGTCGCTTACCGTTTCCTCTGCGTCGTTGGGGTCCCCAAGTATATTAAATGCCAGCGCGTGGCAATACCCGCCGTATTTGCTTTCCGCCTCGGTTACTGCGCTTTCATCCCGCAGGGTGAAAAGCTCGGTGATTCTGCTATCTTCCATTTTTCTTCCCCCTCATCTGTAAAGACAGGAAATTTTAACCACAGGTTACATTTTTATAATTACATTTTAAAATTGTTTTCTTAATTTTTCAAGAGCCGATTTTTCAATGCGGGAAACATAGCTTCTTGAAATATTCAGCTTTTTGGCAATTTCCCTTTGGGTAAGCTCCTCTCTGCCGCAAAGCCCGTAGCGCATTTCTATTATAAGCCGCTCACGCTCGGTCAGGCAAACGGGCAGTATTACCCGCAGCTTTTCCACCTTTATTTTTGTGTCTATTTCGTCGGCAATGTCGCTTTTATCGGCAATAACGTCTATAAGCGTCAGCGTGTTGCCGTCCTTGTCGGTATCAATCGGGTCGCTTATAAAAACATCCTGCGCGGTTTTTTTCTGGTTGCGGAAGAACATAAGTATTTCGTTTTCAATACACCGCGAGGCATATGTGGCAAGGTGTATGCCCTTATCGGTATTAAAGGTAGATACCGCCTTTATAAGCCCTATTGTGCCTATTGAAATCATATCGTCCTGGTCGGCGCCGGTGTTGTAATATTTTTTTACTATGTGCGCCACCAGCCGCAAATTGTGCTCTATAAGCTCGTTGCGCGCCTCATTATCACCGTTCCGGCTTTTTTCAAGCAGCTCCGCCTCGCGCTCGGCTGAGAGCGGCGGCGGAAAAGCCCCCGCGCCCTTAACGTGCAGCGCAAAATAATAAATTGCGGAAGCAATTTTCATCAATAAATCAAAAAACAAAACTGACACACCCTTTCATATTTAAAATATATGAAAGCAACGGCTTGGCAGTTTACATAAAAGGCGCAATTTCAAAGACGGCAGCCTTTGACCCTTAAATATTTGAAATTTTAAAATTAACAGTGGAAATCGGGCTTGCAATGCGTTATAATATAAAAGTATATGTAAAAAGACGGAGACGGAAAAATGCGAATTGTAATAAAAATAGGAACATCAACGCTGGCGCACCCCTCGGGGCTGCTTAATATAAAGCGGGTAGAAGAGCTTTGCAAAATTATGAGCGACCTGAAAAACGCGGGGAACGAAATAATACTTGTGTCCTCGGGCGCCATTGCTATGGGCGTGGGCAAGCTGTCACTGCACGAGAAGCCGAGCGATATACCCACACGTCAGGCAGCGGCGGCGGTAGGGCAGTGCGAGCTTATGTACACCTACGATAAGCTCTTTGCCGAGTATAACCACACCGTAGCGCAGATACTTATAACAGGCGAGGACGTGGAGCACGAAAACCGCAGGCACAATTTTGAAAACACAATATTAAGGCTTTTGCAGTTGGGCGTGCTGCCTATTATAAATGAGAACGACACCATTTCGACCGACGAAATAGTTATAGGCGATAACGATACCTTGGGCGCGATAGTGGCAAAGGCGGTAAGCGCCGACCTGTTTATACTGCTTTCGGATATTGACGGGCTTTTCACCGCCGACCCGCACAAGGATGAAAACGCGCGGCTTATAGACGTGGTTGAAGAAATAACGCCCGAAATAGAAAAAATGACGGGCGGGGCAGGCTCAAAGCTCGGCACGGGCGGAATGACCACA
>CAJJPG010000067.1 GCA_905193585.1 uncultured Oscillospiraceae bacterium
AAGAAAAGATGGACAGATGGGTGTACTTGAATGATCTTGCTGAGCAGATAGAAAATCAGTAAAGTGCTAAACGAAATGAAGCCGCTCGTAGCTGACGCTGACTGCAAGGTAGTGCTTTGCGTGCCCTTTGTTGATATTGCCGCAGCTGTTGCCGCAGCAGAGGGTTCAAACATTGAAATAGGCGCCGAAAACGTTCACTTTAAAGAAAGCGGAGCCTACACGGGCGAGGTTTCGGCTAAAATGCTGGTTGAAAGCGGCGTAAAGTACGTTGTTGTAGGTCACAGCGAGAGAAGACAGTATTTCGGCGAGACCGATCAGACAGTTAACCTTCGCACCTTAGCCGCCGTAAACGCGGGTCTTACCGCTATTGTTTGCGTTGGCGAAACACTTGAGCAGAGAGAACTCGGCTATACCGAAACTCTGCTTAAATTCCAGACCAAAATGGCGCTCACCAATATTTCAAAGGAGCAGCTTAAAAATATAATTATCGCTTATGAGCCTGTTTGGGCTATCGGCACGGGCGTTACCGCCACCGCTGAGCAGGCAGACGAGGGCAACGGCTATGTTCGCGCCGCTATTGCCGAGGTTTACGGCGAGGACGCGGCAAACTCCGTTACCATTCAGTACGGCGGCTCTATGAACGCTAAAAACTGCGACGAGCTGGTTGCCAAGACTAATGTTGACGGCGGACTTATCGGCGGCGCTTCCTTAAAGGCTGAGGATTTCTCGGTAATCGTTAAGGCGGCTAGCAAATAATTTTTAGGAGCAAAACAAATGAAAAAACCCGTTGTTTTAACTATAATGGACGGTTTCGGCATTAATCCCGAAGTAAAGGGCAATGCCATTAAAGCCGCCAAAACCCCGCGGCTTGATAAAATTTTCGCCGAGTGGCCCACCACGCAGATAGGCGCCTCGGGTATGGATGTAGGTCTGCCCGACGGTCAAATGGGCAACAGCGAAGTAGGTCACACCAATATCGGCGCGGGCAGAATTGTTTATCAGGAGCTGACCCGCATTACAAAGTCGATTAAGGACGGCGACTTTTTTGAAAACAAGGCGTTTTCGGACGCAATTGAAAACTGCAAAAAGAACGACAGCGCACTGCACCTAATGGGGCTTTTATCCGACGGCGGCGTTCATAGTCATATTGAGCACCTTTACGGACTTTTAGAGCTTGCGAAGAAAAGCGGGCTCACCCGTGTTTACGTTCACGCCCTGCTTGACGGCCGCGACGTGCCGCCCGCAAGCGCTGCCGATTATATTGATACATTAAACGCCAAGCTTAAAGAAATAGGCGTAGGCAAGCTTGCTACGGTAATGGGCAGATTTTACGGAATGGACCGCGATAACCGCTGGGAGCGCGTAGGCAAGGCATATGCCGCGCTGGTTTACGGCGAGGGCGTTCAGGCTGACGACGCGGCTGCGGCTGTTCGTAAATCCTACACCGAAATTGACGAAGAGGGCAAGCACATTACAGATGAATTTGTACTTCCGACCGTAATTTCGGGTACAGAGAGAATAAAGAGCGGCGACAGCGTTATATTCTTCAACTTCCGCCCCGACAGGGCAAGAGAAATTACCCGCACCTTTGTGGATGACGATTTCACGGGCTTTGAGCGCAAGGGCGGCAGAAAAAAGGTATTTTACGTTTGTATGACCCAGTATGACGCATCTATGCCGAACGTTGAGGTTGCCTTTAAGCCCGAGGAGCTTAACAACACCTTAGGCGAGTTTTTGGCAAACAACGGCATGACCCAGCTGCGCATTGCCGAAACCGAAAAATACGCGCATGTAACGTTTTTCTTTAACGGCGGCAGAGAGGTTAAGTTTGAGGGCGAGGACAGAATACTGGTAGCCTCCCCCAAGGTTGCAACCTACGATTTACAGCCCGAAATGAGCGCAAACGAGGTTTGTGATAAGGTTTGCGCCGCTATTGAATCGGGTAAATACAACGTTGTAATACTCAACTTTGCAAACTGCGATATGGTAGGTCACACCGGCGTGTTTGAGGCGGCTGAAAAGGCGGTTGAAACGGTTGACACCTGCGTTGGCAGGGTAGAGGACAGCACCCTTAAAATGGGCGGCGTAATGCTGCTTACCGCCGACCACGGCAATGCCGACCGTATGCTTGCAGATGACGGCACGCCCTTTACCGCGCACACAACAAACCCTGTTCCGTTTGCGGTAATAGGCAAGCAGTGCGAGCTGAGAGACGGCGGCAGACTCTGCGATATTTCACCCACAATCATTAAGCTTTTGGGTCTTACGCAGCCTAAGGAAATGACGGGCGAATCTATTATTAAATAATTTTTATTCTTTGCCTGAAAAATCCACAGAGATTGATACAAAAACGTGCGGTACACTAAAGTACCGCGCGTTTTTTGTAGATAAGCTGTTTTCATTACCGCTAACATCGGTTATCTGTTTTGTGTTTCTTGTTGAAAACCGTAAAATAAAAAAGCGACAAGCATCTGACGATACTTGTCGCTTTTTGGCGCGCTGAAGAAGATTCGAACTCCCGACCTTCTGGTCCGTAGCCAGACGCTCTATCCAGCTGAGCTATCAGCGCATATCAGGCAGCCGTTTTTTTTGACTGCCATAGTATAATACCACATCTTGCGGATAAAATCAAGAAATATTTTAAATTTTTTTAATTTTTTATTCTGATATATTCGGAAACGCAGCTTTTCATTTCATCCCAGTGGTCTTCCATTTCGCTTACGAGCTTTAGCTGGGTGCGGCAGCGGTCGAGGTTATGCTCGGGATAAGAAATTTTAAAATACTTGTCGCCGTCGATAAAATCAGCCAAAAAGCGCATTCCGCATTCAATAGTCATCATTTTAGCGCCCTCGGGCAGTAACATTATTTCGGCATCTGATAAAAGTCCGCCGCAGCCGTCTAAAAAGCCTTTTGTGTATACGCGGAATTTTTCCATATCAAGCTTAACCTTTGAAAGATCCTTTTCATCCTCCGCCGCGGTGCTGGCGCCGAAGCGTATCGCGTCGCCGAAATCGGTAACGGAAAATCCCGGCATAATTGTATCAAGGTCTATAACGCAAAGCGCCTTGCGCGTGGTGTTATCAAGCAAAACGTTGTTGCACTTTGTATCGTTATGGCTGACGCGCAGCGGCAGCTTGCCCGCGCTGTGGTTTTCAAAAAGCACGGGGTAAAAGTCGGCACGCGCTTTAATAAAATCAATTTCGGGCTTTACAAGGTGCGCTCTGCCCGAGCGGTCTTCACTGACCGATTGCAGAAAATCTTTATATCTTTTCGGGGTATTGTGAAAATCCGGAATTATTTCATGCAGGCTTTCGGCGGGGAAGTCATTGAGCGCCTTCTGGAATTTACCGAAGGCTAAGGCGCACTGGTAAAAATCTTCGTCGCTTTCGGGCAGATCAATGCTTACCGAATTATCTATAAACTCATAAATCCGCCAAAAGGTTTTATTTTCGTCTATATAATATGTATGCCCATCCTCCGACTTTAAAAAGTCGATTATCTTTTCGCCGTCCGCCGCGCTTTCTTTAATATGTGCGGTTACACGGTCAATGTTTTCCATAACTGCGCAAATGTTTTTGAATACGTTTGTGTTTATCGCTTGAAGTATATACTTTTTTCTTTCGCCGTTCTCAGTCATTTCAAGCAGATACGTACTGTTTATATGACCGCTGCCGAAGTTTATACAGCTTATGATTTTGCCGGGAAGATTAAACTTTTTCGCAATTTCATTTGCGATTTTCTGTTCCGAAACAGATATTGACATATATTATCTCCACCTAAAGTTTGTTGTAAAGAATAATATACCATAAATAGCACCGTTTGTCAAATTCTGCGTTAAGTAAATGCTGCGTTGTGAAATATATACCAAAAATATGTCAAAATATTTATAACATTTATTCTAAACCTAAAAACTTCAAAAAAATATAAAAAAACACTTTACAACTTTATCGTAATGAAGTATAATAAGGATAACAACTTAAACAGAGGTGCAGAAAAATGAAAAAATTATTGGCAATGGTAATGTGTGTGTGTCTCGCGGTTATGTTCACCGCCTGCGGAAAAGGTAAGGATCAGAGCGACAGCGAGTATGTAAAGGAAAAGGGCAAGCTGGTTATAGGTATAACCGATTACGCTCCTATGGATTACGAAAAGACCAAGGGCAGCGGCGAGTGGATAGGCTTTGACGCAGATATGGCAAAGGCGTTTGCAAAGGAGCTTGGCGTTAAGGCAGAATTTGTTGTTATCGAGTGGGATAACAAATTAATGGAACTTAAGGGCAAGAGCATTGACTGCGTATGGAACGGTATGACAATAACCGACGAGGTTAAAAACGGTATGGAGGTTTCAAACGCTTACTGCAAGAACACGCAGGTTGTAGTGGTTAAAAAGGATGTAGCCGATAAGTATAAGACAATCGAAAGCGTTAAGGACCTTAAATTTGCAGCCGAGGCGGGCTCTGCCGGAGAAAAGGCACTTAAAGGGCTCGGTTACAGTGTAACGGCTGTCGGCGCACAGTCAGACGCGCTTATGGAGGTTAATGCGGGAACAAGTGACGCGGCGGTTATAGACCTGCTTATGGCGGGCGCTATGATAGGCGAGGGCACAAGCTATGAAAACCTGGCTTACACCGTAGGCGTAGCTGATGAAGAAGATTTCGGCGTAGGCTTCCGCAAAGGCTCCGATTTAGCAGAAAAGCTCAACGATTTCTTCAAGAAAGCGTATTCTGACGGTTCTATGAAAGAAACCGCAACTACATACGGCGTTCAGGAAGCTGTAATCGAACAGAAGTAAAAATTTAATTTGACAGGCAGGGGGGAGTTTTCTCTGCCTGCCTTGTACTGTAAAAAAGGAATTATATATTTATGTTACAAACGGTAATAACCACGCTTTGCGGCGGCTTTTTAAAAACGCTTGAAATATTTGCTGTTACGCTCCTCGGTGCTTTGCCCTTGGGGCTTATAATTGCTTTCGGCTCAATGAGCCGCTTTATTCCGCTAAAAGCCCTTATAAGAACGATTGTATGGATAGTGCGCGGCACGCCGCTTATGTTGCAGCTTTTAATAATATACTACGGCCCCGGAATTTTGTTTGACAATAATATTTGGGGCGGCGGTGCAAACGGAAGATTGACAGCGGCACTCGCAGCGTTTATAATAAACTATGCCTGCTATTTTTCCGAAATTTACCGCGGCGGAATTGAGAGCATATCCAAAGGGCAGATTGAGGCGGGTCAGGTTTTGGGTATGACACGCAGTCAGATATTTTTCAAAATAGTGCTTTTGCAGGTTATAAAGCGCATTGTGCCGCCTATGAGCAATGAGATTATCACGCTTGTTAAGGATACCTCGCTTGCCCGCATAATCGCGGTTTATGAGCTTATTTGGGCGGGGCAGACCTTTATAAAGGGCGCGGCGATTATCTGGCCGCTGTTTATGACGGGTATTTTTTATCTTGCTTTCAGCGGAATACTTACTCTGCTTTTCGGCTACATAGAAAAGAAACTTAGCTACTTTAACGCCTGAGGTGTAATAATGTCAGTTTTAGAAGTTAAAAATATAAAAAAGAACTTCGGTAAAACCGAGGTGTTGAAGGGAATAAGTTTTTCGCTTGACAAAGGCGAGGTGCTTTCAATCATCGGGTCTTCGGGCAGCGGTAAAACGACCCTTTTGCGCTGCCTTAATTTCCTTGAATTTGCCGAGAGCGGCACTATATCGGTCGGCGGGAAGATAATATTCGACGGCTACGCGGCGAAAAAACCTACGGAGAATGAAATACGGCTTAACCGTCTGCACTTCGGGCTTGTATTTCAGTCCTTCAACCTTTTTCCGCAGTACAGCGTGCTTAAAAATGTAACATTAGCGCCCGTTTTGCTTAAAAGAATGACCGAGGAAGAAGCCGAAAAAAAGGCGCGCGAGTTAATAGCGCGCGTGGGGCTTACCGATAGGATAAATAACTACCCCTGCCAGCTTTCGGGCGGGCAGCAGCAGCGCGTGGCAATAGCGAGGGCGCTGGCGCTTGAACCCGATATACTCTGCTTTGACGAGCCTACAAGCGCGCTTGACCCCGAGCTTACAGGCGAGGTTTTAAGGGTAATAAAGGACCTTAAAGGCACGGGCAGCACTATGATAGTGGTAACCCACGAAATGGAGTTTGCCCGCAATGTATCTGATAAGGTGCTGTTTATGGCGGACGGCGTGGTTGAAGAAGCAGGCACGCCCGATGAGGTTTTCGGCACGCCGCAATCGGATAAAACAAAGAGCTTTTTAAATAAATCACTTGAAAGCGTGTAGTATATGAATATTAAAGGCACCGACAATAAGATAATAGACGATTTATATGACCTTATAGCGTCGCTCAAAAGCAGAGAAGACTGCCGGGCGCTTTTCAGCGATATGTGCACAAATAAGGAAATTGAGCAAATGGCGCAGCGCATTTACGCCGCGCGGCTTTTAATTGAGGGCAAAACCTATAATCAGGTTATAGAGGAAACCGATATATCATCGGCTACATTAAGCCGCGTTTCCCGCTGTGTTCAGTACGGCGAGGGTTACAGAAAATTCCTTGTCGACGGTGAGGAAAAGCAATAACTGACGAAAGACGGTGGAAGATTTGATACTCGGTTTTGATATAGGCGGAACAAAGTGCGCCGTTATGACGGCGGAAGTATAGGGCGAAAATATTAAGCTTTTAAAAAAGGAAAAATGCGCCACGCGTTTTGATATTTCGCCCGAGGAAATGATAGATAGCCTGATAAAGTCGGCTGAAAATATTTTAGACGGCGAAAAACCCGAAAAAATAGGAATATCCTGCGGCGGACCGCTCGATTCCCGCAAGGGGGTAATTTTGGGACCGCCAAATCTCCCCGGGTGGAACGAGGTACATATTTCCGGGCAGTTGTCGCGGCATTTCGGAGTGCCGGCGCTGCTGCAAAACGACGCTAACGCCTGCGCCGTTGCCGAGTGGAAATTCGGCGCGGGCAGGGGAGCGGATAATATGGTATTCCTGACATTCGGCACGGGGCTGGGCGCGGGGCTTATTTTAAACGGCAGACTTTACACCGGCACAAACGATAACGCGGGCGAGGCGGGGCACATTCGCCTTGAACGCTTCGGACCAGTAGGCTACGGCAAGGCAGGCTCCTTTGAGGGCTTTTGCAGCGGCGGCGGTATAGCAAAGCTCGGCTACAGTATGGCGCTGGAGGCTCTGCAAAGCGGCAGACAGCCCGCCTATTTCGAAAAGGATATGAGTGAAAAGGATATAACCGCAAAGGCTATTGCCGAGGCTGCAAACGCGGGCGATGAAACCGCAATAAATGTTTATAAAGTCTGCGGCGAGCATTTGGGCGCGGGGCTTTCGGTGCTTATTGACATACTGAACCCCGAAAAAATAGTTATAGGCAGCGTGTTCGCGCGCTCCGAGCAGCTTTTAAGAAAATATGCTGAAGAGGTTATAGCAAAAGAGGCTTTGCCGCAGGCGGCGGGCTGCTGCAAAATAGTACCCGCAGAATTGGGCGAGAAAATAGGCGACTACGCAGCGATAGCTACGGCGCTTTTGTAATAAGGAGATTTGAAAAATGGAAGAATTATTAAAAAGATACCCCGCGCTTAAAAGCTGCGCCGATGAAATAGAAAAAACGGCTGAAATACTGATTTCCGGGTTTAAAGCGGGCAATAAGCTATTGCTTTGCGGCAACGGCGGCAGCTGCGCCGATTGCGAGCATATAACAGGCGAGCTGATGAAAGGTTTTTTGAGCCGCCGCCCCTTAACCCCCCGAAAAAAAGGCGGAAATGCTGCGGCTCAACCCCGCGCTTGGCGAGGATGTACTCTCAAAATTACAGCTTGCCGTTCCCGCAATACCGCTTCCGTCACTTACGGGGCTTAATTCCGCGTTCTGTAATGACGTTGACCCGCAGCTTGTATATGCGCAGGAGCTTATGGGGTTAGGTAAAACAGGAGATATGCTGCTTTGCATAAGCACTTCGGGTAATTCCGCAAACTGCGCTGCCGCCGCCGAGGTAGGCAAGGCGCTCGGACTGACCGTTATTGCGCTGACAGGCGCAAAGGGCGGGCTGCTTAAGGAAAAAGCGGATATTTGCATTTGCGTTCCCGAAACCGAGACCTTTAAGGTGCAGGAGCTGCACTTACCGGTGTATCATCATCTTTGCGCAAAAGTAGAATCCGAGCTTTTCGGTTGAGTTTATTGTATAAAAAATGTATGCCGCCCATAGGCTCCCTTCTTTTGCGTTAGCAAATAGAGGGGACCGCCGCCGTCAGCGGCTGGCGTGCGTATGCACGACTGAGGGGTATTTTCTAAAATCTAATGTCTAAAATCTAACGTCTAATTTGACTGAGGGGTATTCTTCTAACAGCTGGGGGAACTGTTTATCCTTGCAACCTTCGAAAAAAAATTTTATAAAATTTCGTCAGATTTTCAGTGACTGCATTTTTGCAGTCATTTTTTTGTTGTTTATACGGAAATACCATGTTATATTGTCGGGTAAAAATGTCGAATGGTGGAATAAACAGTATTTTAATGTTATTTTTACAAAGATTGTCACTATTTTTGTATTATCACTTGCAATTTGTAAAAGAATGTGGTAATATATGTAAAACAACAAAACTTTGGAGGGACAAAAAAATGGGAAAAAAACTAAAAATTATGATTGCGGAAGACGGAACGGAATTAGGCAAAAGCTGTGAAAAGGCATTAGCCGGATACGGAATGGAAGTTGTGATGTGCGAAAAGGACGGAGCACTTTTACTGAAGAGAATCAAGGCGGAAAAGCCCGATGTGGTTTTAGCAGATATTTTTATGCAGAACTTGGATATTTTAGGCGTGCTTGACGGAATAAAGAAAATGGACGGCAAGGAAAGACCCATGGTTATGGTAATGTCAAGTTTTGATAATTCCCGGTTGGAAAAAGAAACGCTTAATGCCGGTGCCAGCTATTATTTTTTAAAGCCGTTTGATATAAATACAATGGCGGAACGTATAATAAGACTTTCGGGATGGAAAAACGAAATTTCCCCGATAGTCGTTAAGGATAATGTTGTGACCGACCCGGAGCTTGAGCTTATGGTAACGGAAATTATACATCAGATAGGGGTTCCCGCACATATAAAGGGTTATCACTATCTGCGCGAGGCAATAATACTTTCGGTTAAAAACAGCGAAATTATTAATTCCGTTACAAAGCTTTTGTACCCGACTGTCGCCAAGAACCACGGGACAACCTCATCCCGTGTTGAGAGGGCAATACGCCACGCAATAGAAGTGGCATGGGATAGGGGTGATATAGATGTTTTAAATTCGTATTTCGGCTATACTATTCAGAACGACCGCGGCAAGCCGACTAACAGCGAGTTTATTGCGATGATAAGCGATAAGCTGCGGCTGAGACTGAAAATAAGCTGATGATACATAAAAAACTTTCATATGCATAGCGATTTTACGGACAAGAGAATTTTCGGCATTTTACAAATCAAGAAATAAACATATGAAAGGAAAACTAAAATGATTAATATTAAGAAAATGTTATCTACGGTTCTCGTAACAGCGCTAGTATCAACAACAGCAATAACGGCAGTATCGGCTGAGGAGGCAGAGCCGACAATACCGGACCTGACAGGCAAAAAATATATAACAATAGATGAAATAAATCCCGGCACGTCGGTGCGGAGCTTTTCCGAAACTGTTAACCTTTTGGATAGCGAAGAGGTTAAAATATATAATTCCGACGGGGTGCGCCTGTTTGACAGCGGATATATAGGCAACGGAACAACCGTTGTGATTTTTGAAAACGAATAAATTAAAGAAGTATATAAGATAAAGCTTTACGGCGATTATAACGGCGACGGAAGAATAAACGCGGCGGATCTGGCGGGGGTAAGAAAAACTGTACTCGGCGCCGCCGATACATACGACGGTACCGTGCGCAATATAAACGCCGACGGCGGAACGGATATAAAGGATTTAATAAAGCTGAAAAAATGTCAGGCAAACACGGGCGCGATAAATCAGAGCAGGATGTTTGCGTATTCTTCAAGGTTCAGCGGCTTAAACTCTGCAGAGGTGCCCGCCGGACACCCGCACCCTTACA
>CAJJPG010000068.1 GCA_905193585.1 uncultured Oscillospiraceae bacterium
ATACCTCTGCGCTTATGCACATTATAAATTCCATAGGCGACGCTGTTGACCCCATGACTACGAGAATTATTCTTGAAAACTGTATAGAATCGGGGATAATATCGGCAGAGGCGGCAAAGCTTATTGCCACGGCGGTATCCGCCGCGGTTTTGCAGGCAGTGCCTGTTGAGTACCGCGATACGCTGAGAGCGGCGCTTTTAAAACAGCTGCTGCTCACCCAAATTAAATAATAAGGAGCGATTTTTATGCTATGTGATAAATGTGGAAAAAACAATGCGACAACGCACATTAAACAAATAATAAACGGCGTGGTGACAGAGCGCAGCCTTTGCAGCAGCTGCGCCGCAGAGGAGGGGTACTCTAAATTCCCGCACGGCGGGCTTGCGGATATGTTAGCCTCAATGTTCGGGGATATTTCGGGGCTGGGAATAGAATCGAACGAGACCCGCTGCCCGGTTTGCGGCTCAGGATTTTCAGATATTGCCGAAACCGGCAAGGCAGGCTGTGCCGAGTGCTACAAGACCTTTTACAATGAGCTTTTGCCCTACCTTAAAAGAGTGCACGGCAGTGTAAAGCACATAGGCAAGGTGCCCAACAGCGCGCCGCTCGCCGTTAAACCGCAGGAGGAAACGGCAGACAGCCTGCGGCTGGAGCTTAACCGCCTTGTAAGCGAGGAACGCTTTGAAGAAGCGGCGGTTGTAAGGGATAAGATAAAGAAACTGGAGGAGACGGAAAATGAGTAGCTGGTATACAACTCACGCGCCCGAGGACGATATTGCCGTAAGCACCAGAATAAGGCTGGCGCGCAATTTATCTGGCTTGCCTTTTCCCGCGGGAATGACCCCCGAGCAGCGCAGAGAGCTTAATTTAAAGGTAAAAAACGCCGTGCTGCAAAGCAACACTCCGTTTGCGAAAAGCCTTAAATATATTGATATGGCGGACGTTCCGCAAACCGAAATTGCGGCAATGGTGGAGCGCCACATAATAAGCCCCGAATTTGCCGAAGAAAACGCCGACCGCGCGATAATTATTTCGGCAGATGAGAGCATAAGCATTATGATAGGCGAGGAGGATCATGTAAGAATACAGGTGATTTTAGGCGGCTTGCAGCTTGAAAAGGCTTACGATACCGCAGAGCAGCTTGATTCGCTGCTTTATAACGAGCTGCACTTTGCTTTTGACCGCAATTTGGGCTTTTTGACCGAGTGCCCCACCAATTTGGGCACGGGGCTGAGAGCCTCGGTAATGCTGCACCTGCCCGTGACCGAATCAAACGGCGAAATATCATCCATTGCCGAAACTGTGGGGAAAATAGGCTTCACCGTTCGCGGAATGTACGGCGAGGGCTCAAAGGCGAGCGCCTCAATGTATCAGGTATCTAACCAGATAACCCTTGGCATAAGCGAGAAAAACGCGATAGATAACCTTAAAATAATAACGCAGCAGCTTATAGACAAGGAGCGCAAGGCGAGAAACAGCCTTAACAAAATAAAACTTGAGGATATGTGTTTCAGGGCGCTCGGCACGCTACAAAACTGCCGCATATTATCGAGCAGGGAAATGATGGATTTATTATCGCGGATTAAACTCGGTATAAGTATGGGCATAATCAAAACGGACGTTCTTCCCATAAAGCTGTTTATAGAGGGTCAGCCCAATATGCTGATGAAGAAATACGGGCAGCTTGAACCCGAAGAACGCGATATATACCGCGCCGCCTTTATGCGCGACGCACTAAAATAAAACAGATAGAAATACCCTATAAGGGAGGTTACATTTTATGAAATACAATTTTAACGGATTTACTACAAAGGCAAACGAGGCTTTAAATCAGGCTATAGGCTCTGCCGAACAATTAGGCCACACCTATGTGGGCAGCGAGCATTTGCTTTTGGGACTTTTAAAAATAGGCACGGGCGTTGCGGCGGCGGTGCTTAACAAAAACGGGATAACTGCAGAAAATATTGAGGAGCTGATCCGCGCTAATATAGGCTGCGGCACCGTTACAAGGCTTTCGCCCGATTACTTTACGCCCCGCGCAAAGCGGGTTATTGAAACCGCTATGGCGGGCTGCGCCAATATGGGCAAAAAGTATGTGGGAACAGAGCACCTGCTCATAGGCATTTTAAGCGAGGGCGATAACTACGCAATACGCTTTATTAATGAGCTGGGCGTGGACGCGGCTGCCCTTACCACCGAGGCGCTTAAAGCTTCGGGCATTGACCCGGAGGAAACGCAAAACGTAAACGCTGCGGGCGCGGCAAACGATAACGCCGACCCCAAAGCCCCCACGCTTTCAAAGTATGGCAGAGATTTGACCGCCGACGCCAAAAAGGGCAAAATTGACCCGGTTATAGGCAGAGAAAAGGAAATTGAAAGGGTAATTCAGATTCTTTGCCGCCGCACCAAAAATAACCCCTGCCTAATAGGCGAGCCGGGCGTTGGTAAAACCGCCATTGTTGAGGGCTTGGCGCAGAAAATAGCCTCGGGCGATGTGCCCGATATTCTCGAAAACAAGCGCGTTTTCACCCTTGACCTTACGGGAATGGTGGCGGGCACCAAATACCGCGGCGATTTTGAAGAAAGGATTAAATCGGTAATAGATGAGGTTACAAAATCGGGTAACATCATACTCTTTATAGATGAGGTTCACACCATTATAGGCGCGGGCTCTGCCGAAGGCTCGACCGACGCGGCTAATATATTAAAGCCGGCATTGGCGCGCGGCGAATTTCAGCTTATAGGCGCAACCACAATTTCCGAGTACCGTAAGAATATTGAAAAGGATTCAGCCCTTGAACGCCGTTTCCAGCCGGTAAACGTGGCAGAGCCGAGCGAAGAAGACGCGGTGCTGATACTTAAAGGCTTAAAGGATAAATATGAGGCGCACCACAAGGTAAAGATTACCGACGCGGCTATTGAGGCTGCGGTAAAGCTGTCAGCCCGTTATATAAGCGACAGATTTTTGCCCGATAAAGCGATAGATTTAATAGATGAGGCGGCATCCCGCGTGCGGCTTACCGCAAGCGCAGCGCCCGCGGAGCTTAAAGAGCTTGAAGAAAAAATTGCCAATACCGAGGCGGAAAAGGACGAGGCTATAAATTCGCAGGAATTTGAGCGTGCCGCCGCTTTGAGGGACAGCGAAAACAAGCTGAAAGACGAATACAAGCAGGCAAAGGAAAACTGGCGCAGAGAGAGCAGTCACTCGGGCGGCGAGGTAGGCGAAGAAGAGATTGCCGAAATTGTATCAAGCTGGACGGGTGTTCCCGTGGCGCAGCTTACCGAAGAGGAAAGCGCAAGGCTTTTGCGGCTCGAAGACGAGCTGCACCGCAGAATTGTGGGGCAGGATGAAGCCGTAACAGCCGTTGCAAAGGCCATACGCCGCGGCAGGGTAGGGCTTAAAGACCCGAAGCGCCCCATAGGCTCGTTTATATTCTTAGGGCCTACGGGCGTTGGTAAAACCGAGCTTTGCAAGGCGCTGGCTGAGGCTATGTTCGGCAGCGAAAATATGATGATAAGGCTTGATATGTCCGAATATATGGAAAAGCACACGGTTTCCCGCCTTGTGGGCTCGCCTCCCGGATATGTCGGCTTTGAGGAGGGCGGTCAGCTTACCGAAAAGGTAAGGCGCAACCCCTATTCGGTAATTCTTTTCGATGAAATTGAAAAGGCGCACCCCGATGTTTTCAATATGCTTTTGCAGATACTTGAAGACGGCATACTCACCGATTCGCAGGGGCGGCGCGTTGACTTTAAAAATACGGTTATAATTATGACTTCAAACGTAGGCGCGCGGCTTATAACCGATAAAAAGGTATCGTTCGGGTTCGGCGACGCTGATGACAGCTCTGACGCCAAGGACGTTAAAGAGGCGGTTCTGGGCGAATTGCGTAACACTTTCCGCCCCGAGTTTTTAAACCGTGTGGACGATATTATAGTATTTTCAAAGCTTAACAAGGAGCAGATTGCCGAAATTGCGGATAAAATGCTTAAAGGACTTCAAAAACGCCTTGAAGCGCTTAATATAACACTTAACTTTGATGAAAAGGTTAAATACGCGCTTGCCGAAAAGGGCTTTGACCCGGTTTACGGCGCGCGCCCGCTCCGCCGCGAAATTCAAAATAAAATTGAAGACGCTTTGAGCGAGAAAATACTTGATTCAAGCGTTAAAAACGGCGATACGGTACTTTGCACCGAAAGTGACGGTAAATTTAAGTTTACCGTAGAATAAGATACCGTTAAAGAGATACCCCTCAGCTTTCGCGTAAGTGGAACCGAGGGGTATTTTACTGCCGATTTTAACAAAGAAAATTCAATATGAATATATTATCTCTCCTTACAAATAATAACAACACGACTTTAAAAAGGAGATTTTAATATATGAAAGCCACAGGAATTGTAAGAAGAATAGACGACCTCGGCAGAGTTGTTATCCCAAAGGAAATCCGCCGTACAATGCGTATTCGTGAGGGCGACCCGTTGGAAATTTACACGAATGCCAGCGGTGAGGTTATTTTTAAAAAATATTCCCCGATAGGCGAGTTATCAAGCGTTGCCACGCAGTATGCCGAAGCGCTTAACGACGCTACCGACCTGAATGTTCTCATATGCGACCGCGACCATTGCATAGCGGCGGCGGGGGTTTCCAAAAAGGAAGTGCTTGAACGCAGAGTTACGCAGACGGTTGAGGATATTATGGAGGGCAGACGGGTAGAGGTATTTAAAAAAGGGGAGCACAGCCCGGCTATTGAGGGGATAGACCAGAAAATCGCGGTGGCGGCGCCGATACTCATTTCGGGTGACGTCAGCGGCGCGGTGGTGCTTTCCTCCGATAAAGGCGATACGCCGAGCGACAGCGATATAAAGCTGGCGTCGGTTGCGGCATCGTTTTTGGGAAAACAGCTGGAACAGTGAAAAAATGCGGGTCACGGTAAAGGATTACCCGGAGGGGTAATGTTTTGTTTCGGGAGTTGTTGTTTACTGAATAATATGGTATAATCAGGTAAAAATTAAAATGGGGGAGAAGTTGGATTTGAATATAGGAATTACAAGAGAAACGGCTGTCGGGCTGCTCCTCAAATACAATAAAGAGAAGTTTCACATACAGCACGCTGTTACGGTTGAAAACGTTATGAAGGGCTTTGCCGAAAGGCTCGGCTACGCAGAAGAAGCTGCAGAATGGGGAATAGTCGGGCTTTTACATGATGTGGATTTTGAAAAATACCCCGAGCAGCACTGTATAAAGGCTCCCGAGCTTTTGCGCGAGGTAAACGCGAGCGACGGGCTTATACATGCCGTTTGTTCCCACGGATACGGAATTACGGTTGACATAAAACCTGAGCACAAAATGGAAAAGGTACTTTTTGCCTGCGACGAGCTTACGGGGCTTATTGGCGCGGCGGCGCTTATGCGACCATCGAAAAGCGTTTCGGATATGGAGCTTAAAAGCCTGAAAAAGAAGTTCAAGGACAAAAAATTTGCTGCGGGATGTTCAAGAGAAATTATTGCAAAGGGCGCTGAAATGCTGGGTTGTGAGCTTGATAAGCTGCTCGGTGACACCCTTGAAATAATGCGGAGTGCGGAAAAGGCTATTGCAAACGATTATAAAGAGCTTACGGGTGAAGAATTATGAGAAAAACGAAAATAGTATGTACGTTGGGTCCTGCCTGCTCGGATAAGCAGACGCTTATTGAGATGAGCAAGGCGGGTATGAATGTTGCGCGGCTTAATTTTTCGCACAACACGCACGCCGACCACGAAAAGCGGATTGCGCTTATTAAAGAGGTGCGCGAAGAGCTGGGGCTGCCCATAGCGATAATGCTTGACACAAAAGGACCCGAATACCGCATTAAAACCTTTAAAAACGGCAAGATAACGCTTAAAGAGGGCGATACCTTTACCTTTACCGCCGATGAGGTTGAGGGGGATGAAACCCGCGTTTCGGTGAATTATAAGGGACTGCCGCACGATCTTGAAAAGGGAGATATTATTCTTCTGAACAACGGACTTTTATCCTTTGAAGTGACCGATAAAACCGATACCGACGTTCTTTGCCGCGTGGTAATAGGCGGCGAGCTTTCAGACAGGAAAAGCATGAGCTTCCCCAACAAAACGCTGAAACAGAAATATTTAAGTGATCAGGATAAGCAGGATATTAAGTTCGGAATAGAGCACGACATTGATTTTATCGCTTGTTCGTTTGTTTCCTGCAGGCAGGATCTTCTGGACGTTAAAAATTATCTTTCGGAATTGGGCGCCTCGGGTATCGACCTTATTGCGAAAATTGAAAACCGCTCGGGCGTTGATAACATTGAGGAAATAAGCGGCGAGTGCGACGGAATAATGGTGGCGCGCGGAGATATGGGGGTTGAAATCCCCTTTGAGGAGCTGCCCGCGATACAGAAAAAGATCATTACCAAATGCCGCATGCTCGGCAAACGCGTTATAACCGCCACGGAAATGCTTGAATCCATGATATACAATGTGCGACCGACGCGCGCGGAAATATCCGACGTTGCCAACGCGGTTTACGACGGTACAAGCGCGATTATGCTCTCGGGCGAGACCGCCGCGGGCAAATACCCCGTTCAGGCGGTAAGAACAATGGCGCGGATTGCCGAAAACACCGAAAAAAATATACACTACGAAAAGCGCTTTTTATCGTCCGAATTTAAAATAAAGAACACTGTTGACGCAATTTCACACGCAACCTGCGGCATGGCGATTGATATTGACGCCAAAGCGATAGCGGTTTGCAGCCTTTCGGGTATGACCGCGCGCATGGTTTCGCGTTTCCGCCCGCCTGTTGATATTGTGGGGCTTACCACAAGCGAAAAAACCTGGCATAAGCTCTCGCTTTCGTGGGGGGTTACCCCACAGATGTGCGAAAATTACCCCTCGACCGACGTGCTTTTTTACAATGCGCAAAAGCTTACAAAACAGGTTTTGGGACTTTGCGACGGCGATAAAATAGTTATTACCGGCGGCGTTACAAACGGCAAGTCGGGTAATACCAATCTTATAAAGGTTGAAAGAGTATAAAAATGAAAAGAATTTTAATATTATCGGTAGCATTGGTTGTTATTTTCTTGTTTTCGGCATGTGAAAAAAGCAGAAATACCGACAGAATATCATCTGAAAAGAGCATTCCTGCCGTTGCAAGCGGGACGGCTTCGGCTGTGGGCAGCGAGACTGAGGTATCAAGCGAGGCGGTTGTATCCGTCCGGCCGGAAATTGTACATGTTGACGGCATTAAGCTCAGCGCTTACGAAAGAACGCTTACCGTGGGTGACAGATTTATGCCGATAGTTACCATGTCGCCGAAAAACGCCTCAAATAAGGCGGAAAAATGGGAAACAAGCGATGCGGGTATTGCCGTTGTGAATAACTACGGCAATATAACCGCAAAAAAAGAGGGAACCTGCACCGTTACGGTAACTTCGGTTGATAACCCCGAAATCAAGGCGGAGTTTAAGGTTACCGTAAAGGCACAGGAAAAAATAGAGATTACATATATTGACGGCATACTTATAGCAAACAAAACGTATCCCTTGCCGAGCGATTATAACCCGGGCGAAAACACAGAGGCGAGAGCCGCTTTAAATAAAATGTTTGCCGACGCAAAGGCAGAAGGAAAAGCAAAAAAAATAGATCTTAATATGTGGGTATGCTCGGGCTTCAGAAGCTATACTGTTCAGAAAAATCTTTATAACAGCTATGTAAGTCGCGACGGCGTAAAAAACGCGGACAGGTATTCCGCGCGTCCGGGCTATTCTGAGCACCAAACCGGGCTTGCCTTTGATATTAATTACGCCGACAGCAGGTTTACAGGCACGGCGCAGGCTGTATGGCTTGCCGAAAACGCCCATAAATACGGTTTTATTCTGCGTTATCCCGAGGGCAAGGAATCGGTTACGGGGTATATGTACGAGCCTTGGCATTATAGATACATAGGTGTTGAAAATGCTGAAAAAATTTATGCCAGCGGGCTGACATTGGAAGAATACTTCGGAATTACATCGGCTTACAAAAATTAAAAAGCGGATTTTCGGTGAATTTCAAGAAATACCGTACATATCAAATGTTAGAAAATACCCCTCAGTCAGCCATACGGCTGACAGCCGCTGACGGCGGCGGTCCCCTCTGTCAACTGCGTTGACGTCTCCCCACACCGTGGGGAGTAACCCCCTATGTTTCGGCAAAGCCGAAAAGAAGGGGGCTTTTTTGTGTCAGCAAACAGAGAGGACTATACTGAAAATTATCTTATTTTGTTCCAAAGTTTATAGTATGCGCCTTTTTTTGCAAGCAGCTCTTCGTGAGTGCCGCTTTCTTCTATACCGTCGGCGCCCAGCACCACAATACGGTCGTAATCCTTTACGGTTGTAAGGCGGTGGGCAATGGTAAGCGTGGTGCGGTTGTGCGCCAGCTTTTCAAGGCTTTCGCTCACCAAAATTTCACTTTCGTTATCAAGCGCGCTTGTGGCTTCGTCAAGTATCAGTACGGGCGGATTTTTAAGAAACACGCGCGCTATTGAAATGCGCTGCTTTTGCCCGCCCGAAAGCTTTACGCCGCGCTCGCCGACATATGTGTTGTAGCCCTCGGGCAGGCGGGAAATAAATTCGTCCGCCCCCGCAAGCACTGCGGCGTTTTTAATTTCTTCGTCCGTAGCGTTTTCCTTGCCGTAGGCTATGTTTTCCTTTACCGTGCCGCTGAAAAGGTAAACGTCCTGCTGAACTATGCCTATAGCGCCGCGAAGACTTGCAAGGGTTACGTCGTGCACGTCCTGACCGTCAATAAAAACCGCGCCGCCCGTTACGTCCATAAAGCGGGGTACAAGGCTGCAAAGGGTGGTTTTTCCGCCGCCCGAGGTGCCCACAAGCGCCAGTCTTTCGCCTGCGGCTATTTTAAGGTTCAGGTGTTTCAGCACCTTTTCGCTGTCGGCTTCGTAATTAAAGCTAACATCGCGAAATTCAATTTCACCCTTTTTACATTCAAGCGCGGCGGCGTTCGGTTTTTCGGTTATTTCTATGGGCGCGTCCATAATTTCAAAAAAGCGCTCAATGCCCGTCATACCGCGCTGGAACTGCTCGGCAAACTCAACTATGCGGCGGATTGTGGCAATTAGTGTTGAAACATAAAGCACATAGGCTACAAGGTCGCCGGGGGTTATTCCTCCGTAAATTACGAAAAGCCCGCCGCCTAAAATTACCACAATATACATAAGCCCGTCAAACAAATGGGTTGAGGCGGAAAACTGCGCCATAATTTTATAGGTGGCTTTTTTAATGCTCTTGAATTTTTCGTTGCCCGCGTTAAACTTTTCCTGCTCGGCTTTTTCGGCGGAAAATGCCTTTACCACGCGCTCACCGAGCAGGCTGTCCTCAATTTGCGCGTTAAGCTCGCCAATTTGCACACGCTGATTTTTAAAGGCGGCGCGCATTTTTCTGTTAAGGTAAACTGATACGACTACCATTAACGGAACGCAGAGGAAAATTATAAGCGTTAGCGGAATATTATATGTGCAAAGCACGGTAAAGCTTACCGCAATTTTAAGAAAGGCTATGAAAAATTCCTCGGGGCAGTGGTGCGAAAACTCGGTAACTTCAAAAAGGTCGTTTGTAATTCTGCCCATTATCTGACCTATTTTGGTGTTTGAGTAGTAGTTATGCCCGAGTTTTTGCAGGTGGGCGAATGCGTCGCGCCGCATGGCGGTTTCTATGTAAACGCCCATAACGTGACCCATATCCGCCATGTAATACTGCGCGGCGGCGTCAATAAGCCTTAAAACAAAGTAAAGCCCGCTCATTTTAAGCACAAGGCTTACCGTGAGCGCCGAAATATCGTTCACCGCGGTGTTGGTTATGGTGCGCAGAATAAGCGGCAAAACAAGATCGCAAACGCAGGTGAGCGAGGCGCAGAAAAGGTCTATCGCTATTGTGCCTTTATACGCCAAAAGGTAGGGTAAAAATCTTTTAAAAAGC
This sequence comes from uncultured Oscillospiraceae bacterium, assembly GCA_905193585.1. Lineage (GTDB taxonomy): Bacteria > Bacillota > Clostridia > Oscillospirales > Acutalibacteraceae > UBA737. The sequence goes on from CAJJPG010000068.1 coordinate 9,981, forward strand.
CCCTTTTTGTTTTTTTCCATACTATCGCTGCCTACAGTTAGACAAATTAGTTCCAGGGGATATGATCATTATGTTAGTTAGCAGC
>CAJJPG010000069.1 GCA_905193585.1 uncultured Oscillospiraceae bacterium
TTCTTATATATCCCCCGCCGCCGCGGCGGCTCTCAATCATATAGCCGTGCTCCGGCGTAAACCGCGAGGAAAGAACATAGTTTATCTGGCTCGGGGCACAGCCGATATTATTGGCAAACTCGTTGCGCTGAATCTCGGCGGTGTTCACACCCGACTCGTTTAACATTTTTATTATTTCCTGTGTTATTAAATCGCTCATTCTCATGTCTTACACCTCATTTTGACCTTTCCTGACTATTATTATACACCAAAGTCAGGAAAAGTCAAATACTTTTTTTCAATTTTTTTAAATTTTTTTCCCGTAACACATTTTTAAATTACGGCATAGTATGTGATGAAGACAGAAAAAGGAGGTCTTTTGAATGTGTAACAATTGCTTTGGCGGAAACAGCTGCACCTGGATCCTTATCTTAGTCCTCATCCTTGTTTGCTGCGGCGGCTGCGGTTTCGGTACTTCCAACAACAACGGCTGCGGTTGCGACAACAACTGCGGTTGCGGCTGCTGATTTATCCATAATCGGCAACCCGACAAAACAAAACCGGTACCTACGGGTATCGGTTTTGTTGTTTCTGCGGTTTTTATTTTACTTTTTTTGCGGGGTATGCTATAATAAAAGCAATACAGAACGGTTATTTTTTAAAAGGAGTTAATAACGGGTGGATAAATTCGTTTTACATTCAAAATACAAGCCCACGGGCGACCAGCCCGAGGCTATTGATAAACTGACAAAGGGCGTAGAAAACGGCTTAACAGAGCAGGTTCTCTTAGGCGTTACGGGTTCGGGCAAGACCTTTACAATGGCGAATATTATAGCAAATGTCAACCGCCCGACACTTGTTTTGGCGCATAATAAGACCCTTGCCGCGCAACTTTGCAGTGAGTTCCGCGAGTTTTTCCCCGAAAACGCAGTGGAGTATTTTGTTTCATATTACGATTACTACCAGCCCGAGGCGTATATACCGGGCAGCGACACGTACATTGAAAAGGATTCGGCAATAAACGATGAAATAGACAAGCTGCGCCATTCAGCTACCTGCGCGCTGTCTGAACGCCGGGATGTTATAATAGTTGCGAGCGTATCATGCATATATTCTCTCGGTGACCCGATAGATTACAAAAGTATGGTAATATCCCTCAGAACGGGAATGGAAAAAAGCCGCGACGAGCTTTTGCGCAAGCTGGTGGATCTGCAGTATGAGCGAAACGACATAAACTTTATACGCAATAAGTTCAGAGTGCGGGGCGACACGGTGGAAATATTCCCCGCAAATTCGCAGGAAAACGCCATACGGGTTGAATTTTTCGGTGATGAAATTGACCGTATAAGCGAGATAAACACAGTTACGGGCGAGGTAAAGGCTATACTTTCACATGCGGCTATCTACCCTGCCTCGCACTATATTGTATCGCACGATAAGCTGGAGGACGCGCTTAAAGAAATAAAGGAAGAAATGGAAGAACGCGTAAGATTTTTCACCGAAAACGGGCAGTTTATAGAAGCGCAGAGAATACGCCAGAGAACCGAATACGATATTGAAATGCTAAGGGAAATAGGCACCTGCAAGGGGGTTGAAAACTACTCCCGCGTGCTCTCGCGCAGGGCGCCGGGCAGCGTGCCCTCAACATTGCTTGATTATTTCCCCGACGATTATTTGCTTTTTGTTGACGAATCGCACGTGACGCTGCCGCAGGTTCGCGGAATGTACGGCGGCGACAGGGCGCGAAAGGAAAACCTTGTGCAGTACGGTTTTCGCCTGCCCTCTGCTTTTGATAACCGCCCGCTTAATTTTGAGGAATTTTACAGTCATGTCAATCAGGCGATATTCGTATCGGCTACGCCCGGTCAGTTTGAAAAGGACCACGCCGCGCAGATTGCCGAGCAGGTAATAAGACCCACGGGGCTGCTTGACCCGAAAATCTCCGTCCGCCCGACAGAGGGGCAGATTGACGACCTTGTTTCGGAAATAAATATACGCACTGCCAAAAAGCAACGTGTGCTTATAACCACGCTTACAAAGAAGATGGCGGAAGACCTGACCGAGTACCTCAATGACCTCGGTATAAAGGTGCGGTATATGCACTATGATATTGACACAATGGAGCGTATGGAAATAATACGCGATTTGCGCCTTGGTGAGTTCAACGTGCTTGTGGGTATTAACCTTTTGCGCGAGGGGCTTGATATTCCCGAGGTTTCTTTGGTGGCTATACTTGACGCGGACAAGGAGGGCTTTCTGCGCAGCGAAACCTCGCTTGTGCAGACTATAGGCAGAGCCGCCCGAAACGCCGAGGGCGAGGTTATTATGTACGCCGACAGCGTGACCGACTCTATGGAGCGGGCTATCAGCGAAACAGAGCGCCGCCGCGATATTCAAAGCCGCTACAACGCCGAGCACGGCATAACGCCGAAGACGGTTATTAAGGACGTGCGCGATATAATAGAAATAGGTCAAAAGGTTAAAAACGAAAAGCCGATTTCTAAAATGTCAAGGCTTGAAAAAGAGGCGGAAATTAAGCGCCTGGCCGCCGAAATGAAACAGGCGGCGAAAATACTTGAATTTGAGCACGCGGCATATCTGCGGGATAAAATCAATAAGCTGCGCGAGGGAAAATAAAAGCGGATTTCCGATTTGTCATATGACGGGTCGGAAATTTTAATATATAAAGCTATATTATACTGTATAATTAGGAAAAAGCGAAAGGAGTTTTAAAATGAACATGACCTACGGTATAAAAAGGCTTTTATCCCTATTAGCGGCAATGGGCATAGCCCTTTGCTGCCTGCCGCTTTCCGCCGCGGCTGCCGATGAATGGAAAACATGGGGAGATATTAAATACTGCCTTGACGGAGACACACTTACAATAGCTCCAAAGGACGGAGCGGAAACAGCGGCAATGCCGGATGCGGAAAGTTACTATGATGTGCCGTGGTATTATAGCCGAAAAAATATAACGTTCGTTGTAATAGAGGACGGTATAACGCATATAGGCGATTATGCTTTTTACGGTTTTACCGATATTTGGAATATTTATGATGCCGAATGTCCTAATGTTGAAGGTCTTCGCTATCATATTTTAAAATATCCGAAAAACCTGAAAAGTTTTGGCATAGGTTCATTTATGAACTGCAGCAGACTGACAACCGTTATTTCTCCTGACAATTTGTATTCAGCGGACGGCTCGGGAAATTGCGGTGAAATCCCTGACTCGCTCTTTGATGGCTGTTCACGTCTTGAAATAATAACTATACAGCAACAATCAAGGAATAAAATCAATTACAACCAGAAGTACCCGTTTTACTTGCCGGACAACATTTGCAGAATAGGAAAATTTGCCTTTTCCGGTTGCTCAAAATTGAATGTTACGAACGGTAGTTTGGCAATACCGTCTTCTGTAAAGACAATAGATAACTATGCTTTTGAAGACTGTACAACGATTACAAATATGCACCTTATAGGCTCTATAGAACATATAAGCCCCAGTGCCTTTAACGGCTGCACGTCCCTTTCAAGAATATATATTCAGCTCGGCACAGGTCAAGCGGCAGGACACGAGTATTACTATGTACCAAACAATTACGACGGTTCGGAGCTTTATAACAAAGCGCAAACCAAATTTATAAGACTGATGCCCGCTTACCCGGAAACAGAATACACCGTTTTAGAAACGGTTGATGAAATCGGTGATTACGCTTTTTACAGCAGCGTAAATCTTGAAAAGATCATAATAAGCGCGGGCATTAAGGAAATAGGCAGTTCTGTTTTCGGCGACTGCAATTCGCTGCTGAACATTGAGGTTTCCACCGCAAATCAATATTATAAATCTATAGACGGCGTGCTTTACAGCAAGGATGGTAAAACCCTTATAGCCTACCCCGGCGGCAGAACCGAAAAATCCTTTAAAATACCCGACGGCGTTACGGCTATTGCAAACGGCGCTCTTGACTCCGATTCTCTTACAGAGCTTTATATACCGAAAAGCGTTACGGAAATGCCGTTTTTAAGCTACAATATTAAGAATATATATTACAGCGGAACGGAAACCGATTTTAATAGCATTAAATTTTTTATTCCTTACGGAGCAACAGTAGGTTATAACGCCAAGCCGAATGAAAAATACGATATCAACTGCGATGATAAAATAAACGTTCTTGATATTATCGGTATTAAAAAAGCAATATCTGCAGGCGAACCAAAAACCTACCAATCCGATATAAACAGCGACGGCTTATTAAACGCGGAAGACGCCGCCGCACTGAAAAAAAGACTTTTAAATTACTGAGTTACACAAACCAAAGGCTCCCTTCTTTTGCGTTAGCAAAAGAGAGGAGCCTTTTAATTCCGAATTCCGAATTACGAATTCCGCATTAATATTCACACTTCCAGTACCGCAAATCCCTCTGCCGCCAGCTGCAGCTTTCCGTCTATCGGCATACCTCCGAAAACAGGCTTTGCAGCCTTAAATTCATCGGGAACAGCGACTTCAGACGGCTCATGCCAGCGGTTTACAGCTACCAAAACCGCATTTTTACCTTTGCGGCGAATATACACAATATCCCCGAAATTCGCATAAACAGGTTCAAATTCACCCGAGGCGAAAACAGGCGAATTTCTTCTGAACATGCCGAGCTTTTTGTAAAATTCCAAAAACTCGGTATTTTCTTTTCCCCACGGGTAGCCTGCGCGGCAGAAAGGGTCGCCGTAGCCCTGCATACCCGCCTCATCGCCGTAGTAAACCGACGGCACGCCCGGCAGCGTAAACTGCAAAACCGCCGCAAGCTTTAAAAGCCGCACGCCGCGGGAATATTCTTCATCAGTCAGTTTCTGCGCCGATTGCCACGCGCGGTCGCCCGCTTGCCCGTTTTCCTTGCCCAAAACGGTTAAAATGCGCGCGGTATCATGTGTGCCGATATGGTTCATTAAAAGCTTTACCGCCTGCGGGGGGTAATTTTCCAAAATATCAAGCACGGTATCAACCAAATCCCGTGAATTTCCGCCCTTTACATAATTTACAATAGCGCTTGCCAGCGGGTAATTCATAACCGAATCAAGCTGCCGCCCGCGCAAAAACCTGCGCCTACTGCCGTAGCTTATCTTATTTGTCGCGTCCTCCCATACCTCGCCTAAAAGGTAGTTTTCCCTGCCCTCTGCCTTTATTGCAAGGCGTATGCGGTCAAGAAACGAATCAGGCAGTTCGTCCGCCACGTCAAGCCGCCAGCCGCGTATTCCCTTTTTAAGCCAATAGCGCAAAACGCCGTTTTCGCCCGTAATAAAGTTTGAAAAGGATAAATCCTCCTCTTCCGTTTCGGGCAGCGACGGCACACCCCACCAACAGGCATAGCCCGTGGGGTAATTACCGAATTTATACCAGCTGCGGTAAACCGAAGTATCGCTGTTTTGCGCGCCGACAGAGTTATACCTGTGCTTTGCGTTAAAATACACGCTGTCATCCCCCGTGTGGGAAAAAACGCCGTCAAGAATAATGCCTATTCCCTGCATTTGGGCAGCGTTAATAAGGCGGCAAAAATCCTCTTCGGTGCCGAGTGACGGGTCGGTCTTTAAATAATCAGCCGTATTGTAGCGGTGGTTTGAGTGCGCCTCAAAAATCGGGTTAAGGTAAATGCAATTAACGCCGAGTGATTTTAAATAGGGCAGCTTTTCCTCTATCCCCTTAAAATCCCCACCGAAATAATCGTTACCGAGGGTTTTCTGCTCTGCCGCCTGTCTGTATTCGGGCTGCGCGTACCAATCGCTTTGAATAAAGCGGTCGGCGGGAACATTGCTTTTTTCCGCCCCGCTGTTATAAAATCTGTCGGGGAAAATCTGGTAAATTATTCCGCCGTCAAGCCAATCGGGAGTTTCGAAATCGGCAGTATATACCGTCAGCTGCCAATCAGTGCCCTTATCAGACACCACGCCCAACGAATGTTCGGTTTTAGTTACCTTAAACTCGCCGTAATCGCTTGTATAGCGGAAAGAGTACCAATAAAGCCCCTCTGCAAGCGTTATATCGCAGTAATAAAATGTATAGCCGTCAATGCCGCCGTCCGGCTGCATTATTACCTCGCGGTAATTCTGTTCATCATCCTTTTTCAATCTCAAAAAAGCTGTGTGAACATGCGCGTCTCTATGTAACAACAGCTTTAGCCGAAGGGTTTCCCCTTCGGCTAAAGCTCCTAATTTATTCCTGTATAAGCTGCTGCGTGAATCAAAAGGATAATATTCCATATTACTCTACCGGTGAAATGTGCCAGATATTCTTTGCGTATTCTTCTATTGAGCGGTCCGCCGAGAAAATACCCGACTGCGCAATGTTGGTAAGCGACATTTTTTCCCAACGCGCCGTATCTGCATAAAGCTTGCTTGCCTTCTGCTGCGCCTTTCTGTAATCGGCGAAATCGGCAAGCGCCATATAGGTGTCGTGATTTTTCAGCGTGTTGTAAATATTTTCAAAAGGCTGACCCGCTATGCCCTTGCCTATGAAATCAAGCGCCGCTTTAAGCTCGGCATTGTTGTTGTAGTATTGCAGCGGGGAATAACCGTTTTTCTGCAGCGCCAAAACCTCGGGAGTCTGCATACCGAAAATTATAATATTATCGTCGCCCACGGCAGAATGAATTTCAACGTTTGCGCCGTCCTCTGTGCCGAGAGTTATTGCGCCGTTCATCATAAGCTTCATATTGCCCGTGCCGCTCGCCTCGGTAGAAGCAAGGGATATCTGCTCGCTTATATCGGCTGACGGAATCATAAGCTCCGCCATTGTTACTCTGTAGTCTTCAAGGAACAGTATTTTCAGCTTATCGTTTACCGCGCGGTCGTTATCAATAACGGTTGAGAGCTTGTAAATCATCTGAATGATTTCTTTAGCAAAAAGGTAGCCCGGCGCCGCCTTTGCCCCGAAAATATAGGTTTTCGGAATAAAGTCCGCATTGGGGTTATTTTTTAAATAAAGGTACTCCGAAATTATATTAAGCGCGTTTAAGTGCTGGCGCTTATACTCGTGCAAGCGCTTTACCTGCATATCAAAAATAGAATCGGGGTCTAGCGTGATTCCCACATTTTCCTTGACGTAATCGGCAAAACGCACCTTGTTTATGCGCTTAATATCGCGCAGCTTTGCAAGAACCTCTTTATCGTCCTTATAAGCATTCAGCTTTTGCAGCTCCTCGGCGTTCTTTATAAAGCCGTCGCCTATAAGCCCCGTTAAATACTCGGTGAGCGCGGGGTTAGCCTGGCAGAGCCAGCGCCTGTGGGCAATACCGTTTGTAACATTGGTGAATTTATCGGGGGTCATTTTTGCGTAATCCTTGAAAAGCTCGTTTACAAGAATTTCGCTGTGCAGCTTTGAAACGCCGTTTACCGTGTGGCAGGCGGCAACGCAAAGGTTAGCCATTCTTATAATTCCGTTTTGTATAATTGCGGTGCGCTCAACTGTCTGCGCGTCCCCCGTAAGTGCCATAACGTCGTTTCTGAAACGGCGGTCAATTTCCTTAATTATCTGATAAATACGCGGTATGCGGGTATTTATCAACTCAACGGGCCAGCACTCCAGCGCCTCGGGCATTACGGTGTGGTTGGTATAAGCCACGGTGCGGGTTACAATATCCCATGCCTTATCCCAGCCGTAGCCGCACTCATCAAGCAAAAAGCGCATAAGCTCGGGTATTGAAAGTGTCGGGTGGGTATCGTTAATATGAATAGCCACCTTATCTGGCAGGTTATCAAGCGTGTTATACTTACGCAAATGGCGGTTGAGAATATCCTGCACAGAGGCGGAAACCAGGAAATACTGCTGGCGCAGACGTAACGATTTACCCTCGATGTGGTTATCCTCGGGGTACAGAACCTTAGAAATCGTCTCGGTCATAGCGCGCTGCTCAAGCGCTCTTACATAGTCGCCCTGATTAAACGCGGACATATCAAAGTCCTGACACTCGGCGCTCCAAAGGCGCAGAACGTTTACGGTCTTGCCATCCTTTCCCGCCACCATAAGGTCATAAGGCACGGCGTGCACCGTGTGGTAGCCCGTGTGCTCAATGTGGTGGTAATTGCCGTCCCACCATTCGTTTATCTTGCCGTCAAAATTAACGTCAACCGCAGCTGCGGGGCGCTGTTCAAGCCACACGCCGCCGCCGGGCAGCCAAAAATCGGGCATTTCGGTCTGCCAGCCGTCAACCAACTTCTGGCGGAAAATGCCAAGCTCATAGCGTATGCAATAGCCCATTGCGGAATATCCGCCGGTTGAAAGCGCGTCAAGGAAGCAGGCGGCAAGTCTGCCCAGTCCCCCGTTGCCGAGCCCTGCGTCAGGCTCAAAATCGTAAAGCTTATCAAGCTTTACCTTAAACTTTGCAAGCGCCTTGCTCATAGTTTCGGTAAGCTCAAGATTATAGAGGTTGTTTTTAAGCGATCTTCCCATTAAAAATTCCATGGAAAGATAATAAACAGTCTTAGCCTCCTGGTCGTCGGTGCTCTTTTTAAAATCGGCGCGGCGGTCGTTCATAATTTCAAGCAGCACCAAAACGCAAGCCTTATAAAAAAGCTCATCGGACGCCTGCGCGGGCGTTACGCCGAAATTGTGCGATAGCTTGCGCTCAATCATAGAGGCAAGCGCGGTTACGGTATATTTTGCCATATAAACATCTCCCTTAGAAAAATAAAGGTATTTAACATATTTATTCTTTACTGTTTTATAATACAATATTCAAAGCAATTTTTCAAGATGTATCTATAACTATTTTACAGAGAAATGTTGTAGATAACAACCAAATAGAACGTTGAAATTCAATAAAAAAACTTAATTTTCGTTATTTGTAACAATATTAGCCGTAAAAATCAACATAAAGGCAAAAGAAAATTCCCCCGCGTCTTCAAGCCGCCGGAAGTAAAAGCTCTTTCAGCGGCGCAAAAAACGGGAGGAATTTTGTTAACAACAATTTTCGCATTGCGAATTATTCTTCTGTATCACACTCAAGGTAAGCCCCGCGAATGCGGTTTTTATTAATGAGCTGATCAACAAGCACCAAAACACCTACGGCAGCGGCAAAAAGCGCGGATACAGTAAGTACAAACTTTAAAAATCCTTTCATATTAAAAACCACCTTTCTTAAAATATATTATAGCAGATTTATTTTAAAAAGTCAATCACATAAATGGTGCGAAAATATGGAGCAGCGCCTGCTTAAACCTAAGTCTCAGCGGTCGTCTTTTCCACTCTTCCAGCTTTATTTCTTCGGATATTTTTATGATTTCCGAAAACTGCTCCTTAATATCAAGCACGGTTGAATTATCGCATATCCATGCGCCGCACTCAAAGTGGAAAATAAAACTGCGGTAATCCATATTCACGGTGCCCACGGTGGCAATTTTATCATCCGATACAAAGAGCTTTGAGTGAATAAATCCGGGCGTGTACTCGTATATTTTCACTCCCGCCTCGAGCAGTTCAAGGTAGCTGTACTGAGTTACGGGGTGAACATACCATTTATCGGGTATATGCGGCGTTACAATTCGCACGTCTATTCCCGACCGCGCCGCCATGCACAAAATGCTGGTCATTGTGTTATCGATTATAAGATAAGGCGAGGCAATATAAACATACTTTTGCGCGGTGTTAAGTATCTGCATATAAATACCCTCGGCGGGGTTTTTATTGTTAAGCGGATCATCGCAGTAAGGCAGAACAAAGCCGTCCTCCTCGGCGGAAAAATCCGAAATATGCGGGGAAATATCAAGAATTTCGCCCGTTGTAAACTCCCACATACAGCAGAACATTGCAAGAAAGCTTTTCACC
>CAJJPG010000070.1 GCA_905193585.1 uncultured Oscillospiraceae bacterium
CATGGAGCATTCTTCTTAGCCTGAGCGAACATGTCTCTTACACGAGAAGCACCATGCAAGCTTTTTGACGATTACCACGCGGCGCGCGTACTGCCCGGCTTTGAACCCGACGCAAAGGTGAAAATGCTTTTAAAGCTCAAAGACGAGGCGGAAATAGTAATTGTAATAAACGCCGACGCGATTGAAAAAAACAAGCGCCGCGGCGACTTGGGTATAACCTACGACCTTGATACCCTGCGCCTTATTGACGCTTTTCGCGGCATTGGGCTTTATGTGGGCAGCGTTGTTATAACTCGGTTTACGGGTCAGCCCTTGGCGCTCGCCTTTGAAAACCGCTTAAAGCAATTGGGGGTCAGAGTTTACCGCCATTACCCGATAAGCGACTACCCCTCGGACATTCCGCACATTATAAGCGAAGAGGGCTTCGGCAAAAACGATTATATAGAAACCGAGCGGCAGCTTGTGGTAGTTACCGCCCCGGGTCCCGGCAGCGGCAAAATGGCTACCTGCCTATCTCAGCTTTACCACGAGCACAAGCGCGGAATAAAGGCGGGCTATGCTAAATTTGAAACCTTCCCCATTTGGAGTATTCCGCTTAAACACCCCGTAAACGTGGCATATGAGGCGGCGACCGCCGACCTTAACGACGTTAATATGATAGACCCGTTCCACCTGGAGGCGTACAATAAAACCGCCGTAAACTACAACAGGGACATTGAAATTTTCCCGGTTCTGAACGCTATGCTTGAGGGCATAATGGGCGAGTCACCCTATAAAAGCCCCACCGATATGGGGGTAAATATGGCGGGATTCGGAATTGTGGACGACGAGGCTGTAAAGGCTGCCGCCTGTCAGGAGATCATTCGCCGCTATTACGCGGCGCTTGTAAGCCAGCGGCAGGGTTTAAGCGACCAGAATGACGCGCCGAAAATAGAGCTTTTAATGAAGCAGGTGGGCGTGACGGTGGAAGACCGCCCCGTAGTAGCCGCAGCGCTGAAAAAAGCCGAGGAAACGTCTTCCCCGGCGGTTGCGCTTCAATTATCAGACGGTCAGATTGTTACGGGTAAAACCTCAAGCCTTTTGGGGCCTGCCTCGGCAATGCTGCTTAACAGCCTTAAAATACTGGCGGGTATACCCGACGATATTGACCTTATTTCTTCAACCATAATCGAGCCTATTCAGCGCCTTAAAACCGAAATTATGGGCAACCACAACCCCCGCCTGCACACCGACGAGGTGCTTATAGCCCTTTCAATGTGCGCGGTTACAAGCGACGTCGCGAAAAAGGCGCTCGGTCAGGTTAAAAATCTGCGGGGGCTTGAGGCTCATTCAAGCGTTATTCTTTCCCGCGTGGACGAGCAGGTGTTCAGAAAGCTCGGCGTAAACATAACCTGCGAACCGAAATACCAGACCAAAAAGCTATATCACAACTGATTTTTGCGAAAGCGCAGATAATCTTCAAGTATAATTACCGCTGCCACAGCGTCAACCACCGCCTTGCGCTTTTTGCCGCGCGTGTCGGTGTAATTGAGCGCCGTGTGAGCTGAAACGGTGGTGCAGCGTTCATCCCACAGTACAGTGTCTATTCCGCAGCTGTTTTTAATAAGCCCGGCGGTCGCGGCACATTCGGCGGCTCGGCTGCCGGCAGAGCCGTCCATATTTTTGGGGTAGCCTACCACTATAAGCTCCGCCCCGTATTCTTTAGCCAGCGCGCCTACCTTTTCGGCAAGGCGCGTTTCGTTATATTCGGTTATTACCGTTTTCGGGAAAGCAAAGCTCTCGCCGGGGTCCGATACGGCAATACCCGTTCTCGCTTTTCCGAGGTCTACCGACATTATTATCATTTCGCGTCACCTATAAAAGAGGAGAGCCTGCTGCGCTTGGGAATAAGCTCGGGCGGCAGGTGAGAGGCGTCGTTATAAAAAACCACCTCGGGCATTTCTTCGCCGCCGAACCTTAAAAGCGTTACTGCGGTGTTATCGCTCCAGCCCATTTCGGCAAGGCGGGAAATATCGCCGAGCAGCAAGCGGCAGAGAAGGCAGCGCATAACCCCGCCGTGGGTAGTGCAGGCTACGGTTTTTCCCTCATTTGCGGCAGCTATTTCCTTTACGGCGTTCCATATGCGGCTGTAGGCGTCACGCATAGGCTCGCCGCCCTCGGGCGCGAAGTCCTGCGGGTGGTTATCCCATGTATCGGCAAGCCCGGGTATTTCGGCAAAAGCCTCTCTGAAAGGTCTGCCTTCTACTATTCCGCCGTTTATTTCGCGCAAACTCTCATATTTAATGGGTGTAAGCCCTTTATCCCCTATAACGGCAAGCGCGGTTTTATAGGCGCGTATAAGCGGGCTTGTATACACCTTATCGAGCGGGATGTTTTTAAAGCGCCGCTTTAAATATTCAAGCTGCTTTTCTCCCGTTTCGCTTATATCAAGGTCTGTAGAGCCTTGAAAGAGTCTTTTCACATTGCCCATTGCCTCGCAATGGCGCACCATATATATTTCTGTCATTATATCACCGATATAAAGTATACCATATTTCGGTGCAAAATACAACCTCACAAAAACAGATGTTCAATAATCGTTTTTCAAAAATCAAACAAAATTTTTTGTGAATAAAACTTTTTTCGCGGTAAAAACTATTATTGCAGAAGGAGTGATAGTATGTTTGATAAGATCTGCCTTATCCTTGTAATAATCGGCGCCTTGAACTGGGGACTTGTCGGGCTTTTCGAGTTTGACCTCGTTGCCTGGGCTTTCGGCGGAGCCACCGCCATTATCAGCCGTATAATATACACCGTTATAGCTCTTGCGGGTATATGGTGTATATCCCTCCTGTTCAGGGAAGAGTCGGTTGCAAAGGCAACAAACTGATTTCTGCCATATAAGCCCCCGCTTTTTACGCGGGGACTTATATTTTTTTGTGTAACACTTTATTTATTCATAAACCTGTGGTATTATATTACCGAGGTTGATAAAATGAAAAGAACAAAATTAAAAGACAGAAAACTGCCCGATTACACAAGGGGCGAGGAAATTTTTAACATGGTATCCCACATAGTGGGCGGCGCGTTCGGAATAGCGGCGCTTGCCACATGCGTTGTAAGGGCGTTTTTGCACGGCGGCGCGTATGAGGTTGTGAGCGCCTTTATATACGGCTTTTCAATGATACTGTTATATACAATGTCGAGCGTATATCACGGGCTGAAACCGGAAACCGCGAAAAAGGTTATGCAGGTAATAGACCATTGCTCCGTATTCATTCTTATAGCAGGTACATATACCCCGATCGCGCTGTGTTCTCTGCGCCGTACAAGCACGGCGCTCGGCTGGACGGTTTTCGGAATAGTTTGGGGCATATCTGCGCTCGGAATAACCCTTAACGCAATAGACCTTAAAAAATACAGCGTATTTTCGATAATTTGCTATTTGGCGCTTGGGTGGTGCATCGTATTCACAGGTAAAACCGCAGTTACGGCTATCGGCATGGCGGGCTTTATGTGGCTGCTTGCGGGCGGAATATCCTATACCGTGGGCGCGGTGCTTTACGGCATAGCCGGCAAAAGCGTTCACCGCTATATGCACTCGGTTTTCCATATCTTTGTGGTTGTAGGCAGTATATTGCAATATTTCTGCGTACTGTTTTATGTGCTCTAATTCAGCGTATGTGAATTTGTTTTCTCAATATAAAAATCGGTCACTGTCTTTATCTGACAGTGACCGATTTTTTAATGCTGCATTATTTTTTTGCCGCAGCAGCTTTTTTTGCCTTGCGGCGTTTCCAGATAACCCACAGCGGGCCTGCAATACAAAGTGATGAAACCGCGCCCGAAACGATACCGAACGCCATAGGAATGGCAAAGGTACGCAGTGTTGAAAGCCCGAACAGCTCTGAAACCGCAACGATAGTCATAACCGCCACAAAGGTTGTGAGAGAGGTTATAACGTTTCTTCTCAGCGAGGTATTAATGCTCGTATTAACAATTTCACCGATTTCAGCCTCAGGCATAAGGCGTGAATTTTCACGCACGCGGTCATAAATAACGATAGTATCGTTAAGCGAGTAACCGAGAATGGTAAGCACAACCGCTATGTAGTTTGAATCAAGCTGCAAGCGAAAGAACACGCAGGTGAAGAAGGTGATAAACACGTCAAACACCAGCGCGCAAAGCGCGGTGATCGCGGCGGAAATGCCGCCTATACGCTTAAAACGGATGCCTACATAAATTATAACCAAAACCGCAGTTATAAGCACGGCTACAAGGCTCTTTGCAAAGAACGAGCCTGCAACTGTGGGGCTTACGGAGTTAGAGTTGTAAAGCTCAATTTTATTATCCTTAAATTTTTCATTAAGTGTAGTAGTAAGCTTTTCCTGATCCTCTGCCGAAACCGAGTTCTTACCTACAAGGCTTATTTCAAAGGTTTTTGTGTCGCCGGTGAGTGAGGTGCTTTTTGATACGGTAAACGATTTTTTAATAATCCCTTTAACGACTGACTCAATATCCGTGTCCTTAACGTCCCCCGTGTATGAGTAGGCTATCTTAGTACCGCCGCTGAAGTTGATGTCTAACTTTACGCCGAACCCGGGAATAAACATAAACACTATTCCGGCGAGAAAAATTGCGGCATATATAATAAGAACCTTTTTGAAATTCTTATTGAAATCGATTTTATTATTACGCATTTTTCTCACCTCCGTAAAACTGCGGCTTTCTCATAAACTTTAGCTGCGAAAGGCTCTTAAGCATATATTTGGAGGCAAGCACGCCCATTATAAGGTTGAATATAACGCCGACCAAAAGCGTATAACCGAAAGAATAGATAGAGCCGGTTATTGAAGAGCCGAGGAGCGACATTATGGGTGAGAATACCTTGGCGATAATATTATCCGGCGTACCGAAAGCGCCCATAAGCACTATTGAAACGATAATAATGGTAACGTTACCGTCGATTATGGCGCTTAAAGCGTTTTTAAAGCCGCTGTCTATTGCGCCGTCAATCGTCTTGCCCTTTCTAAATTCATCCTTAATACGCTCGGACGCGATAACGTTACAGTCAACGCCCACGCCGACCGACAGAATGATACCCGCAATGCCCGGAACGGTAAGTGTAAAGCTATCGGCATTCGGGAAGAAGCCCGAAATGCAGGCGATACTTCCCGCAAGCTGACCGAGCAGTGCGATTGCCGCAACAACGCCGTTTACGCGGTAAAGTATTATCATAATAAGGCACACAATTCCGAAAGCAATAGCGCCCGCGATAAGCATAACGCGGAGTGCGTCAGAGCCGAGGGACGGCGAAATTATCTGCAATTTACTGTCGTCAACCGTAAGCGCGAAAGGCAGCGAGCCTGCGTTTATCTTATCGGCAAGGTCCTTTGCCTCTTTTGAGCCGGCCATACCGTCTATGTAAGCCGTGCCGTTGGTTATGGCAGTATTAACGGTTGGGGCGGATATTTTGGTCTCATCCATCCAAATAGATATTTTGCTGCCTACAAGCTCTGCTGTAGCGGCAGCAAACTTTGAAGAGCCCGCGTCGGTGAAATAGAGGTAAACCACATAGGCGCCGTTTTCGTTAACGCCCGCCTCGGCGCGGTCAATATCCTGCGCACCGCTTAAGATAACGTCATTTTTATCCTCATTGCGGCAGAAGGTAAGCAGTGCGGTCTCGCCCAGCTCCTGCACCGCCGCGGCAGCGTCGAAATTGCTTTCGTTCGCAGCCCAGGGGAATCTTACGATTATCTGGTGATTGTCATTGTCGGTATAAACCTCATAATCGGTTATGTTCTTGTTTACAAGGCGGGTCTCGATAATGGCTTTGGCGGCGTCCATATCGTTAGCGGTAATATCAACGCCCTTTTTATCCGGCGAGAAAACGGCTTCAACGCCGCCCCTGATATCAATGCCCCAGCGAATATCGTTAGCACCCTTAATGTAAACCTTGCGGGTATCGCCGTAGTAATTTTCAATTCCGAAAAAGGCGGTATATGTAAGCGCCAGAATCAGAAGAAATACCACGAAAAATACCGGCTTGCCTGTTCTTTTGGACTTCATTGGCAAATCCTCCACTATATGTGATTAATATGTATTATACATATAAGCGCGACTAAAGTCAATCGTTATATGTATAATCACCTAATTTTCTTTGTCGGCAAGTAATTTTTCCAGCGCCGCATATCTTACCGCCAGCGCTAAAACCTCCGACGCTTTCTCTATTTCCTCAACTGAGGGGTAAGAGGGGGCTATTCTTATATTTGAGTCCTTGGGGTCGTTGCCGTAGGGATAGGTGGCTCCTGCGGGGGTCAGTATCATACCCGCGTTCGCGCAAAGCTGCTCTACCCTTTTAGCGCAGCCCTCAAGCACATAAAGGCTTATAAAATACCCGCCGCGCGGCGTTGTCCAGCGGGCAATACCCGTGCCGGAAAGCTGATTTTGCAGCTCTTTTTCAACCGTTTCGAATTTAGGTCTTAAAATTGCCGCATGGCGTTTCATATGTTTTTCAATATCCGCCACGGTTCTGAACATACGCGCGTGCCTTAACTGGTTGAGCTTATCGGGCCCTATGGTCTGATATTTCATTCTGCCCTTTAAAAGCGCCACGTTATTGGGGCTTGCCGCCTCAACCGCCACGCCCGCGCCCGGGAATGTTATTTTGGAAGTAGAAGTAAATATTATGGGAAGATCGGGGCTGCCCGCCTTAACGCACTCATCATATATATTAAGCAGCGTATCGCCCTCGTCGTACAAATCGTGCACCACGTAAGCGTTATCCCAAAAAATTCTGAAATCCCCCGCGGCGGGCTTTAAGTGCGCCATACGGCGAACCACATTATCCGAATAGGTTATTCCCTCGGGGTTTGAATATTTCGGAACGCACCATATTCCCTTAACCGACGGGTCCTTTACAAGCTCCTCAACCTCATCCATATCGGGGCCTTCGGCGTTCATCTGAACGGGCACAAGCTCAAAGCCGAAATACTCGGTAACCGCGAAATGGCGGTCATACCCCGGCACGGGGCACAAAAATTTAAGCTTGCCCTGCTTCATCCAGGGCTCGCCGCCCATACCGTGGGTCATAGCCTGCGCTATGGTATCAAACATCATATTAAGCGAAGAGTTCCCGCCCACTATTATCTGGTCGGGGGAAAGCCCTAAAATTTTACCGAAAAGGTTTTTAAGCTCCGCAAGCCCGTCAAGCCCTCCGTAGTTGCGGCAGTCTATTCCGCTTATGTTCTTAAAGCCCGTATCATTACCTACAAGGTCGAACATTTTTTCGCTTAAATCCATATTGTCAAAGCCCGGCTTGCCGCGCGACATATCAAGCGATAGGTGCATACTGCGCATATGCTCATACTCGTTGCGCACGCTTTTAAGCTCGGCTGCAAGCTCGTCTCTGTTCATACTTAAATAATCTGACATACATTTTCACCTCATAACTAAATAATTATAATATCTGTACGCCGTTTTTTCAAGTAATAAAGCGCAAAAAGTTGATTTTTTACGTTTTCTACAAAAACATGTGGTCGGATTATTCTTGACAATAAGTATATAAATGCTATATTATGTAATTTAAGGATGGTGTAAGAATTGAGTAAGAAAAATTTAATTATAATAATTTCATCTGTTGCGGCAGGGCTTATTCTTTTAGGCGCGCTCGGCGTTTGGCTGGTACATACCTTCAAATCAGGCAACGGTTCGGCAGCGGGTAACGGCGGTACGCCGATTATAAGCGTGGGCTCGGTTTCGGCGGAAACGGGAAAAAACATAAAGGTTCCCGTAAGTTTTAAGGGTAACCCGGGCGCTATGGGATTTTTTATTGAGTTTGAATATAACGCGGACGCGCTTGAATATTTAAGTTTTGAAAAAGGCGAGCTGCTTACCGATTGCGAAGTGGCAAAAGCCGAAGACGGAAAACTAAAACTTGTAAGCATTGAGGACGGCGACGTTAAAAAGGACGGTAATTTGGTATACCTGAGTTTTAAGGTTAAGGACGGCGCGTCGGGCTGCTCGGAAATAAAGGCAATTTGCGGCGAAAACAGCGTTTGCAATTATGACGAAAAGGCAATTTCGGTCAAGACCGAAAACGGAACGGTAACGGTTAAATAATCCCCCTGCTTATTTGAGGGCGGTTGCTTTGGCACACAGTAAAAGAACAGAATAACAATAACCCCCGAAAGCTATCAGACTTTCGGGGGTTATTATAGATTCAGATTTTTCTTGCAACATATATTGCCCGCTCGGTTGTGTCTTTAGGGGGCGAGAGGGTCATATCGGCATACACGGCTACCTTTTCAAGCCCTGCGGATATAAGCGCTTCATCAATTTGGCGGTCGGAATAGGCGCGCTCGCAAAATTCTTCGCCGCTGCGGCGGTAAACGTCCCCGTCCTTTATAAAGAAATCAAGCAATATATCGGTTTCAAGCGTTTCGGGGTCGGTTTCGTTCTGCCATACGCAATAAACATCTTCACGGTCGATAACATATGTATTATCCGCCAGTATGTGCGTATGCTTGAAAACGGTATTAACGTCAAAAATAAAAAGTCTGTCTTTTTCAAGAAAAAGCGATACCTTTGAAATCGCGGTGCAAAAGGCGGAATAATCTGTTATGTGGTTAAGGCTGTCAAGGCAGCAAACAGCGCCGTCCACCGTGCCGTAAAGGTCTAATTCCTCTGCTGGCTGGCATAGGTAAAGCACATCGGTTTTACACTCGGCGGAATTTTGCCGCGCCGAGGCTAACATTTCCTCCGAAATATCCACCCCTATTACATCGGTGCCGCGCTTTGCAAACTCGTTTGAAAACCCGCCCGTGCCGCAGGCAAGGTCTAAAAGCAGGGTGGGGCGGCGGTCGTGCTTTTCAAAAAGCGAGAGCAAATAATCGGTGCGCGCCTTATAGTCCACATCGTCCATAAGGCGGTCGTAAACCTCGGCAAAGCGGTCGTAATTACTCATTTTCCTGCTTTAACCTTTCAAAAACCATTTTGTAGCCCTCGTTTATAGAGCGGCTTACTCTGCTTATGGTGGCGGTGCTGGCGCCCGTAGCCTCTATAATCTCGCTGTAAACCGCCTTATTGTAAAGCATTTTGCCCACGGTGTAGCGCTGCGCTATCGCCTGAATTTCTTTAGGCGTGCAGGCGTCCGAGAAAAATTCATAACATTCCTCCTTGTTTTTAAGGGTTAAAATAGCCTCAAAAAGCTGGTCGGTTGAATTGTTTTTTTCCATATTTCAGACTTCTTTCAATTCATTATAAATTTATTTTAACACATTAAACCGTTAAAGTCAAAACATACTTGCGAAATCACGGTAAAAATGTTATATTTAAAAGCAGGAGATGATATGCTTTGAACAGTGTTAAAATACTGCATTTGGCTGATATACACATAGGCGCCGCACAGAGCTTTTTAGGTGCGGGTGCGAATATGAGAAGATATGAAACGCTTATGACCTTTGAGCGTATAATTGATACGGCACGGGAGCAAAACGTGCGGGTTATAGCCGCAGCGGGGGATATTTTTGATTCAAATAACGTGCCGGAGGAATTTATTGCGCCCGTATTTGCCAAAATAGCCGCAGTGCCCGATATTAAGGTGGTATTTGCCGCGGGAAACCACGACCCGCTGACGGCGGAGTCGCCCTTTAAAACCCGAAAGCTGCCGCAAAATCTTTATGTTTTGGGCGTTACCGACGACTGCATAACCTTTGACGATATAAAACTGCGGGTGTACGGCAGGTCGTTTGAAAGCGTGTATATGCCGACTGGGAGGTCATCTTTGATTCCTACCGTCCAG
>CAJJPG010000071.1 GCA_905193585.1 uncultured Oscillospiraceae bacterium
ACAAAACTCATAACCCTAAATATCGCTTGAAATTTAGGGTTATTCGACAGACTGATGGGCTGTTGCACTGCAACAGCCCATTTTAATTTTACCTAAATTTTCACCGTTTTGCGGTATTCTTCGTAATCTTTATTCCAAATTTCAAAGTTTTTATCGCGGCGGCGGTCGGTAAGTTCGTAATTTCTGCTTAAATAATCGCCCAAAAACATTGTGCATTTTCTCGCGCCGCGGTTGTTGAGGTGGTTGCCGCCGTCGCGTGTGTCGGTCTTCCAGTTAAAATCAAACCGCGCGCGGTCTATGTTCATATCAATAAACGGAACGCCGTTTTTCTCGGCAAATTCCTTTACCGCGTTGTGCTTTCGGTAGCTCCATGAGCTTTGCGAAGGCAGCTCTAACAGTATTACCTTAATGCCGTTTGCGCGGCAGGCTTTAATAAAGGCGTTAGCCGCAGTTTTTGAGGCAAGCGGTATTTCCGCTTTTTCTTTGCTTTTAACCATATACTCCCCGCCCATATAGCCCTTAACATCATTGCTGAGCCACTGCCCCTTGGGCGCGCAGTGTGCGGTAAAGCGCGGCTTTTTCAAAAGCTCATCGGGCTTGACTTTTTTCCAGCGGTCATGGTACTGAAAAACCGAAAAGCAGGAGCCGAGCGAGGTGTTTATAATTTTCGCGGCGCTTTCCACCGCCTTCGATTTTGTAAAAAAGCCGTCGGTCTCTAAAATTACCACCTTAGGCTTGTGGCATTTTAAAATATCGTTCAACATAACATACGCCTGCGCCACGGTCTGCCGCCCCTCGCCGCTTACATATGACGTGTAGCCGTAATTTTTCCAAAGCTCCATAGGCGAAAAGCCGCTGTATGCATCGGAATTGCCTATAACGGCAACGTCAATTGTATTTTTCGGCTCGGAGTAAAAGCCGTGTGCGCTTGGGTTTACTATGCCCGCCTCTTTTGTGTTATCCTTTGGGGCAAGCATATATGAAAACGACACCACCGAAAACACAAGCACGGTAAAAAAGCCTGCCACGCGTATAAGGTTTTTAACACCCTTTTTCATAAAAATTACCTCTTAAAACTCAGTCTGTCGAAAAATCCGACACGCTCAAAACTGTCCGTAAATAAAATCTACCGCCTCGTAACCTATGCCGTAAGCGCCGAAGATTATAACCGAAAGCACAAGCGCCAGATACACCGCCCAGCGCGCGGGC
The DNA here is from genome assembly GCA_905193585.1 of uncultured Oscillospiraceae bacterium. Lineage (GTDB taxonomy): Bacteria > Bacillota > Clostridia > Oscillospirales > Acutalibacteraceae > UBA737. Next base: position 1,210 of record CAJJPG010000071.1, read on the forward strand.
AATACCCACCGCGCTATGCTTTCCCTTATTTCAATGCCCTTTTCCTGCAAAAGACTGACAGTGAAAATCACCGCCGCGCCTATGGCGGTTATAAGAAAATCCGCCCTATCCATACCGCAGAGCAGCGCGTCCTTTAAAAACGTACCGCCGCCGAAATCGGTAAATATGCGCTTTATCATAAAGAACCATTCGCACACGGTGTCTGCACGGAAAAGCATCATTCCGCCTATTACCAAAATTAAAGTCCTGAATATTCTGAATATATTTATAGCTGCCGAGTCACGCTTAATTTTAAGCGCGGAGAAGAATTTCGCTATAAGCGGCTCTGCGTACATTCCGAGCATCATTATTATGTAATAATAAAGCCCGTAAACAATATATTTCCAGCCCGCGCCGTGCCAAAAGCCTATGCCGAACCAGGTGAAAAACAGAGCAAACGACGCGGGAACAAGCGACCCCAAAAATTCGTTCAAATGCTCCTTTGCAAAGCGCGAAAGCTTCATAAACGGCTTTGAAAGCGAGACGGAATAGAAAACATAGTCCTTAAGCCACGCGCCGAGGGTTATGTGCCACCGCCGCCAAAATTCGTTTACCGATTTTGAGAAAAACGGGCGGCAGAAGTTTTCCGACATTGTAACGCCGAACAGCTGCCCGCTGCCTATTACAATATCCATACAGCCCGAAAACTCGGCGTAAATTTGCAGGGTGTAAAGCACGCCCGCCAAAAGTATTACGCTGCCCGAGTATTTACCCGCGCTGCCGAACACCTCTGAAACCAGTATGTTTGCGCGGTCGGCTATAACCATTTTTTTGAAAAGTCCCCACACTATGCGCTGCAGGGCAAAGGCGGTGCGGTCGTAGTCAAACGGGTGCCCCTCGTAAAGATTATCGGCAAGCAGATCGTACCTGCCTATGGGACCCTCCACTATCTGCGGGAAAAAGCTTAAAAACAGGGCTAATTTTCCGAAATTTTCGGTAGCGCGGTATTTGCCGCGGTATACGTCTATAATATACCCCGCCGCCTGCAGAGTATAGTAGGATATTCCGAGCGGCAGTATAAACTTTAATTTCGGCAGATGCGCCCTAATATGCACAAGATGTGCCAAAAATTTCGCCGTGTGCAGGAAAAAGCCCGAATATTTTAAAACCAGCAATATGCCGAAAACAAAAAGCACCGCCGATACCACAACAGCCTTTTTCTGCCATACAATATCCGCTTTAAGTTTTTTTCGGTCTTCCTTTTCAAGCCCTTTTTTAGCAAGGGCAAAGCCGTCGTTTATCTTATTTATAAACACGCCGGCAAAATACACCGCCGCGGTGGTAATAACAAGAAAAACCGCCAGCTTGCCGCTGTTTATCATGTAAAAAATATAGCTTGAAACAAGCAGCACTACCCACTTGTATTTTTTCGGCGACAGTGTGTAGCATAAAAACACGCTGCCCAAAAAAAGCAAAAGATAGCTGTACGAGGTATAGCTCATAGCGGTTATTCGTCCTCTAATCTTTTAACCATTGCGTAAATTGCCTCGGCACTTTTAAAGTTCTCGGGCACAATGTCAATAGGGGTTATTTCAATATCAAATTCATCATTAAGTTCGCTCACAAGCTGCACTATTTTAAGTGAATCCAGAATTTTATCCCCTATAAGGTCGGTCTCGCGCGAATAATCAATTCCCGGTTTTATTTCTTCCAGTATTTTTATAACCTGCTCCATTGAATATTACTCCTCATCAGATATTTTTGTAATTAGCCGTAAGCCATTTACGGTCGGTCTTGCCGTTTGCGTTTATCGGCATTGCTTTAATGCGTATTATTTTTTGCGGCAGCATATAATCGGGCAGTCGGCTTTTTAATGCGTTCATTATTTCCGATACGTCCTTTTGCCTGCCTGTGTAAACAAGAATTATTTTATCCTCTTGCTTGTCGTATATGACCGTTGCGGAGGAAAGCCCCTCCGCCGCATATGCCGCTGCCTCAATTTCGCCAAGCTCAATGCGGTAGCCCATATGCTTTATTTGAAAATCCTTGCGCGAAATATATATGAGTTCGCCGTTTTCGTTCCGCTTTACAAGGTCGCCCGTTTTATAAACCGTTTCGGGATAGGCGGTGTTCAGAGGGTTCTGCACAAACGACGCCGCTGTTTTTTCGGGGTTGTTGTAATACCCCATTGCCAAAAACGAGCCGCGGGCGTATAACTCGCCTTCTTCGCCCACATCTGCCGCAGTGCCGTCTTCTTTTACTACAAACACATCGCAGTTATCGCACGCTCTGCCTATCGGCAGGGTCTCGCCGTCGGAAAATTTGCGGTCAACTATATAATAGGTGCAAATATCCGTGGTTTCGGTAGGCCCGAAAAGGTTTGCGAAAAGCGCGTTCGGCAGCCTTTCACGCCAGTAATTAAGCGGCTTTACCGGCATAACCTCGCCCGCGAAAAGCACCTTTTCAAGATACTCCGGCGCAATATAATCAAGCACCTTTAAATTCGCAACTATTGACAGCGCCGAGGGCACCCAGTAAATTGTGTTGACTTTTCTTTCGTTCATAAACTTTATTAAGTTTAAGGGGAAGGAAAAGAGCGTTTTCGGTATAATATGAAGTTCCGCTCCCGCATATACGGTGCTGAACACGTCGGATACCGACATACTGAAATAAAATGGGGTCTGGCTGCCGAAAACCGTATTTTCGTTTATTTTGAAAGTATCGGCGTACCATTTAATATAAGCAAGCACGCTGCGGTGGTTTACAACCGCACCCTTAGGCACGCCAGTTGAGCCGGATGTAAAAAGCACATACGCAGGGTCGGTATCTACCGTATTATCCCGTATTTTCCTGAGAGCCTCTTTATTCGGCGCATATTCCGCAGCCTCATTATAATACAGTACCGTGCCCTTAAAATCAATCTCACAAATTATGGATTTGCACGCGTCCGTCACCAAAACCGCGGCGGGATTCAATGTTTCAAATATCGCCTTTATGCGTTCCGCGGGCATATCCGCGTCTATTACCGTGTAAAAGCAGCCGGCATATAATACCCCGAACATGGCGGTTAAATTTTCAACCGAGCGCTCGGCGATTACCGCAACGGGGGCTTTATACACCCCCGCCGCAGCTATTTTACTGCCGATACTCTGCACCGTTTTTAAAAACTCGCTGTAGGTAACGCTTTTGTTTTCATCGGCAAAAACGGTTTTTTCGGGTGAACACTCTGCCGAATGTTCAAGCATTTCAAGAATATTTTTCATTTATCTGCCCCTTATGGCGTCTATCGGGCGTTTTGACGCTATGCGTTTAACAGGCAAAAAGCTTGCCGCAAACGCCACAAAAATACTCACAATCAAGAGCAAAGCCACCTGACGGACACCGAAGCTCAGCACCGTTACAAGCACGCCCACATCATTGCGGATAATACTGTTTATTATAACCGTAGCCGCAAATACGCCGATTGCCGATAAAACAAAGTTTATCATAGCAATAATAAAGCTTTCCGAGAAGAAGATTCTGAAAACATCGTTGCTGCGGGAGCCTATGGCGCGCAAAATTCCTATTTCCTGCTTTTTGTAGGAAATGCTGGTGCCTATAAAGTTGGAAAGCATTACAGCGGCAAACAAGGCAAAGCCCACGCCTATCCAGAAGAAGTATTTTGAAAGGGTTTTAAGTCCGTCGTTTATGGAATCAAGCTGGAAGGTTACCGAGTTTTGTATTGCGTAGCGCACGCCGCTGTCCTCATTGTAGCAGTAAGCCACAAGCGAGTGTACCGCGCTCTTTTCCTCGGGCATTGTGCCCACGGCAAAGCCGTATATTTTATCCGTTCCCTCGGTAAGCTCGTTATAAATACCGTCGGAGCAGACAACGGTGGATTTAAGCTTTGATTTATTACCCTCGGTCACATTATCTATAACGCCTACTATCTTGCAGCCGCTTATATTCTCGTTGCTGTTTTCCTTGCCGAATACATTTTTCCACATTGAAACGGTGTTTTTATTTTTAAGCAGCTTTGCGTAATCGGCAGCGCCTGTTGCGTTTACCGTTTCTTTTTCGCGCGTGTCCGACTCATCGGAAAGGTTTGAAAGCGAATCGGCGGTTACTATAATTTCCTTATCGCCGAGGGTCTTTTTCTCGCCGTCTATCCAAATTACCTTTTCGTTTGTTATATCCGAAATACGGGCAAGGTAATTTGAGTCAGCGTTAAAATTATCGCCGTAAAAGGAAATATATCCTTCGGTTATCGGTGCCATTGCAGGTCTTTCGGCAATCATTTTATCCAAACAGCCATCGCCCACCATTGCAATTTCCGCGTAGCTGTAGTTCACCTCCGTGCTGAATTCATTAAAAAGAATCATATCCATCAGTTGTTCGGCTCTGCTTTTGTGGTCATTTTTCTCGGTAAGCGACGCATAACGCGACATATCAAAACCTGTATCTATAACGGCGGTAACAGTATATTCCTTGCCGTCTAATGTAAACTTTTTGCCTATTAAATCGGTGTAGGTGCTGATTTTGGCGTAAACGGGGGTTTTGGTACCGTCCTTTGCGGTGTTGTAGGTTTTATTATCAAAATACTGCGCCTTTTTAAACACCTCGTAAATATAATCGCTCACGGCAATTTCGTTTTTAGTGCCGTCGGGCAAATTACCTGCCAGTACCTTATAGCCCATTTCCTTTAAAACAGCGTCGTTTACGGTGGCAAAGCCGTTTATGACCGGGCAATAAATATTGTAGTCGGTTTCCGTAAGCTTTATTTCGGGGTTTGTATAGCTCGATATATCTCCGTTAAATTTAAGCGGCCGATAAATACCGTGCATTTTAACATTCATGCCCGCCGATATATCGGAAAGCTCCTTTTCCGAAAAACGGTAGCCGTAATCGCGCCAGTAGTCGCCTGTCTTTTTCGATTTTGCGACCGCAACCGATTTAACGCCCGAGTCAACAAGCGAATTTGTGCAGGTCCTGACATGGTTGTAAGAGCCGAAAGTATCGGAAAGCCCGAAAAGCCCGAACGCAATGCAGGAAAGCAGTATTGTTATTACAAGCCTTATCTTCTTGTGTTTAAGCCCGCTTGCGCCTATTTTAAAGGCGTTTGACATGGGCAGCTTTGATTTTATAAGTTTAAAGCCTGAGCCGTCGGCCGTTTTAATTTTTGATACATCGGTCTTTTTAAAGCGCGCGGCGGTTTTTGACTTTTCACCCACCGTAAGTTTCAAATCGCCCGATTTCAGCTTATCTATATAGTCGTTTATGGCGGCTCTGTCTTCCTCTGTTAGGTGGTAGCCCGCGGGAACCTCTACCGTATTGCCGCAAAACTCAATGCCGTCGGGCGTTTCGGCGTGTTCCGCCTCGCCGTCAAGCTCCACGTCGCTTATAACCTGCCCGTCGGAAAGCTCTATTATTCTGTCGGCATATTGCTCGGCAAATTCGCGGTCGTGCGATACAACTATTACAAGCTTTGTTTCGGATAACTTTTTCAGCGTATCAAATACCTGCTTGCCCGTAGCCGAGTCAAGCGCGCCCGTGGGCTCATCAGCCATTATTATTTCGGGCTTTTTAACAAGGGCGCGGGCTATTGCTACGCGCTGCTTTTGTCCGCCCGATAATTCGTTGGGCTTTCTTGCGCCGAAGCCCTCTAAATCAACCTGCTTTAAAATGTCGTTTATTTCACTGTCGGAGGCCCGTCTTCCCTGCAGCTCTATTGCAAGGGCTATGTTTGCGCCCACCGAAAATTCGTCAAGCACGTTGTATTCCTGAAAAATAAAGCCGACATAGGTGTTTCGGTAAGAATCGAAATGCTGCTGCCTGAAATTCTTTGAGGAAACGCCCTTAATTATTATCTCGCCGCCGTCGTATTTATCAAGTCCGCCCAGCACATTAAGCAGGGTGGATTTACCGCTGCCCGATTTACCCAGCAGGAAAACCATACCCTTTTCGGGAAACTTAAGGCTTATTTTATTAAGCGCCGTAACAGGCACGCCTTTTTTCGGTTTATAAATTTTAACAAGCTCTTTTGTTTCTAACATAATAGCCTCCTGTTTTTATCGTACCAACTGTACTAATTTGAATGGTACAGCTGTATCATACCACGGGTTTCCCCGTTTGTCAATAATTATTACAATTTTTTAACCAATTCGTTTTTTCCTTTTTTACGGCAGATATAATTATATATTGCAATACCCGCAAGACTTATAACCGCCGTAAGGGCGAAAACTATAATTGCGAACTTATAATTTGCCATTCCGAGGGCGCTGCCGCCTATAGTGGACGTTATGACCGACGGAAACCTTGCCACCGACACAATAAGCAGAAACCTAGAAAACTTAATATCGGTAAGCCCAACGGCATAAGTCAGCAGGTCCTTGGGCGTGCCCGGCAGAAAGAAAACTACGGCGGTTATAAAATCAAGCCGCTTTTCATCCTGCAAAAATTTAAGATTTTTAATTTTTTCAATATCAAAAAACACCTCTACCAGCTTTACGCCGAATTTGCGCACAAGCCCCAAAACCATAACGCTCCCGAGAGTTATGCCTATAACCACAAGTATTGTGCCCTCAACCGCGCCGAAAGCGTAGCCCGCGCCTATTTCAAGCGGCTCGCCGGGCACTAAGGCTATTACCACCTGAAAAATAACCATACCTATGAATATAAAGCGGCTCCATATTCCGTGGGAATCCACCCACTCGGAAAACGCACCCTTTGAGGATACAAGCTTTATCATAGGCTTGCCTACAAACCAGGCTACCGCCGCCGAAAAAATAACCAAGGCTATTATTACGGCAATGCTTATTATCTTTTTCTGTTTATCGGTCAGTGCGGATTCATTTTTCTTTAAGTTCAGCAAGGCTTGTTTTCACATCCTTTTTAAAAGCTTCCCATTTATCGGGGTTGTTTACATAGTAAATGGGGCAAAGCTTACCCGTAACATCGTAGTGACGAATAACATTATCCCCCGAAAGCCCCGTTTCCTTTAAAAGCCAGGCTGTAAGCTTTACCACTGACGTATAGGTCGCGTCGTTGAACTTTCCCGTACCGTCAGGGTGGCACACCTCAATGGAAATAGTGTCCTTATTGCGGTCGTTACTCGCCGCCGAGCGCTCCCAAAGCGGCAGACACTGTATAATTTCGCCTTTAAGCCCCACCACAAAGTGCGAGCTTACCTCGGTTTCGTCCTTATCGAAAAAATCGCGGTTGTTCTGCGCCGTGGTGCCCGGGTTGCCTACATAGTGTATTACAATATCCTTTATATCCTCAAGCTGTGTTCCCGTTCTTGCGGTCGTGTGAACGTGAATTAACTGCGGGTCTATAAAATCGGGTATTTCAATTTTTTGCAGCTTTTCCGCTGCGCTTGTTTTCTTCGCCGTCGGGAAAGCCGCCGCATCTGCCCCGCGTGTGAAAATTCGCTTTATTCCTATGCCCGCGCCCACTATGCAGGCGGCAACAAGCGCCGTGCATAAAAATCTTCTCGCTATTATTTTTCTTCTGCGTTTTTTGCGCCGTTCGTAATATGCGCGGCGTTTTCCGTAATTTTCCTCGTACATTTTATCCCCGTCTCATAAGTCATTTAAACGTCAAGGCATATCTATTATATCAAAGCTGACTGTTGCCTTAAACAAATCGCCGTCTGAGGTTATATCAATTTTACCGCCCTGCAATTCGGTAAGGCTGCGCGCTATTGAAAGCCCCAAGCCGCTGCCCTCGGTATTTCGCGAGGTATCGCCCCGCACAAAGCGCTCCATAAGCTCGTCGCCCGAAATATTAAGCGGATATTTCGATATATTTTTAAAGGTTATAACGGCTTTTTTATCCCTTACGGTCAAATCCATATACACCCGCGTGCCGGGCAGCGAATATTTGCACACATTGCCCGTAAGATTTTCAAGCACGCGCCATAAGTGCCGCCCGTCCGCCATAATTTTAACCGGCATATCGGGAACGGTAAGCACGGGGGTCAGCCCCGCATTTTTAAGCCGCTCGTCAAACTCGCCTACCGTTTGCGAGAGTAAAACGCCCGCGTCGCACTCGGAAAGTTCTACCTTTAAGCTGCCGCTTGACGCCTTTGAAGCCTCTACCAAGTCCTCAATCAGCTTTTTAAGGCGGCTCGACTGCCTGTCAAGCACATCTAAATATTTCTTTATTTTTTCGTTTTCGGGCTGCTCCTTTTTAATTAAATCAACGTAATTTATAATTGAGGTAAGCGGGGTTTTTATATCGTGCGAAACGTTGGTTATAAGCTCGGTGCGCATACGCTCGCTTTTCATTTTTTCATCCACCGCATTCTGCATACCCGCGCTTATGTTGTTAAGGCTGCCGCAAAATTCGCGAAATTCGGGGAACATATACGAGGTATCGATTTTATAATCAATATCCCCCTCGGCTATTTTTTCAACCGCCTTTTTTATTTTTTTTAGATTCAATGCGGTTATTCATATTACCGCCGCCATTT
>CAJJPG010000072.1 GCA_905193585.1 uncultured Oscillospiraceae bacterium
TCATCCAGTAGTCGTGGTTGCTGCTGCCCGGCGTTGCTTTGTATGAGAATGAACCAACCTTTGCCTTTTCGTCGCTTATTTCGGCACAAAAGCCGCCGTTTTCGCCTATCTCATCGTTTAATATAAGGTTTTCGTCAGTCTCGGGTTTCGGTTCTTCCTTTACCGCGCCTACGCGTATATCGTCTATATACACTGTGGTTTGATACCTTGCATTGCCGTTGCGTATGTTTATGTAGCTTATGCTCCCGCTATCGGGTTTGCCGACCTTGCCCGCCTTTTCAAACGGCAGAATTATCTCATTCCAGCCGTCGGCGGTTATCTGCGTATCCCAGCCTGCCCATACATAAACATTTTTATCCCAGTCCTCACCGAGCTGCACCTGCGAACCGTTCCAGTTAAGTATTACATCGGTCCGTTTTTCAACCCATACCCAAAAGCGCAAAGCACCGTCCGTGCCGTCCTTTGTGGTTTCCTTTATATCAACAGTTTTCGGAAGTTTTGTTCTTATCATCCAGTAGTCGTGGTTGCTGCTGCCCGGCGTTGCTTTGTATGAGAATGAACCGACCTTTGCCTTTTCGTCGCTTATTTCGACGCAGAAGCCGCCGTTTTCGCCCGTTTCTTCATTTAAAACGGTAATTTCCCCGCTTTCGGCAAAGGTTCCCAGACAAACCGCATTGCACAGTGACGCTGCAAGCAATGCAAAGACTGTCAGCAAACATATAAGCCTACGATTTCTACCTGTTTTCATTAAAATTTTGCCCCTTTCAGATACTGTTTTTTTAATATGCACGACAGTAGCAATGTGTTGATCAGAGGTAATAATGTGTCTTATTTTTCAAAAATAAAATTAAATTTTTTTGAAAAAATGCTCCGTTTTTTCATATTTCAGTTAAAACGTAACAATTTTTTCGCCTTTTGTTATGGGTATTATATCACAGTCACATATAACATAGCAATTGAACAATGTCGCGAGAATATGGTTAAATGTCGCCTGTAATTTCCGCGTTGCCCACCGCATGGCATTTCAGGGCGAAACAATCACATTAAAATGTTACATTTTTCCATTTAAATGACTTGTATTTACATGCTATACTTTATAAAAAATACAGTCTTACAGAAAAGGGATGCAGGAAATGAAAAAAGGTGTAAAAAGATTTCTTTCGTTTATTGCGGCGCTGAGTTTCGGTGCGGCTTTTCCTTTGCCGTTTTCGCCGGCGGCTGCGGGAAAAACCGAACGCATTGCCGTGCTGGATGATGAAAAAGCGGAATACGGCGGTTTCTGCACCTCGGTCACATCCGAAAAGGTACGTTTCGGAGCATATGCCTACAAATCGTCGCCGGGTTACGACGCCAACGATTACTGGATAATAAGAACCGATCTTCCGGATAAAAAGGACTTTTCGGAAATAACCGAAAACGGCAAGTCGGGCGCACTGCGTTTTTGGATCTATGTTGAAGACTGCGCCGAAATCAATAACTGGAACGGTTCGCAGGCACAGCTCGGCAAGGGCTGGGATAAAAACGCATACGTCTGGTCGGGCTGGGATACGCAGATAACCGCCGACGGCTGGAATGAGATAGTTCTTCCCTTTTCAGCGGCTTCGCATGTAGGGCTGCCCTCCGCCGCCGATATAACCTACTTTAATCTAAGGACAAACAACACATCTTTCAAAACAACCGTTTACACAGACCGCATATGCGTCTGTACCGATTCTGCACCGGCTGCCGCACCCGCCTGTGCCATGCTGCAATCATGCGAGCAGCAAAGCACGCTTTCCGCCCCGAGCGCCTGTTCGGTTTCGGCAAAGCACGCATATGAGGGCGGCTTCAGTTTTTTCTCCGGCGCTGAAAATAACGACAGCTGGATCATCTGCTCGAACGGTACATCCCCTCTTAACGCAACAGATATAACGCCGTATTTAAACGGCGGTCTGAGATTTTTAATTTATGTTGACGATATTAATGCAATGGGCAGCGTTTACAGGCTGGCTTTATCGTCGGGCGGCACTGCTCTCGGGGACTATTGGAAAAACGAGGACGGCGGGCGCACCGATACCGCCGATGTAGGCTATGTCTGGAACAGTGCGGATATTTCCCGGCAGATTACCCGAAACGGCTGGAACGAGGTAATTCTTCCCTTTAAAAAGGCGAAAATGAATTACTCCGCAACGGAAAGCGAAACCGTTTATCCGTACAGCGGCGGCGTTAATTTAACCGAGCTTTATTTCCGCAATTATGTACGCTCATGCGATGTTTATATCGATTCGATAATGCTTATATCCGACTGCGAAAACTTTAACGCAATAGAGCCGTCATATGTCAAATTAAGCGGACTTGACGAGGACGGCGGCAGATACACAGAGGGCGGCGGTTCTCTTCTGCTTGAAAACGAAACCGAACGTTTTGTTTCGTTTGAACGGCGCGACTGTGAGGGCGACGGCTTCGCCTACCTGCGGTTTATGCTTTATCTGCCCGAAAACGGCGCGTTGCCGGATGTCGGGCAAGTAAAACTTTATGACGGCGAAAATACCGTTTGTCAATTTCCCTCAGCTTATATTGCGCCGCAGATAACCCGCGGCTGGAATGAGGTGTTTCTTTATATCCGGGACGGGCTTTCATTTACAGACGGCATATCGTTTTCGGCAGATACGGAATACTGGCATAACATACGCATAGATTCGCTTATGCTTTTAACGGCGGCGGGAAACGACTGCAAAAGCGATTACAAGCAGGATGAAACGGAGTGCAACAACATATCATCGGGCTCAGAGTTCAGCTATACGGTTCTTAACCCCTGCGAAAAAGCCGACGGAATGAAAAAATACGGAGTCGCCGCAGCAACATCGGAAAAGCGAACCGAGGGCACAAAAAGCATACTTTCCCGCGCAGACGGAGATTTCATTTTATGCTCTGAGGGCGAATCGCCCTTAAAGCCATTTAACCCGGATACATACGGCGAAAAAGCGGCTGTACGCCTGCTTATGTACATTGACGGGGAAACCGATATGGCAGGCTCGGATTACGGCATTTTGCTGACCGACGGCTCCGCCGTAAAAGAAACCTTTTTGAACAAAACCGCCCGCGGCTTTTATTGGGACTCTGCCGTTATCGCCCCGCAGATCAAAAAGGCAAACGACTGGAACGAAATCGTTCTGCCCTTTTCAAAGGCTTATAAAAATTCCGTAAGCGGGGTTTCCTGCACCGATATATTCTTTTACGCCGCGGAACGTACCGCCGACATATATATAGATTTTATAACCGCGGTAAGCGACCTTTCATTCACAGAGCGGGCAAACAGCTTTTACCGCGAAAAGAATATTTCCGTTATAGACGGTTTTGATACGGGAAAGCCTGTAAGCGCCGCCGATAAAGCCCTGCGGTTTTGGATATGGGTTGAAAATAAAAACGACGTTGCCCCGAATTGGGGCGGTTCCCAGTTACAGCTTGGCGAAGAATGGGATAAAAACGTATATGTGTGGTCAGGCTGGGATACACAGATAACCGCTGACGGCTGGAATGAGATAATTCTGCCGTTCGGCAGTGCGGCAAAGGTCGGCGCACCCGATAATGAGCATATAAGCTATATAAACATACGCAGCGGCAATACAAAATTTAAAACTACGGTATATATAGACTGTATACGCATAAGCACGCCCGCGGGAACTGCCGAAACATATATTGACGCGGTTCTGAACGACGAAAGCGGCGACAGCGGCGGCTTCTGCGCCGAAATAAGCGGAGAAAAATCAAAATCGGGTTCATTTTCGTATAAAGCGACCCCCGGTGCGGGCAACCACGATTACTGGATGATAAGAACTTCGCTTAAAAAGAAGATAAACTTAGAAAAAACAGCGGGCGAGCCGTATCAGGGTATATCGTCTCTATACCTCTCCGCGGGCGCTGAATACAAAAAAGATTTTAGGGAAACAAACCTTGCCGACGGTAAATACGGCGGAATACAGCTGTGGTACCGCGGCAGTTTAAAAAACGCCGCCCCCTGCGGCACAGTAACCCTTTTGCACGGAGAAAACGCCGTTCTTTCCTGGCGGCTTGCAGACGTGCTGAACAGCGAGCGGCTGACGGACGGCTGGCAATCAGCTTACCTTTCATTTGAAGCTGCAGACGGCGCGCCGGACTATGCGGACGCGCTTACAATATCCGCCGAAACGGAGCTTAAACTGGACTTTATAATATTTGTTTCGGGTTACGGCGATGATACGGGTGAGTTTTACTATACCCCCACACCGGGCGACGCAAACGCGGACGGTAAATTTGATATAAGGGATATTGTGCGCGCCAAAAAACATTCCGCCTATAATTCGGCACTGGATATATCCGTAACCGATTTTGATAAGGACGGTGTCGTTACCGGCAGCGACATTGCATATTTAAAGAAACTGATTTTAGGAGTCGAGCCCGACATTTTACCGGTAAGCACCGTAAACCCCGGCACACCTACGCTTGTCAACGGCTCGGATATTGCGCTTTACGACGTTATATCGTTTGGGGCAAAGGGCGACGGAATAAGCGACGATACCCCCGCCTTTTCGGCGGCACTGCAAACCGCCGGGAAAAACGGTGCCGCGGTTTATGTGCCTTACGGAAAATACCGCCTTACCTCATCGCTCACAATTCCCGCAAACGTATCCCTTACAGGTCAGGTATGCAGCGACGGAACGACTCCGATTTTAATGCTTTACCCGAAAACCGTGTCCGAGGGCAACAATACGCCGTTTTTCAGAATGTGCGCTTTCGGCACGGTCGAAGGCTTTACGATCTGGTATCCCGAACAGACGCTGAGCGGCGGAACGGTAAAAGCCTATCCGTACACGTTTTCCATGGTGGGCTGGCAAAGCGTTACGCTGCAAAACCTCTATATAGTAAACGCCTATGACGCATTTGATTTTGAACTTACGCCGCATAATCTTGAAACGGTGAGAAATATAAAGGCGACCGTACTGCACAGCGGCATGGTGTGGAGCGGCAACAACGATATAGGGCGGTTTGAAAACATAAGCATCAGTCCGGAATGGTGGCTGAAAAGCAGCGTTACGGAAAAACCGAACGCCGCCGCGCTTTACAGCCGGTGCAGGAATAACATCACCGTGCTGCATATTAAAAGCATAGACTGGCATTTTGTATCGACATTTGAAATATATGATTGCCGCACAGGCGTTAAGGCGGACGGCGGTTTCGGTAAATTTTACGGCTGTAATTTTGTGCGCTGCAATACCGCCGTGGAATTCAATTCGGTTGCATATTACGGAACCACGTTTACCAATTGCCGCATTTCCGCCACCCACGGCAGCAGCCCTGCAGCGGTCAGATTAAACGAAAATTGCAAAAACAACATATCGTTTGTAAGCTCGGAAATATTCTCCGCTGGGAAATATGCCGTTGAAAATCACGGCGTTACCGGGGTAATGCTCACAGGATGTCGGGTAAGCGCCCCAAATGCCGCAGCCGTTCTTTATACATACGGCGGTAAATACGGGGTAAGCTCATCGGAATTTTACGGCAAAAAAATAGCGGAGCAGTCACCCGACGCTCCGAAAAGTACCTTTTCAAACATAACGCTCAACAATTCCGCCGTATCCTCTCTGCCCGGTATTAACGCGCTTACGGCATATAACGGCGACGACTCTGCCGAAACGCCGGTCGTTCCGTTAAGTCTCGGTATAAAAAAGCCTGCCGAAAACAATTCCCACATTTTCAATGCCGCCGATTTCGGCGTGAATGAAAACGAAAGCGATATTTCCGCCTCGCTGCAATCGGCAATAAACGCTGCGGCGGCAGCCGGCGGAGGAACGGTATTTGTCCCGAACGGAAATTATTATCTGCAAAATCCCGTAACGGTAAAAAAAGGCGTCACGCTGCTCGGCTCGCATGACGCACCGCATTACTCCACCGCAGTCTGCACCTCGTTTATTACCGACTACGGTAAAAATCTACCCGACGGCACGGCGCTTATCACGCTGGAAACAAATTCGGCTCTAAGGGGGCTTTCCGTCAGTTATTCCGAAACAAGGCTTGATTCAACGCCCTATGCCTATACTTTAAGAGGCACAGGCTCGGACATTTATATAAGAAACGTCGCGGTGGACGGAGCATATCGGGTTCTGGATCTGAAAACGAACCGCTGTGACCGCCACTATGTGGAATATCTCCTGTTTTCCGCCACAAACACGGGAATATCCATAGGCTCCGGCAGCCACGACGGTACGGTAAGGGACTGTCAGTCAAACGTTTCCCAGCTGTGGGATAACCGTTTCACAGACAGAAACTACTGGCTTAATACCGTAGGCACCGCGGCAATTATCAATTATCTTAACGGGCATTTTACAGGGTACGAAATATCCGACGCGGTAAATCAGACCTTTTTCATGAACTTTGTTTACGGCGCGAATGTCGGTCTGAAAATTAACGGTTCGGCGGACGCGGCAATTATAGGACAGGGCGTGGATTATACATTTTGCGCCCTTGATATTGCAAATAATGCAAACGTAAGACTGTTTGAAAGTCAATTGTCGTGCAGCAGCGGAAGCTCGGTCGCCATAAAAACCGAAAAGGACTTTTCGGGAAACCTCAGGCTTTATAACACGGCAATATGGGCGTGCCGCAAAAACGCGATGGAGTTAAACGGCGGCAATACCGCAGCCGTAGGAGGTGTATTTTTTCAGGGCGGCTCGGACGCCGTTTATCTGGCGGGCGGCAGTGCTGCCTTTTACGGCATTGCGTTTGCAGAACACACAAACAGCACCTTTAATATTCAGGCGGGAGCCGAATATCTGCTTGCCGCAGGAAACTGCTATAAAAATTTTTCATATAGCAACGGCTCAGGTATAAAGCTTTACGGTTGCGATCTGAATTAAAGTTTAATGCAAACATGCTCATATGATTCCGCTTACAAACACGGTTGATAAAACGCCTACGGCAATTCCGGCCCACTGCTTGGCGGTTAGCCTTTCCTTGAAGCAGAAAACGGCGTAAAGCATTGTGAGCATCATAGGGCAAAGGTTTATTGTGGGGAAAAATACAACCGAGGCAAGCCTGCCCGATAAAAACAGGTTTATTGTGTGCGGAAAGGCAAAGCAAAGCCCCGAAACCGCAGGAAAAAGCAAAACGGCGAGGGTTAATTTATTAAGACTCTCACCCGATTTTTTCATTCGCCCGCGTTCTGTAATAAGCCTTATACCTGAAATGGCAAAGGAAACAAAGAAGCATGTAAGCAGTAGTGCGGGCATTTCCGCCTTGTGGGCGGCGTTGTTTTGGTGTATTTTCTGCACAACGCCCACTGCGCCCGAAAACACAAACGCCACCGTGCAGAAAAGCAACCATTTAAGATTGACTGCGCGCCTTTCACCCCCGTCATTTCCCGGGGAGAGAATAATGCATATTATCATAAGCCCTATGCCCGCAAATTGCGAAACGGTAACCTTTTCTCCGAAAAGCACGGGTCCGCTCATACTGGGTATTATTGCCGAAAGCGCCACTATAACGGACGTGTAGGCAAAAGAGCCGCAGGCCTGAGCCTGCAGCAGCCCCTCAAGGCTCAAAATATTGGCGACGGCAAGCGCCGCGCCGAGCAGCACGGAAAACACGCTGAAACTGAACTCTGTTCCCGAAAAAAGATATATCAACAGTATAGATAAAAAACAAAATATGTTCTGATAAAAATTAAACCGCCACAAATACACGCCGGACATCGGGTAGCTTTTGGCATATTTACCGCGTAAAATGCCGATAAGCGCGCTTGTGATTACGGATAAAATGATAAGTAACGGTATTGGTAAAGAAAACATAGGCACACCCCAAAAAAAATATAGCTTTACTTTTTCAGCATAATGTGGTATACCATAAACAAAAACGAAATACTATGAGATTTCGCCCTAAAAATATGATATTTGTTTCAAGGTGTGGCTGTGGAAATACATTATTTAAAAAATATACTGCCTGACGGCGGACTGTGCGCGGTAACGGAATACGGTGAGCATAATATTAACGGTTCGCTGCACCCGACGGATGACGCACATATTCACGATTACTGCGAGGTTTATTTCAATGTAAGCGGCAACGTTTCATTTGCGGTGGAAAATAAGGTTTATCCCGTAAATACGGGGGATATTATAATTTCTAAGCCGAACGAGATACATTATTGCATTTATCACTCCGACCAGATACATACCTGCTATTGCTTTTGGGTAAAGGTGTCGGCGGAGTATTCTTACCTGCTTTCGCCCTTTTTACAGCGCGCGGCTGGGGAAAAAAACCGCATAACCCTAAGCCGCAGCGATAAAGAAAAATTGCGCACGCTTTTTGATACTATGCTTGCCTGCCAGGATAAAAAGCCTATGTCGGCGGAAAATCTGGCGGCGGTGGTTGGTGTGCTTGATATAATAGAAAAAAACAGGGACAGAACAGAACCGTCGGTAGGAATATCGGCGCGCTTGGGCGAAATTTTGGAATATACGGACAATAACTTCGGCGACGAATGCTCGGTTAATATGCTTTGCGAAAAATTTTTTATAAGCCGCAGCTCGCTTTACAGGGCTTTTAGAGACGAACTCGATATAACCCCCTCGAAATATATAGAAAACCGCCGCCTCGCAAACGCAAAAAAGCTGCTTGAACGCGGAGATAGCGTTCAAGCAGCCGCAGAAAAAAGCGGGTTTCCCGATTATTCGCATTTTATTTCACTTTTTAAAAGGCGTTTCGGAATAACGCCTAAAAAATTTCAAAGTAAATTTTCTAGGTAAAAATCAAATTTTAATGTTATTATCATTCCGTTTTCTCTGCTGTAATATATCTTCAGTTGGGCAGTTCACTTTCTCTTATCATCATGACAGGTGGCACCTGTCAGCGTATAGGCGCAGTTGCCCCTTGGCGGAAAAAGACTCTTGAAAAAACATCCCGCTGCCGATATAATAAACCTTGTGCGATTTCGGAGGGATGAAGATGGAAAACGAAAAATACTACATAGCCGTTAATGCAGGCGACAGATATCCGCTTTTGAAAACGCCGCAGGACTACACGGAATATTTTAACGAAGCACTCTCGTTCGGAGACTTATTCGATGTGCTTCGGTATATAGAAAAGCACGGCCTTGAACGAATTGTCACAGCCGTGATTAAACGCTGACCGCCGACAAGCGGTCTTTTTTATTCCTTTTTCAGCCGGAATAGCAAACTGCTCTTACCGCCTTTTTTTCTGTACCGCTGCTCGGTTGCGAGGAGCCCTGCTTTTTTAAGATCTCGGATTCCGCGGCGGACGGTGGATGCCGAGAGCTTGAGGTCGGCGGCTATTGTCGGGATAGCAGGCCAACATTCGTTATTTTCGTTCGTCCGGTCGGCAAGATAAATATATACCGCAACAGCTCTGTGCGGCAGCTCGGTGCGGTAAAGAAAATCAAGACGGCTCATTGCTTTGCACCTCCGTT
>CAJJPG010000073.1 GCA_905193585.1 uncultured Oscillospiraceae bacterium
GTTTTATTTTGTCGTTTCTGCCTATTAGCATTCTCTTAACTTAATGACATTGCCCGCGAGGGGAGCTTTTAATATTCCGAAACAGCGGGTAAACCGGAGTATAAAAAAATCAGTAAGGCTTTTTAACCTATATCCCATACTTTGAATATTATGTAAAAGAGTTATTACACATAGGGGGACGTATGCTATGGGTCTTACCAAAAGCTCAGTCGGGGTCGGTGCGGTCGATTCCGGTCTTGAAATAAAAAAACTTTTTGAAACCGATAAAATAATAGCCCTTGCGGGCAATCCGAACGTGGGCAAAAGCACCGTTTTCAATGCGCTTACGGGTCTTAATCAGCATACCGGCAACTGGCCGGGCAAAACCGTGAGCAACGCGCAGGGCTACTGCCGCACAAAAAAGCGCGGCTATGTTTTGGTGGATATTCCCGGAACATATTCGCTTATGGCGCACTCGGCAGAGGAAGAGGTGGCGCGGAATTTCATCTGCTTCGGCGGGCCTGACGCGGTGGTTGTGGTGTGTGACGCCACAAGCCTTGAAAGAAATTTAAACCTTGTTTTGCAAACCGCCGAAATTTCAAAAAACGTTATAGTTTGCGTAAATTTAATGGACGAGGCAAAAAAGCGCGGAATAGAAATAAATTTGCAAAGGCTGTCGGCACTGCTTGGCGTTCCCGTTGTGGGAACGGCGGCGCGCAATAAAAAAACACTTTTAAAGCTTACCGATACGCTTGATAACATAACGGAGGAAAAACGCGGCGGCTTTCTGGCGCGCTACCCCGAGCCTGTTGAAAGGGCGATTGCGGCACTGCTGCCAGAGGTTGAAAAATTATCGCGCGGAAAACTTGACAGCCGCTGGCTTTCTTTAAAGCTGCTTGACCGCGACCCCTCGCTTTTAAAGGAAATAGGCGCATATTTAGGCACTGATTTTTTAAAAAGCCCCACACTTTTCGCGGCTATGGAAAAAGCGGAAAAAATACTTGAAAACAGCGGAATAACGCAAAGCGCGCTTAAAGATATTACCGTTTCCGCACTGATAAGCGCGGCTGAAAATATTGCCGCGCAAACCGTTGAATATAAAAAGGAAAAATATTGCGCGCGCGACAGAAAACTTGATAAAATTCTTACGGGAAAATTAACGGCGTTTCCCGTAATGGCGGCGCTGTTGGCGGTAGTCTTTTGGCTTACTATGGCGGGGGCTAACTATCCGTCGGAGCTTTTGTCGTCATTCTTTTCCTGTTTAGAGGGCAAGCTGTTGTATTTACTGACCTATATAGGCGTGCCCGAGGTTATAAAAAATGCTTTCATTTTCGGCATATGGCGGGTCACGGCAACCGTGGTTTCGGTAATGCTGCCGCCAATGGCAATATTCTTCCCGTTTTTCACCCTGCTTGAGGATTCGGGATATTTACCCCGCATAGCCTATAATTTAGACCGCCCCTTTAAGTGCTGCAACGCCTGCGGAAAACAGGCGCTTACGGTCTGTATGGGCTTCGGCTGCAACGCGGCGGGGGTTGTGGGCTGCCGCATAATAGATTCGCCGCGGGAGCGGCTGCTTGCAATACTTACAAATAATTTTGTGCCCTGCAACGGCAGATTCCCCATGCTTATATCGGTTATTACAATGTTTTTTATAGGCGCGTCGGGCGGCGGGTCCTCTTTTCTTGCGGCAATTTTTTTAACCGCGGCTATAATTTTAAGTATAGGCGTTTCAATGCTTTTAACGCGTTTGCTTTCAAAAACCGTTTTAAAGGGGCTGCCCTCCTCCTACACGCTGGAATTGCCACCCTACAGGCGGCCGCAAATAGGCAGGGTAATTGTCCGCTCGGTTTTTGACCGCACACTGTTTGTTTTGGGACGCGCCGCCGCCGTTGCCGCCCCCGCAGGGCTTATAATCTGGCTTGCGGCAAATATAAATGTAAACAACGCGAGCATTTTAAGCATTTGCGCCGCAGCGCTTGACCCCATAGGCAAAATAATGGGGCTTGACGGGGCTATACTGCTTGCTTTTATATTGGGCTTTCCCGCCAATGAAACGGTAATACCCATAATAATTATGACCTACGCCGCAAGCGGCACGCTTGAGGGTGCGGGCAGCTTAGCGGAAACGCTTTCGCTTTTTCTTTCAAACGGCTGGAGCGTGCGCACGGCGGTATGCTTTATAATCTTTACGCTTATGCACTGGCCCTGCTCAACAACCCTGCTTACGATAAAAAAGGAGACGGGCAGCCTTAAATGGACGGCACTTGCGTTCCTGCTGCCCACCGCCGCGGGCGCGCTTTTATGTGTTGCGGTAAATTTATTTTTTGGTTTGTTCGGTTTGTAATACTATTTTAATTTTGATAATTTTGCGGTGTTTACAATTGCAATAATTTCTGTATCCTTATCGAGCAATTCTTCGGGGTTTACCGGGGCGGTTATTTTCCCGTTTTTGCGAAAAGCGACCACGTTTACCGTATATTTTTTGCGCAAATTAAGCTCCTTAAGGCTTTTGCCTACCCATTCGTCACGCGCGGCAAGCTCTACTAAGGATAAATCGTCCGAAAGGGTAAGAATGTCTGTAAAGCCTGAGGTCAGCAGGTTTTTGGCAAGGCGTGTGCCCGATTCGTTTTCGGGGAAAACAACCGTATCCGCACCTACGCGCTTTAGAATTTTTCGGTGAGTTTCATTTGCGCATTTTGCTATTACGGTTTTAACGCCCGCTTCCTTGCAAAGCGTTATTGCAAGAATACTTCCTTCAAGACTGCTCGCCATTGCCACAATTACAACGTCCGCGTTTGAAATTCCAAGCTCTGAAATAACCTCGGGGTCTGTTATATCCGCGCATTTGCATATTGGCAGATATACCGATGAGTCCTGAACTATTTGTTCGTTTTTATCAACGGCAATTACGTCCGCACCGTTTTTAACAAGCTCCTTTGCAACGGCGGTGCCGTATCTGCCCAGCCCTAAAACAGCGTAAGTTTTTTTCTGCATATCGAAATCTCCTTTATATAGACAATATAATCGGACAAATTTTCTTTTCCGTTATGGGAAGCGTTGTACCCTGATTGTATTGTCTATCCTATACTTATTTCTTCCGTGGGGTTTTTAATAATGTTTCGGCTCGGATTTTTGCCGCCGAACGCAATGGCTATTGATATAGGCCCCACCCTGCCGAAATACATGGTGAAAATAATTATCAGCTTTCCTAAAAGGTTAAGCGCTCCGGTCAGGCTGCGCGAAAGCCCCACCGTGGCGGCGGCACTGACCGTTTCAAACAGAATATCAAGCGCAGGGGCATTTGTCACGGCGGAAAGCAGCAGGGTGGATACAAACATAACCGAAAACGACATTACCGTAACGGCAACCGCCTTGTATACCGACTGCTTTGATATTGTTCTGCCGAAAAGGGAAACGCTGTTTTTTCCGCTTATCAGGGAAACGGTAATAGATAAAAGCACTGCCGCCGTTACGGTTTTTATGCCGCCCGCCGTGCCGACGGGCGAGCCGCCTATGAACATAAGCAGCAAGGAAAGAATGGCGGTAGGGTTTGTTAAATTTTCCTGCGGCAGACTTGCAAACCCCGCCGTTCTGGTGGTTACCGATTGAAAAAACGCGGCCTGAATTTTATCGGTCAGGGGCAGCCCCGCTAAGGTCAGCGGGTTGTTATATTCAAAGCAGAGGGTAAGCGCCGTGCCGACAATAAGTAAGAACGCGGTGGAAATAAGGACGATTTTGCTGTGCAGGGTAAGGCTTTTAAAAAATCTGCCGCCGTTTTGTTTGCGGTTTTTTATTACCCGAGATACATCCCACCACACTATATACCCCAGCCCGCCCAGAATAATAAGCGCGGCGGTAGTTAAGGTTATAAGCGCGTTGCCCGAGTAATCGCAAAGGCTGTTTTCGCCTATAATGTCTATACCCGCGTTGCAAAAAGCCGATACCGAATTAAAAACCGATACCCAAATTCCCCTTGCGCCGAACTGCGGCACAAATACCGTCATATAAAAACACGCGCCTATGCTTTCAACCGTTAAGGTACCTATAAGCACTTTTTTAACAAATGCCACAATTCCCGAAAGGGTGCTGAGGTTAAATGCGTCCTGTATAAGCAGGCGGTCGGAAATACCTATTTTTCGGTTGAACAGCAGCATTACGGCGGTCATAAAGGTAATTACGCCAAGCCCGCCTATCTGAATTAAAAGCAATATTACAGCCTGCCCGAATACACTCCAGGTTGCGGCGGTGCTTACCGTAACAAGCCCCGTAACGCAGGTGGCGGTGGTCGCGGTGAAAAGCGCGTCTATATACGGCACGGCGCGCCCGCCCGCTGAGCTTACGGGCAAGGAAAGCAAAACGCTGCCTATAAGTATAACGCCGAGGAAACTCAGCAGTATAATTTGTGTTGTGGATAAATAAGGTTTTCTTTGACTTTTCATTTTCAACCTCTGCAAAGAGCATATTTTCGCCCGCATTTTATGCTTAGTATAGCATTACAGGCGTCGAATAGCAAGCTTTAGAGAGTAAAATGCGGCAAAAAGCTTTAAAACATAAAATAATACTTTTAATTGCTGCCGATATATGGTATAATAGTTTGAATACTGTTTCGGAGTGATAATATATAATATGAACTGGACTGAAATAACCGTAAACGTGCCGCTTGAATATACCGATACCGCCGCGGCAATAGCCAATATGACCGTGCCCTACGGCATTTATATTGAGGATTACTCCGATTTGGAGCAAGAGGCGGAGGAAATAGCCCACATTGATCTGATTGACGAGGAGCTTGTTAAAAAGGACAGGACTAAATCGGTCATTCATATTTATATTTCCGAGTGCGATAACGCCGAAGAAAGCCTTGCTTTTTTAAAGGAAAGGCTTGCGGCTGAAAAAATACCGTTTGAGGTGGGTGCTGTCGGTGTAAACGACAATGATTGGAACGAAAACTGGAAAAAATACTTTCACGCTACCGAAATAGGCAAAAGGCTTGCCATAGTGCCTAGCTGGGAAAGCTACGAAAATGTAAGCGGCAGAAAAATTCTGCACATAGACCCCGGCGCCGCATTCGGCACGGGCACGCACGCCACAACGTCGCTTTGCCTTGCAATGCTTGAAAATTACGTGACAGAGGGTACAAAAATGCTCGATATAGGCTGCGGCAGCGGTATACTCTCTATTGCGGCGGTGCTGCTGGGTGCCGAAAAGGCGGTCGGGGTGGATATTGACGCGCAATCGGTTAAAACGGCGCGCGAAAACGCCGAGCTTAATAATCAAGATGATAAAACCGAATATATTGTGGGCGATTTAGCGGATAAGGTGAGCGGAAAGTTTAACGTTGTTTGCGCCAATATTGTGGCGGACGTGGTAATAAGACTGCTTGAAAACGTTCGCGATTATATGGCGGAAAACGCCGTGCTGCTGGTTTCGGGAATTATTGACGCGCGCGAGCAGGACGTGCTGCGCGCCGCCGAAAAGCACGGCTTTACGGTTAAAGAAAAGCAATATAAGGATAATTGGTGCGCATTCGCGCTTATATAACGAAACGGAGGGAAACCAATGCTGGAATTTGAACAGCTGAAGCTCCGCCTTGAGGGTAACGAGGGCGAGCTGCGCGATTTAAAGGACGCGCTGGGCTACGAGCATTTAAAAAACGAAATTGAGGAATTAGAGGCGAAAACCGCCGCCCCCGGTTTTTGGGACGACGCCGAAAATTCGCAGAAAATTCTGCAAAAGACCGGTAAGCTTAAAAACACGGTTGAGACCTACGAAAAACTTTGTTCTTCTTACGAGGACCTTTTAACGCTTATAGAAATGGGCGATGAGGAGGAAGACCTATCGCTTGTGGGCGAAATTACCGAAAGCCTTGAAGAATTTGAAAAGGGGCTTGCCGCGCAGCGCCTGCAAACCCTGCTTACGGGCGAGTATGATAATAACAACGCCATTTTAACCTTTCACGCGGGCGCGGGCGGAACCGAGGCTATGGACTGGGTATCAATGCTTGTGCGTATGTATACGCGCTGGAGCGAGCGCCACGGCTTTAAGGTGCAGCTGCTCGACTTTTTGGACGGCGACGAGGCAGGGCTTAAAAGCGCCACAATGCTGATAGCGGGCGATAACGCCTACGGCTATTTAAAGAGCGAATCGGGTGTACACCGCCTTGTGCGCGTATCGCCATTTGACGCTTCGGGCAGGCGGCACACATCATTTGCCTCGCTTGAAGTAATGCCCGAAATAAGCGACGATAATGACATTGAAATACGCGAGGAAGATATTAAAATGGACGTTTTCCGCTCATCGGGCGCGGGCGGTCAGCACATAAACAAGACTTCATCTGCGGTACGCTTAACGCACATTCCCACGGGAATAGTGGTTGCCTGCCAAAACGAGCGCAGCCAGTTCCAGAACCGCGACCAGGCAATGAAAATGCTCAAATCAAAGCTGCTTGAAATAAAGGAACGCGAGCACCTCGAAAAAATTGAGGATATTAAGGGCGTTCAAAAGGAGATTGCATGGGGCTCACAGATACGCTCGTATGTGTTTATGCCGTACACCATGGCAAAGGACCACAGAACGGGCTTTGAATCGGGCAATATAAACGCGGTTATGGACGGCGACTTGGACGGCTTTATAAACGCTTATTTAAAAGCCGCCTCAAAAGGCGAATTACAGAAAAATTAGGAGCGGAATATGAAAAGAATAATATGTTGTTTATTGGCGGCTCTGACCGTTTTCGGTCTTGCGGGCTGCGGGAAAAAGGCAAAAAGGCAGCTTTATAACGGCAAGCTTTCAAAATACATTACCCTTGCCGATTATAAGGGCTTAAAGGTTGATACCAAATCGGACGAATTTAAGGAATGTTACAATAACGTTATTTCATCTGATGTATCGGCAAACGATTTATATGTTAAAAAGACCGAGGGCACCGTTGCAAACGGCGACACCGCGAATATTGACTACACCGGCAAAAAGGACGGCGTTGCATTTGACGGCGGCACCGCAGCGGGGTATGACCTGAAAATCGGCTCAAATTCCTTTATAGAGGGATTTGAAACGGGGCTTATAGGCAAAAAAATCGGCGATACGGTGGATTTGAACCTTACCTTCCCCGAAAACTACAATTCAGCCGAGCTTGCGGGAAAAGCGGTGGTTTTTACGGTTAAAATAAATTACGTTAAAACCGAGGAAGAAAGAAAACCCGAGGATTATTATTCTGAGCTTGGTTTTAAATCGCTCGATAAATACACCGCCGACGTGACCGAGCGCGCGGTTAAGAATTATCTGCTTGACAAGGTGAAAAGCGGCTCAAAAATAAAGGAATATCCGCAAACCGAGATTGACACTATGTACGGCTCTTATAAAAATATGCTTGAGCAAAATTTAAAGAGCAGCTACGGCGTTGACTTTGCGACATACCTTACTTCAAACAATATGACCGAGGAGTCGTTTAAAGAGAATCTTGTAAAAAATCAGATAAAGCCCGCAATGGATGAGCAGATGGTGGCTTACTCGATACTTGATAACGAAAAGCTGGGACTGAAGGACGAGGAAATAAATAAAAAGATTGACGAGACGGTTAAGAGCATAAACAATTCGCAGGTGACCGCCGAAACGGTTAAAAATTATTACGGCGAATATTATTTTGAGTATATGACCGTGAGCGAAAAGGTTGCCGATTATCTTTACAAAAACGCGAAAATTTCTTAAATGCGGTGCGAGGTAATAAATATCCGCACCGTGTTGAACGATGAATACCGCGATATATCGGCGCGGCAATCGGACGAGCTTAAAAAAAAGCTTGAAAACTGCACTGATGACGATGTAAAGCGCACGCTTGCGGGCAGACTGCTGCTTGAAAGAATGATAAAGCGGATATACGGTAAAGAGCGCTTTGAGATTAAGTACAACAAAAACGGCAAGCCGCTTTGCGATTTTTGCTTTTTCAGCATTTCGCACTCGGGTGATTTTGCCGCAGTCGCCGTTTCGGACGATCCGATAGGCGTTGATATTCAAATTCCCGGCGGCTTTAAAAAACGCGAAAAATATATGCTTTTCTCCCCTGCCGAAAACGAATTTGTAAATGCGAAAGACTCCGAAAACCGTTTTTATACCCTTTGGACGAGCAAAGAGGCATATATAAAGGCAGAGGGCGGCATACTTTCGGACGCGGCGAAGATTTCGCTTGTCAGCGGCGGAAAATTTAAAGAAAAGCTCGGAGAATATCGCTTTGAAACCGAAAAAACAGAGTCATATTATCTGGCGATGTGCTGTAAGTAGTTATGAAAATAGGAAACATTGAAATTAAAGGATATGCGGCTTTAGCGCCTATGGCAGGCGTTGCAGACCGCGCAATGCGCGAGCTGTGCCGCCATTACGGCGCGGCGTTTACCGTGGGCGAGCTTACAAGCTCGCGCGGGGTGGTGCTGAACGATAAAAAGTCGGCGGCGCTGCTTACCGCGTCGGATAAGGAGCGGCCGTTCGGTTCGCAACTTTTCGGCAACAACCCCGAAATAATGGCAGAGGCGGCAAGGGCTGCCTTGCGCTTTAACCCCGATTTTATTGATATAAATATGGGCTGCCCCGCGCCTAAGGTTGCGGCAAACGGCGGCGGCAGCGCGCTTATGAAGGAGCCGCTGTTAGCGGGTAAAATAGTGGCGGCGGTGGTGAAAGCCGTAAACATACCCGTAACGGTGAAAATGCGCACGGGCTATGATAATGAGAACATAAACGCGGTGTATTTATCGCAAATATGCGAAGACGCGGGGGCAGCGGCAATAACGGTGCACGGCAGAACGCGCCCGCAAATGTACGCCCCAGGTATTGATTACAAAACAATTGCCGAGGTTAAAAAAACGGTGACAATTCCCGTAATTGCAAACGGGGATATAACGGGCGGCAAAAGCGCCGAATATATGTATTCGGCAACCGGGTGCGATATGGTGTCGGTCGGGCGGGCGGCAGAGGGCAACCCATTTATTTTTGCCGAAATAAACGCGTATTTTGAAAAAAAGCCCTATAAAAGACCGTCGCTTGAAGAACGTCTTAAGGTACTTAAAAAGCAAATTTTACTTATGAGCGAATATAAGGACCCGCATATAGCCATGCTTGAAGCGAGAAAGCACGCCGCGTGGTATATGCAGGGCTTAAACGGTGCCGCGGCTCTCAGAAGAATGTGCGGAGAAATAGGCAGTATGGCGGATGTTGATAATATCTGCGAAAAAGCACTTGAACAGAACAAAGATATGTGATAAAATAATAAAGCGCATCGAAAAAGTCGACACGCTTTTGGACGGGAATGCCGTTCGCAAAAATCGGAGATTTTTGACTGCACTTTATCCCCGTGGGTACTCACCCCAGTGTTCTTGAAAAATAGCTTTTAAAGCTATTTTTCGCTTACAAGGTGTTTTTCCGCCGCGCATGTCAGCGGAAAAACGT